>NZ_JAAYXO010000188.1 GCF_012515855.1 Gordonia sp. (in: high G+C Gram-positive bacteria)
CTTCGCAAGGCTCACCGACTCCGCCGCGTCCACCGGCTCCGGCGACACTTCCGCGTCATCCGACACCGGCACCGGCGACGAAGCAGCCGCCGACTTGGACTTCTTGCGCCGCCCCATCGGACTCGACCGGCGCACCACCGGCGCAGCGGATCGCTCGCCGGCGGCGCCCTGGTCAGCCGCGCCTGCTTCTGCCGAAGTGTCGTCTACGGAATCGTCGTCTGGGGAGTTCAGGACTCCACCGTCTTCGTGATCAGTTCGTACCATTGCTTCTTCTGACCCTTCGACGTCTGGTTCGCATTCGTCGTGTAGGTCTTTCCATCGGGACCAATAAATTTGCCTGTCTCGGGGTCGTACGTCGTTCCGTACACCGCCGGAGCAGGGTCGTAGTCCGTGGGCGTACCCGGGACCACATGTGCCGCCGGCTGCCTGGGCAGGTCGGTTCCGGGGAAACCGTTCGGAAGCGCAACGTTGTCCCTGTTGGACTGCTTGAAACCGGTCCGACACTCCTCCGGCGTCGGGCCACGACGGCCAGGGTACTCGATGCACGGGAAGTTACGCGCGCCGCGGACCGCCGCTTGCGCATCCTGCGGCAGGCGACACAGCAGGCCCGACGGCAGATCGCGAGCGTCCTGCTCCGACGGGAAGCGCCACTCCGGCGCCGGGACGAAGCCGACCGTGCAGGTCGGCGGATCCTGGAACCCGAGCCCGAAGTTCACGTTCGGTCCGTGCCGGTTGGATCCGGAGTTGATGGCAGTGATCAGCGCCGACAGAACGCGCGGATACAGCACGATGGTCTGCTTCAGGTTCGGCAGATACACCGCCTGGGTACGAGCCGCCACCTGAAGATTCGAGATAGCCAGCGGGAACGAGACGTTCATGTCCTCGAACAACTGCTGGCTCTGCGCCGCGACATTGGGACCGCGCTCGAGAACCTGGCTGATGTCCGGCCGACTGGCTCGCAGCTGGTCGGTGACTCGGGTCAGATTCTTGGTCCAGGCACGGATGGAGTCCGCGCTCCGGGTCTGCGTCGCCAGCAGCGGTCCGGCTTCGTCGACGAGATCGATCACCGTGTCGACGTTCTTGTCCAGCTCACCGACAAACAGGGTCATCGAGTCCATCAGCCGCTGCAGATCCTGCCCGGTCCCGTTGAACGCTAGGAACGCCTCGTCCATCACCGCGCGAACCTTGGTGTTGTTGACCTGGTTCAAGAGTGCGTCGGCTTGATCGAGCATCGAGGAGATCTCGACCGGCACGTCCTCGGACTCCACGACGGAACCGTTGTGCAGGTTGGAGTCGGCCGGCTTCTTCGGCGGTGTGAACTCGACGAACTGCTCGCCGACCGCCGAAACGCTGCGCACCGAGGCCGCGGAGTTCGACGGGATCTTGATGTCGGAATTGATCCGCATCTCAGTCGCCACGCCGGTCGGCGTCAGATTGACTCCGACAACCTTGCCGACGTTGACGCCGCGGAAGCTGACGTTGGCGTTCTCGTAGATGCCGCCGGTGGTCGGAGTCTCGAGCGTGACGTGATAGCTACCGACGCCGAACATCTTCGGCAGCTGGATGTAGAAGATCGCCATTGCCGTCATGGCGACCACCGTGACGATGCTGAAGATGATCAACTGCATCCGGACAAAGCGTGTGATCTTCATCAGTTTCCGCCCTTCGGAAGCAGATCGAGCAGCGACGGGTTGCCCGGGTTGCTCTGCTTCTTCTGCTTGACGCCCTTGTCCTGCGGCGCCTTGTACGGGTTCGCGCCGCCGCGGGCGTTACCCGCGGGCTTGCCGGCCGCGACCTCGGGTCCAACGGTGCTCACCGACGCCACCAAGGTCTTGTTGAGACGACTCCAGGTGAGGTCCAGGACCAGGTCGGAGTTGACGTAGTCGCCCTTCACGATTGTCGGGATCTTCTCCTCGACGAACGGAAAGGTCAGCAGGATGCGCAGGGAATCCGACAGGGCGGGCCCGGTCATCGACAGCTGTTCCAGCAGTGCCGCCATGTTGGGGACGATCACCTTGATGTCGTCGCTGTTCTTCCGCAGCACCTGGTTCGCGGTGGCCGACAGCTTGCCGACACTGTCGAGTGCGCTGGTCAAGTTTTTGCGCTGATCCACCAACAGTTGCAGAATCTGCGGCCCGCTCTCGAGCGCCCGCTCGATGGTCGGCGTCTGGGCGTTCATGGTGGCCGACAGTCGGTCGAGCCCCTCCATGGCGCTGATGATGTTGCCGGTCTGCTTATTCAGATCCGTCACCAGCGTGTTCAGCCGCGGAATCAGCTTCTTGAGGGTGTCCTCGTTGCCGCCGAACACCTCGCTCAGCTCATGGGCGACGTCTCCTAGCTGCGACAGTCCGCCGCCGTTCAGCACCACTGACAACGAGCTCAGCACCTGCTCGGTAGTCGGATACATGCAGGGATCGATGGTCTGCGCCGACGTGATGCCGGGGACCTTCTTGGCATCCGTCTGCGGGAGATTCTGCTGGTCCGGGCAGTTGGGCAGGGACAATGCTCCGCCCGGTCCGACATACTTGCCCGTCGTCTTCTCCGGCGGGACGATCGCGATGTGCGACGATCCGAGCACGCTGGTCATGCCGATCATCGCGTGCGAGCCGACCGGCACTTTGACGCCGGCCTCGATTCGCATCGTCACCTTGGCCGCCCAGTCGTCGATGACGATGTCGCCGATACTGCCGACGGTCGCGTCGTTCATCATCACCGGCGCATTTCGCACCAGGCCTGCTGCCGACGGAATCCGCGCGGTGATCTGGTAGGCGTCCGAACCGGTGCCTGCCGCACCGACTGCCGACACGGTCGAGATCGTGTTAGCACTGCAGCCGACTGTCACCGGGACCAGGAGCAGCGTCGCCGCAGCCAGGCCCGCAACCATCTTCTTCGACCTCATCAGCCTTCACCTCCGAACGGCACCAGCAGCTTGGTCAGCGGGTCTGGCATGGCGGCGCGGGACTCCGCGTCACGCTCCCGGACGCCTGCCTGAGCGCGTGCCTTGACGCTCGCGTTCTGATAGGTGATCTGGTCCGGCCTGGCCGCGCGACCGATCACCGGGTTGGACATGAACGGCGGGTAGTTCACGATCAGGTCCTTGAAAACAGGCGCCAACAGATCGACGCACTGTTCGATGTCCTTCTCGGTGTCGCCGGGACGGTTGGTCGAGGCCATGGTTCCGCAGAGCAACGAGATCAGGTTGTTGCCCATGCCGAGGCCGAACACGCCGTCCAGCGAACCGGTCAGCGGGTTGTAGATGTTGAAGAAGTTGGCGAGCTGATTCGGGGCCGAGTGCAACAGACCGCGCAGTTGCTCGTCCTTCCGCTTCAGCGTGCCCGTCATCTGTGCCAGCTTCTCCATCGTGGTGGAGACGGTGCTGCTGTTGCGGCCCAGGAAGCCTTCGAGCTCGCCGATGGCCTCGTTGAGGTTGGTCATCGCGTCGCCGAGGTCGTCGCTGCTGTCGGACAGCACGCTGCTGACGCTCGCCATGCGACCGTTGAACTGCACCAGCTGCTCGTGGCTCGTCGAGAGCTCGTCGGTCAGCTTCTGCAGGCTCTTGATGGTCGCGAACACATCGCCGCGGTTGTCGGCCAAGGTGCCCATGACGCGCGACATCTGGGTGATCGACTCGGCCATCGCCTTGCCGTTCCCGTTGAGGTTCTTGTCCATCACATCGATGGCATCAGCGGCAGTACCCGGATCGGTGCCCTTGGGCCCGACCGCAGTCGTCAGCTCATCCAGCTGTGCCTTGACGTCGTCCCATTCCATCGGAATGGCGGTGCGCTCCATCGGGATCACGGCGCCGTCGTCGAGTTCGTTGCCCGCGGCGTACACCGGCGTCAGCTGAATGAACCGACCGGAGACCAGAGACTGCGCCACGATGACCGCACGAGCGTCCGCAGGAATCGGTGTCTCGTCATCGATGCGCATCGTGACCTTGACGTCGCCGCTGCGCGGCTCGATCCCGGTCACGCTGCCGATCTGTACACCGATCACTCGTACCGGGTCACCGGTGTACAGACCCGTCACCGACGGGAAGTACGCGATGACATTTCGTGTGGTGGCCTTCTGGACGCCGATGAACACGGTGGCGGCCAGCACAATCAGCGCCACCGCGACAGCCACGCCGACCCAGACGCGTTTAGAGATGCTCACGTCAGTCCGTCCCATATCGTTCGCTCGGCTTCAGGTCGTTGTTGTTCTGCGGCCGCTGCGGAATCGGCGTCGGGTAGGCGTCGTCGGGCTTCGGTCGGCTCACGTCCGGTGTCCCGGCGTCCGGGCCCCGCTCCCAGTTCTTCGGGAAGAGTGGGTTGCCCGAGAACTCGTAGAAGTAGCGTGCGGCTTCGGGATACTTGCGCTGCAGGACCTTCATGAAGGAGCCGAAGTAGTCGCCGAAGGTCGGGATGCCGACCAGCGATGAGAAGTACGGTCCGGAGCTCACGGCCTCGCCGAGGATGTTTGCGTACGGGCCGAGCTCATCGATCGCCTTGCCGAAGTTCTCCTCGTTGTCGTTCAGGATGTCGAGGACACCGTTGAACTTCTCGAGAACCGGCTTGAGCTGCTCGTTGTTGTCTTCGACGAACCCGGTGAGCTCCGCCGTCACATCGCGCGTGCCCTTGATGATCTGGCGCAGCGCCTCACGGCGCATGTTGAGCTCGCCGAGGAGAGCGTTGGCGTCCACCAACATCTGCCGGATCTGGTCGCTGCGCTGACCGACGATCTCGGTGACTCCGCGCGCACGACGCAGCAGGTCGTTGAGAGCGTTGTCGCGGTCGGCGATCGCCTTCGACAGCTTGCCGACGCCTTCCACGGCGCCGCCCACGTTGGCGGGAGTCTTCGAGAAGGTCTCAGTGAGCGTCTCGAGCGCCTTGTTCAGCTGATCGGTGTCGGTCTTGTCCAGGGTGCTGGTCGCGTCTTCAAGCGCGTCCGTCATCGAGTACGGCGACACGGTGGAATCGACCGGGATCGATCCGCCGGGCTTGATACGGTCGGTGCCGATCGGGGTGATCGTCAGATTCCGGCGGCCAAGGACAGTTTCGGTCTTGATGGCGGCGCGGGTTCGATCGCCCATCTCGACGGTGTCGTTGAGCCGGAAGTTGACCTTCGCCTTGAGCCCGTCGTCGCCGTTCTCCAGGGAGATGCCTTCGACGGTTCCGACCTGCACACCGGCGATCATCACGACGTCGCCGACCACCAGGCCGCCTGCGTCTTCGAAGTAGGCGTCGTAGGTGCTGATCTGCGACAGGTAGGGCAGGCGATCCATCTGCATCGCCATGATGACGACCATCGCGGTGATCAGGGCACCGATGATGCCGACCTGATACTTGGGCCGCCCGGCCCGTGCGAACGGCTTGTCCGGCGTCGGGATCTCCGTGGTCGGATCCGACTCGGGATTCTGGTTCTCGCTCAACTCGCGCACCTCCCGCCGGCCTTGGTCTTATCGCCCATCACATCGATGGAAGTGAAGTAGTACTGGGTGTTCCCGGGGCCCGGCATCAGCAGGCGGATGCGGCAGAAGTAGATCTGCAGCCAGGCGCCGTAACTGCCGAGGTTCGACAGCATCTTGAAGTCGCCGGGGAGCCTGCCGAGCAGGTTCCGGATGAAGTCTTCGCCCTTCAACGCCTCCTCGCTGGTGCGCCCGAGTGCGGTGATCGACTTCTTCAGATCGGGCCGGACCACGTTCATCAGGCTCGCGAGACCGGTGGTGGCCTCCGCCGCCTGAGTGATCGAGTTACCGATTACCTCGCGGTCTTCGGACAGCCCCGAGATCAACTGCTGCATGCGGTCGACGCTCTGATCGAGACCCTGGTGGTCAGCTTCGAGCGTGCCGAGGGTTCGGTTCAGGTTGTCGATGACGCTGCCGATCAGCTCATCGCGGTCGGCGATGGTCTCGGTGAACTCCGCGGTGTTGGCGAGCAGGTTGTTGAGACCCGCGCCCTGGCCCTGGAAGATCGCGATCAACGCCGACGACAACTCATTGACCTCTTTCGCGTCGAGCGTCCGGAAGAGGGGCTTGAAGCCGCCGAGCAGGTTGTCGAGGTCGAGAGCGGGCTCGGTCTGCGACAGCGGGATCTCGTCGCCCGGCTCCAGCGTCTTGCCGACCGGGCCGGTGCCCGGCTGCAGTTCGAGGTACCGGTCGCCGGTGAGGTTCTGGTAGCGGATCAGCGCCTGGGCCGAGGTCGGCAGACGATAATTGTCGTTGACGCTGAACGTGATGCGGGCTTCGCTGTCACGCGTCAGCTCCACGGAGCTGACGCTGCCGACGTCGACGCCTGCGATCTTGACGACGCTGCCGTTCTTCAGCGCCGAGGCGCTGCTGAAGATCGCCGTGTAGTCGTTGCTGCTGCCGCCCTGGTATCGGCTGAACACCAGCACCAGGCCGACAAGCACCAACATCATGGTGACTGCGAAAGCGCCCAGCTTGATGACGGTCGCGCGGAACGCGCGTGCGCGGCTATCCACGAGGGGTACCTCCAAACAGCAGCTGGAAGAGCTTGCGCGACTCCACCTTCGGGGTGGTGCGCGGCTGGTACGGCGTATCGGCGTTGTCGATCACGTAGAAGGGGACGTGCTCCTTCGACTCGACATTCGTCAGGCCACCCTGGCAGGTGGGCGGGCCGTCGCCGCGAACCTCGGGGAGATCGCCCGGGTACTCGTACGGGTCCTGGCCCGGAATCAGGCCGGCGTCCAGGAGCAGCATGCCATTGCGGCCGCCCATGAGCGGCGTCGCGATGTCGACGGCCTTGGACGCGGCAATGACGAAGCATCGGAGGCCGGGTGCCTGCCTGCCGAGGAGCGCGGTGACCGGATTCAGGTCGGTCAAGGTAGCCATCAGGTCCTTCTTCGACCGGGAGAGCACACCGTTGATGGTGTTGCCCATGCCGGTGACGTTGATCAGCAACGAGTCGAGGTTCGCCGCGTTGTCCACGAAGGTGTTGCCCACGAGGGTGGCGTTGTCGACCACGCGCATCAGATCGGGCATCGCGTCGGCGTACACGTTGGTGACGCCGGCGGCTTCTTCGAGGAGGCGGTTGAGTTCCGGGAGGTGCGGGTTGGTCTTGCCGAGCACGTCGGTGAGCTGGACCAGCGCGTTGCCGATCTCCTTGCCGCGACCCGACAGCGCTTCATCAACCGCACCGAGGGTGATGTTGAGCTTGTCCGGCTGGAGCTCAGCCAGCACATTCACCAATTGCTGGTAGACGGTGTTGAGTTCGACGACCACGTGATCGGCCTCGATGACCGAACCCTTGCCGAGCTCGCCCTCGGCACCGGTCTCCGGGATCACCAGGTTGACCGCCTTGGCGCCGAAGATGGTGTTGGACTTGATGTCTGCACGCACGTTGGCCGGCACCTGATTCAAGGTGCTGGTCGCCATGTCGAGCTTCAGCTGGGCGCGGTCACCGTCGGTGGTCACCGAGACCACGCGTCCGACCTCCACGCCACGCAGCTTCACCTTGGCGTCCGGGCTCATGACCAGACCGGCGCGAGGCGCGTACAGCGTGACAGGGGTGGTGTCCTTGAACCAGCCCAGGAACTGGCCCGACGCGAGCGCGACGATGCCGATCAGGAGTCCGACCATGATCAGGGCCGCGATCTTGCGCGTGCCGTCGCGGTAACCGATATTGCTCTTCTTCGCCATCGGATCAGCCCGCCAAGTTGAACTGGCCGTCGGCGCCGTAGATCGCCAGCGACGTGAGGAGGGTGATCACGACGACCACCACGAGGGACGAGCGGACCGCGTTGCCGACGGCCACGCCGACGCCGACCGGACCGCCGGAAGCGTTGAATCCGTAGTACGTGTGGATCAGCATGACGGCCACGGCCATGCAGATGGCCTGGACGAACGACCACAGGATGTCCGACGGAATCAAGAACGTCGAGAAGTAGTGGTCGTAGACACCCGACGACTGTCCGTACAGGAAGACCGTCGCGAATCGACTTGCCAGGAACGACGCGAGCGCAGCCAGCGAGTACAGCGGGATGATCGCCACGAGGCCTGCGACGATGCGCGTGCTCACCAGATAGGGAACCGACGCGATGGCCATCACCTCGAGCGCATCGATCTCCTCCGACACACGCATGGCGCCCAACTGCGCCGTCGCACCGGCGCCGATGGTGGCGGCCAGAGCGATACCGGCGATGACCGGAACCGCGATGCGGACGTTGATGAATGCAGAGAAGAAGCCCGTGAGCGCTTCGACGCCGATGTTGGCGAGCGAGTTGTAACCCTGGACGGCGATGGTGCCGCCGGTGAAGAGGGTCAGGAAGCCGACCACGACGACGGTGCCGCCGATCATGGCGAGGGCACCCGTGCCCATGGAGATCTCTGCGATCAGTCGCAGCGTCTCCTTCTTATATAGGCGCAGCGCGCGCGGGATCGAGATGATGGCATCCCAGTAGAAAAGAGCCTGGTCGCCGATCTTGTTCCAGTCTTCGCCTGCGCGCTTGAGCGCGACGCGGGCAGTAAGCAGCCTTGTAGTACCTGGCAGGACCATCAATTATCCCATCGTCGCCTTGAGACCGACCGCCGTGACGACCACGTTCACAACGAACAGCGCCATGAAGGAGTAGACGACAGTCTCATTGACGGCGTCACCGACGCCCTTGGCTCCGCCCTTCACGTTGAGGCCGCGGTAGCAGCCGACCAGACCGGCGAAGAGACCGAAGAGCGCGGCCTTGATCATCGAGATGACGAGTTCGCCGAGACCGGTGAGGAGCGTGAGGTTGGCGATGAAGGCGCCGGGATTCACGTCCTGCAGGTAGACCGAGAAGATGAAGCCGCCCGCGATACCGATGGTGCAGACCAGGCTGTTGAGAAGCAGGGCCACGCCGGTCGACGCGATCACCCGCGGAACCACCAGTCGATGCACGGGATTGATGCCGAGCACCTCGAGAGCATCGATCTCTTCGCGAATGGTTCGCGCGCCGAGGTCGGCGCAGATGGCCGTCGCACCGGCGCCGGCCACGATGAGCACGGTGACGATGGGGCCGATCTGAGTGATGGTGCCGAGTGCGGCGCCGGCACCCGAGAGGTCCTGCGCACCGATCTCACGGAGCAGGATGTTCAGCGTGAAGCTCACCAACACCGTGAACGGGATGGCGACCAGCAGCGTCGGGACCAGCGAGACGCGGGCGATAGCCCACGACTGCTCCACGGTCTCCCGCCACTGAAAAGGCCGCCGAAAAAGTTCTCGAGCGGATTCCACCCCCAGGGAGACGAATTCCCCTACGCCATTCATGGGGGCTGCGAGTTTACTCGACAAGGCCCCTCCTCCCGCTCCGATGCTGGCAACCTACCATGTACGCAAAATTGTGCTCGGCGTTACACGCTCAGCCGACACACTGTAGATATCTTTTCGCTAATCCATCAAATCCGACGCCGAGAACGTGCCGCGTTCCCCGGTTGCGAAGTATTCGGACACCGCACTGCCAAGGGTCTCCGGCGACCATTGGTCGCCGTCCGCGGCGAATACTTCCTGGACCTTCGGCGCGGCCATCAGGCTGACCTTGGGGCCGTACACCACGAAGATCTGTCCCGTGACGTCCTGGGCGGCCGGGCTCGCCAGGTAGCGGACGAGGGTCACCACGTGCTCGGGCGACAACGGGTCCACGGCGTCTTCGGGCGCATCGCCGAAGACGTCGGCGGTCATCGCGGTGCGAGCGCGCGGGCAGATGGCGTTGGCGGTGGCGCCGTACCGGGCCAGCGCGCGGCTGGCCGAGACAGTCAGCATCGAGATGCCGGCTTTGGCCGCCGAGTAATTGGCCTGACCCGCTCCGCCGAGCAGCGCCGCCTCGGACGAGGTGTTGATGAGCCGGCCGTACACCGGAGCCCCCGCGGCCTTCGACTCGGCGCGCCAGTGTGCTGCCGCATTGCGGTTCAGCAGGAAGTGTCCGCGCAGGTGCACGCGCTGAACCAGATCCCACTGATCGTCGGTCATGTTGAAGAGCATTGCGTCGCGGGTGATCCCGGCATTGCTCATCACCACGTGCAGGCCGCCGAGATCCTCGGTCGCCACGCGCATGATCTCGGTCGCGGTCGCCGAATCGGAGATGTCGCCTGCCACCGGAACAGCCTTGCCGCCCAGTGAGGCGATCTCGTCGAAGACATCGCTGGCGTCGAGCGCCTGCTGCAGATCGTTCACGATCACAGTCGCCCCGTCACGCGCCAGGCCGATGGCCTCCGCGCGTCCGAGCCCGGCGCCCGCACCGGTGACTACTGCGACCCGGCCGTCCAACGATTCACTCACTTCGATCCCTTCGATCCGCCAAGACTAGAACCTGTTCTAACACAGATCGCCCCGAGTGGCGAACCGATCGGGAACTTTACCGTGTCAGTCTTCGGCGATCGACAGCGCCGACCGCGGGCAGCTGGCGACCACCTGGCGCATCTCTTCGCGGCGCGACTCGTCGACCTCTTCGGTGAGAATCACCAGGTAGTCGTTGTCGTCGAGCTCGAAAACGTCGGGTGCCATACCGACACAGACGGCGTTCGACTCGCACAGATCGAAATCGGCCTTGATTCGCATGAGTTTCTCCTCCACTGAAGAGCCCGGCCAGTTGACGGACTCCGCTCCTACACGTTAGAACGTGTTTCAATACTAGGGAAGCAGTATCGCGCCCCGATTGAAAAACAGCAACGGCGGGAGAGCCATGCAGATCGCCTACACGCAGGCACAAGAGCAGCTCCGGAGCGAGCTCCGCTCGTACTTCAAGGACCTCATGACTCCGGAGCGCCGCGCAGCACTCACCGGCGGCGACGGTGAGCTCGGCGAGGGCGACGCGTATCGCGACGTGGTCCGACAGATGGGCCAGGACGGTTGGCTCGCGCTGGGTTGGCCGACGGAGTACGGCGGCGCCAATCGGTCGATGATGGACCAGCTGATCTTCACCGATGAGGCTGCGATCGCGGGCGCGCCCGTCCCCTTTCTGACCATCAACTCCGTGGCGCCGACGATCATGCACTACGGCACCGACGAGCAGAAGAAGTTCTTCCTGCCGAAGATCGCCGCGGGCGACCTGCACTTCTCGATCGGTTACTCCGAGCCGGGCGCGGGCACCGACCTCGCGGCGCTGCGCACCACCGCCAACCGGGAAGGCGACGAATACGTCGTCAACGGCCAGAAGATGTGGACGTCGCTGATCCCCTACGCCGACTACGTGTGGCTGGCCTGCCGGACCGACCCGGAGGCGAGCAAGCACAAGGGCATCTCGATGCTGATCATGCCGACCACGGCCGAGGGCTTCTCGTACACGCCGGTCCACACCATGTCCGGCGTCGACACCAGCGCCACCTACTACCAGGACGTGCGCATCCCGGTGAAGAACCTGGTCGGCGAGGAGGGCGGCGGCTGGAGCCTGGTGACCAACCAGCTCAATCACGAGCGGGTGGCCCTGTGCAGCGCCGCGCCGATTCAGACCGCACTCCGCGAGACCCTCGCGTACGCGACCACCGAGGTGGACGGCCGTCGTCCCGCCGATCAGGCCTGGGTCCGCAGCAACCTCGCTCGCGTGCACGCCAAGGTGGAGTTCCTCAAGCTCGTCAACTGGAAGATCGCGTCGATCGCCGCGTCGGGCGGCTCGCCGTCGCCCGCCGACGCCTCGGCCACCAAGGTCTTCGGCACCGAGTTCGCCACCGAGGCCTACCGCCTGCTCATGGAGGTCGTCGGACCGGCGGCGACCCTGCGCGCAGGCAGCCCCGGCAGTCATCTGCTCGGCCGGCTGGAGCGATTCCAGCGCACCTCGCTGATCCTCACCTTCGGCGGCGGGACCAACGAGATCCAGCGCGACATCATCGGCATGCTCGCCCTCAAGCTTCCGCCCGCCCGCCGCTGACCCCGCCGCTGTATTAGTAAGGACGAACCCATGGATTTCACGCCCACCGAAGCAGCGGCCGACCTCGCCAAGCTCACCGCGGACATTCTCGCGCGGATCAGCCCGGCCGAGCGGGTCGCAGAGCTCGAAGCCGACCGCGCACCCATCGACCAGCGGCTGTGGACCGAGCTCGCGAACGCCGGTCTCCTCGGCCTCGCCGCACCCGAGTCGGTCGACGGCGCAGGGCTCACAACTCTCGAAACAGTAGCTGTCGCAACCGAACTGGGCCGTGGCCTGGCTCGAGTGCCGTACGGCGCGCATGCCATCGCCGGCGTTCCGCTGGTCGCCGAGCACGCGAGCGACGAGCTCTCGGGCCGCCTCCTCGAATCGCTGGTCTCCGGTAGCGCCGTCCTGACCGCCGCCGTCGAAGAGGACGGGAACTTCTCCGCACTCGCACCCCGCGTCACACTCACCGGAGGCGCGCTGCGCGGAGCCAAGGTCAACGTTCCCTACGCAACCGCGGCCGACGTGCTTCTGGTGACGGCCGAGGCCGCCAGCGGCGCCGTGGTGGCGGTCGTACCGACCGATCGCGACGGGGTCACCATCACCGAGACCGTCGCCACCGGCCTCTCCCCCGTCTTCACCGTGGAGTTCGACGGCGTCGCGGTCGCCGAGTCCGAGCTGCTCGGCGGCGGCCACGCCACCGTCGCGCAGGCCCTGGACCTGCTGCGCCTGGCGGTGTCCGCCGATCAGGCGGGAACGGTCGAGGCGGCCCTCGCCGCGACCGCCGAGTACGCCCGCGAGCGTGAACAGTTCTCGCGCCCGATCGGCTCGTTCCAGGCCGTCGCACAGCGGCTGGCCGACGGGTACATCGACGCGCAGGCGCTGTCGCTGACCGTCACCCAGGCCGCATGGCTGTTGTCCGGTCTGGCCGACGCCGAGCCGGGTGAGCCCACCGCAGCCATCGAGACCGCGAAGTTCTGGGCCACCGAGGCCGGGCACCGCGTCGCGCACACGGCGGTCCACGTGCACGGCGGCGTGGGCATCGACACCAGCCACCCGGTGCATCGGTACTTCCTGCGCGCCAAGCAGAACGAGTTCACCCTGGGCAGCTCGCCCGTCGTGCTCGACGAGCTGGGCGACCTTCTCACCGCGGAGCACTGAGGGATGACCGCCCCCGCAGCCGCCGTCACCGACGCCCGAACCCTCGCGGAGCTGCTGCCCGCGCTCGCCGGGGTCGACGACCGCGGCCTGTACTTCGAGGACGGGTTCACGTCCTGGCGTCAGCACATCGACGCCAGCGGTCGTCGAGCAACGGCGCTGCGGGGGCGGCTCGACCCCGATTGCCCGCCGCACATCGGCGTACTCCTGCCCAACGTGCCGGAGTTCAGCTATCTGTTCGGCGCTGCTGCGATGGGCGGATTCGTGCTCGTCGGACTCAACAGCACGCGGCGCGGCCAGGCCCTGGTCGACGACGTCCTCCGCTCCGACTGCCAGTTGGTCATCGTCTCCGACGAGACCGCCGAGCTCCTGCCGAACATCGAATCTGTGCCGACTCTCAACGTCGACGGCGAGGACTGGTCCCGGCTGATCGAAGGATCCGCACCGGTCCGGTACGTCGAGGGCGCGGTGCAGCCCGACGACCTGCTGATGCTGATCTTCACCTCGGGAACCACCGGGGACCCGAAAGCCGTCCGCTGCAGCCAGCGTAAGTTCGCCGCACCCGGAGTGATGCTGGCCGAGCGTTTCGGCATGGGCTCGGACGACGTCTCGTACCTCTCGATGCCGATGTTCCACTCCAACTCGATGGTTGCCGGCTGGTCGGTGACGGTCGCCGCGGGCGCGTCGATGGTCCTGCGAAAGAAGTTCTCCGCCAGCGGCTTCTGCGACGACGTCCGGCGCTACGGAATCACCTACGCCAACTACGTCGGGAAACCGCTGCACTACGTGCTCGCGACACCGGAGCGTCCCGACGACGCCGAAGTCTCCCTCCGCATCATGTACGGCAACGAGGCGAGTGCCGCGGACCGCGCGGAGTTCGCGCGGCGCTTCGGCGCCCGGGTGGTCGACGGGTTCGGTTCCACCGAAGCCGGCGTCTCCATCACCCGTACCCCCGACACTCCCGATGCCGCCCTCGGTCCGCTGCGGGAACCGAATGCCATCGTCGATCCGGATTCCGGCGAACCGACTCCGGTCGGCGAGATCGGCGAGATCGTGAACGCTTCGGGCCCGGGCCTTTTCGACGGCTACTACGGCGACGACGCCGCGACCGCCGAACGTCTGCGCGGCGGGATGTACCGCACCGGCGACCTCGGTTGGGTCGACGCGGACGGGTACGTGTACTTCGCCGGCCGCATCGGCGACTGGCTGCGTGTCGACGGCGAGAACCTCGGCACCCGCCCCATCGAGCAGATCCTGCTGCGTCACCCCCGTATTCGCGAGGCCACCGTCCTCGGTGTCCCGGCCGAGATCGGCGACACGGTCGGCGCCGTTCTGGTGGCACCCGGCCTCACCGAGGCGAGCCTGATCGAGTTCCTGCTCGCCCAAGCAGATCTCGGCCCCAAGCAGTGGCCGACAACGGTGTGGGTCACCGACGAGGTCCCGGAGACCGCGACCTTCAAGACCGCTCGCGCCGCCCTCACCGCATCGCTGGGCGAGCCGACCTGGCGGCCCACCCCCTAATCATCCGCGTAGTTCGCCGTCAGAAGCTGGATTGAGAATCCAGCTTCTGACGGCGACTTACGCGGATATGAGCGGGCGCAGCCCGACGGTTACGCCAAGGTCGCGTTCATTCGCGCGACCGCTTCCTTGTACTCCGCGACAAGACCGTCGACGAGGTCCTGGACCGGCGTGATCTCGTTGCAGCGACCGACGATCTGGCCCGCAGGCATCGCGACGACCTTCGGGTCGTCGGCTGCGGAGATGCGGGCGTGGGCCTCGCCCACCAGCAGATTCTGCAGCGGCATCGGCAGGGCGTCGGGCGCACCCGGCGCCTCCCACGCGTCGGTCCACGAGGTCTTGAGCAGACGTGCGGGCTTGCCCGAGTAGATCCGACTGCGGACCGTGTCGCGCGAGGTCGCGGCCAGCAGGGCCTGCTGGACGGTCGACGGCTGCCCCTCCTTGTGCGCGCCGAGGTTGTACTCGGCAGCGGTGAGCCAGTAGGTGCCCATCCAGACGCCCTGGGCGCCGAGAGCGATCGCGGCGGCGATCTGCCGACCACTGCCGACGCCGCCCGCAGCCAGCACCGGATTGTCACCAACCGCGTCGACCAGTTCGGGCCACAGCACCATCGACGCGACCTCACCGGTATGGCCACCGCCCTCGTACCCCTGCGCGATCACGATGTCGACGCCGGCGTGCAGATGACTCAGCGCATGATCCTTCGCGCCGGCGAGTGCTGCGACGGCGACGCCGTTGTCGTGAGCGATGTCGATGACGTCCTTCGGCGGCGAACCGAGGGCGTTGGCGATCAACTTGATCTGGCCGTACTTGCGGGTGTGCTCCATCGCGATGTCGACGTGCGAGCGAGCCACCGAGTGCAACCAGCCCAGAACACCGGTGTTGACGCGATCACCGCCGTCCGGCAGCTGCGGGACGCCGAGGTCGTCGAGCGTGCGCTCCACGAAGGCACGATGCTCCGGCGGAATCATCGTGTCGAGATCCATCTTCGAACCCTCGGTCGGGATCTTGGCGGGCATGACGACGTCGACGCCGAACGGCTTGCCGTCGGTGTTCTCGTGCATCCATTCCAGGACCGCGTCGAGCTCCTCCGGCTCGTTGAAACGAACGCAGCCCAGCACGCCGAGGCCGCCCGCGCGGCTGATGGCCGCAGCGACCTCTTCGCTGGGGGTGAAACCGAAGATCGGGTATTCGATCCCGAACCGTTCACACAATGGGGTCTTCATCAATGTCCTGTTCTTTGAGGGGAGAGCGTGGGTGTTTGAGGGGAAAGCGGGGGTCTTCGAGGGGAGATCAGTGAGCTTGGTCGGCGACGCGCGCCTCGGTGGTCTCGCGCGCCCAGCGATAGTCGGGCTTGCCCGCGGGCGAACGCTTCAGTTCGTCGACGAACCACACGCTGCGCGGACACTTGTAACCTGCGAGGTCGCGGCGAACGGTCTCGCCCAGGGACTCCAGGGTCGGACGCACGCCGTCGCGGACCTGCACCACGGCCGCCACGCGCTGCCCGAAGCGCTCGTCGGGAACTCCGACCACCACCGCGTCGAAGACCTCCGGGTGAGCCTTGAGCGCGGCCTCGACTTCCTCGGGGAAGACCTTCTCGCCGCCGGTGTTGATCGACATCGATCCGCGACCAAGCATGGTGATGGTGCCATCGGCCTCGATGGTCGCGGAGTCGCCCGGCATCGAGTAGCGAACGCCGTTGTAGACGACGAACGTCTCGGCCGACTTCTCCGGGGCGTTGTGATAGCGCAGCGGAATGTGGCCGGAACGCGCCAGTCGCCCCACCTCGCCGCTTCCCGGCTCCAGCAGGCGACCGTCCTCGGCGAGGACGTGCGTGTTCGGGTCGGCCTTGACGGTCGGGGCACCATGGCGATTCTGGCCCTTGGCGGCCATACCCATGCCGCCGAATCCCGTCTCCGATGAGCCGATCGCGTCGACGATGACCGCGTTCGGGAAGCGGTCGAGGTAGCGGTCTTTCACCGAGGGTGAGAACAGCGCTGCCGACGACGCCACCGAGACGACCGTCGAGACGTCGTAGTCGCCGGCCTCGAGGGCCTCGATCATCGGGCGGCCCATCGCATCGCCGGTGATGAAGACGACGTTCACGCCGTGCCGCTGCACCGCCTCCCACACCGCCGCGGCGTCGAAGTCCGGGTACACGACGGCCTTCCCGCCGGCGAAGAGCGACTGGAACACGGCCCACTGGCTGCCGCCGTGGATGAACGGCGGGATCGGGAAACGCACCAGCTGTCCGCCCTCGGCGCCGGTGCGCGCGTGCTCCCACTCGTCTTCGATCGGCCGCCCGGTGTACCAGTCGATGCCACCGCCCAGCACTCGCCACACGTCTTCCTGGCGCCAGACGACGCCCTTGGGCTTCCCCGTGGTTCCGCCGGTGTAGAGCATGTAGAGGTCGTCGTTGCTCCGAGGCTCGAACTCACGAGCAGTGGACGACGTCGCGATCGCGTCCTCATAACCGATGACATCCGGGTCGTCGTCGCCGCACGCGATCGCCGTGTCCGACCCGTCGTCGACGACGATCCGGAACGTGAGGTCGGTGTCGGCATTCGATAACACGTTGCAGACCCGCGGGGTGTACTGCCGCTCGTGGATCAGCACCTTCATCTGCGAGTCGACGAAGATGTGCTCGAGTTCGTTCTCGACATAGCGGTAGTTGACGTTCACCATCACCGCGCGCGCCTTGAAGATCGCGAGCATCGCTTCCACCGATTCGATGGTGTTTCTGCTGTACAGACCCACTGCGTCGCCCGGGCCGACGCCCAGTGACCGGAGCTTGTGGGCGATCGCGTTGGCACGCGCGTCCAACTCCGCATAAGTACGTGAGCGATCACCGGATTCCAACGCGATGCGCTCGGGCATGAGGTCGACGGCGTGCTCGAACAGGTCCGCAACTGTGAAGGCCATAGGTTAAAACTAGAACGTGTTACTGTTCGCGGCAAGGTATTCGTCGCACCAGGAGGAAAGATGACCGTCGAGAGCACCACTGCCGCCCCCGAATGTCTCGTCGAGAAGCGCGGGCATGTGCTCATCGTGACTATGAATCGCCCCCAGGCCCGGAACGCACTGTCCGGCCCGATGATGCGCATCATGGAGCAGGCCTGGGACCAGGTGGACACCGATCCCGACATCCGCGTCGCCATCCTGACCGGAGCCGGCGGCTACTTCTGCGCAGGAGCCGACCTCAAGGCGATGAACCAGTCGGCTCCGGGCGACTCGTTCGCGAAGGGTGGCTGGGACCTCACCAAGATGCCCGCACTCCTCAAAGGTCGGCGCCTCACCAAGCCGCTGATCGCGGCGGTCGAAGGTCCGGCCATCGCAGGCGGCACCGAGATCCTGCAGGGCACCGACATCCGGGTGGCCGCCGAGAGCGCGAAGTTCGGCGTCTCCGAAGCGAAGTGGGGCCTGTTCCCGCTGGGCGGCAGCGCCGTGCGCCTGGTCCGCCAGATTCCGTACACCATCGCCGCCGACATCCTGCTGACCGGCCGTCACATCACCGCCGCCGAGGCTAAGGAGTACGGCCTCGTCGGACACGTGGTGCCCGACGGATCAGCGCTGGACAAGGCCCTGGAGATCGCCGACCAGATCGCGGCCAACGGCCCGCTGGCGGTGCAGGCCATCCTCAAGACCATTCGCGACAGCGAGGGCATGCACGAGGAAGAGGCATTCAAGATCGACGCCGAACTCGGCGCCAAGGTGTTCCAGTCGAAGGACGCCAAGATCGGTCCGCGCGCCTTCGCCAACAAGGAGAAGCCGGAGTTCACCGGCGAGTAGCACCGGACCCGGCCAGAGACTCGAACGCCCCGCCTGCGAATACGCAGGCGGGGCGTCGTCGTCGAGGCACGCGGGGTGCGAGTCAGATCAGGCCGCCGCCGCACTCAGAGCAGAAAACGGCGCCCGCGGGATTCTGAGCCTGACACCCACCGCAGGCGCGCACCGCGGCCAACGCCGAACCGCAACTGCCGCAGAACTTTCCACCGGTAGTCTGCGCTTGGCAGCTCGGGCACCGCGGGATCGACTGCTGCGACACGTCGACACCGTCGATGAGCGAAGTGTTGCGCAGCGCCTCGCGCATCTGGTCTTGCCGAGCCTGCGCCTGCAACTGAGCCAACTGCTCAGCCTGGATCGGCGTGCAGCGAGCGCACTGCCCCACCGAGTCGTTCCAGCACACCTGCTCGCACACCCAGTCGCCGCAGCCGCGACACTGAACGAACTGCGGGGCGATATCAGTGACCGCTGCGCGCATCGCCGAGTCCTTCTCCGACGAGTTGGTGCCGCGGTCGAGCGCCTCGCTCGCCTGGTACGCGAGCGAACTTCCGCGCCCGCCGAGGAAGCTTCCCACGCCGCGAAGCAGTGCGCCGCCGGTCTTGCGCACGCTGCGACGGAACGCCGATCGGTAGCCGTTGCCGCAGCGCTCGCAACTGAACTCGAACTGGTAGCCGTCGCTGTTCGAGAGGTCGCGATAGTTGTCGGTGAAAGGGAGGGGGGAGGTCATGTCAGGGCCTTCCGGGGGAATCGGTTTGCTCGCATCGTAGCCAGCGACGACGGCGATCGACACTCGGGCCGCTCCATCGAGATCGACTGAACTGCAGTGGGACTCGTAGACTCGTCCAGAATTTTGAGGCCGCGGGCGGTACGGCGGCCGCCTCACGACCCCCTTGCCCTTCATAAAATTAGCGAGCACTCTCTAATACATGGATCTCGCCGAAGCCCAAGCCGTCCTGGAAGCACAGCCGTTCAGCCGATTGATCGACGCACGCATCAGTGCCGTCACCGACGAGCACGTGGTGCTCGAAGTACCCGTCGACGACAAGTTGCGTCAGCAGTACGGTCTCATCCACGGAGGCGTACTGGCCTACCTCGCCGACAACTCGCTCACCTACGCCGCGGCTCTCGCACTCGGCACCAGTGTCCTGACGAACGGCTTCACCATCGACTACGTCGCGGCCGCCCGCGACGGCGCATGCCTACGCGCCACCGCGTCGTTGATGCACGGCGGTCGACGGAAGGCCACTTCAAGGTGCGAGATCGAGATCGTGGCGGCCGACGGTACGGCCAAACTGTGTGCGGTGGCCATCGGATCAGCATTGCGCACCGAAGCCTGAGATGGGCCGGGCACCACGGTTCACCGCCGACCAGCTCCTCGACGCCGCTCTCGAAATCACCCTGGCCAAGGGGCCGGCCGCGGTGTCGATGACCGCTGTCGCCGCGTCGGTCGGCGCCCCGTCCGGCTCGATGTATCACCGGTTCGCCAACCGCGACGAGTTGATGGCGCAGCTGTGGCTGCGGACCATCACCGACTTTCAGGCGGGCCTGCTCGAGGCCCTCGAGCACCCCGACACCGCACTGGCGGCCGACGCCTGCCTCGATCACGTCTTCGGCTGGACCGACGCGCATCCCGAGCTCGCCCGGCTGATGCTGCTGTACAGCGCATCCGACATCGCCGCCGACTGGCCGGACACCCTCGCCGTGACATTGCACGCAGCCAACCATGGCGTTCGGGACGCGCTGGTCGAGTTCACGCAGCGACACTTCGGCAACACGGAGCGCGAATCCGTCGACCGCACCGTCTACGCATTGATCGATCTCCCGTACGCCGCCGTCCGGCGCCACCTCCCGAACGGTCGTCCGCGTCCGTGGCTGCGAACGTTCACCTACAACGCCGCGCATCGAGCGCTGGCGTTGACAAAAGCGACTTGAAACACTTTCATACGTTCATACGACAGACGGGGTACATCCACACCGAGGGGAAGATCCATGTCACGACACACTTCGAGTCGCCGTCCGCTCCGCACCCGAGTGGCCGCAACGGCCGTCGCACTGGGCGCCGTCGCCGCATCGGCGGCCATCACCCCGGGCGCCGCCGAAGCCGCGACCACCTATCCGCTCCACAACTGCCTCAACATCAGCCCGAACATCGTCGACGTGCCATACATGCCCTCGCGGGTGATCGTCTCGAAGTACCAGGACAACACCTACCTGACCATCGACTACACCAGCTACTGGATCGGCATCGGCTACGCCTCGGCCGTGCGCCTGGACTGGAAGAATCTGCAGACCGGGAAGACAGGCACCAGGTTTGTGCGCAGTCACGTCCGACCGCCCTACCAGGGAACTCACCAATTCCAGATTCCGACGGCCGCATTGGGTCCAGGCAAGGTGAAACTGACCATGAGCACCGTCAACAGCAACGCCCTGTGGGCCATCCCGGCGCGTAGTTGCAGCGGCACGATCGTCACGCCGTAGCCCCTGGCGTACCGCGATACGTACCGCCGATTGTCAGACCCCGAAACTTGTCAGACCCTGAAACTATGATCGAACGTAAGTTCGAGTTGGTTTCGAGTAGGGGGTGGCGTGATGGCAACGGCAACGATGGATCCGCGGGGTGGGGTCGGGGTTGGTTCAGCGACGACGGCAGCCTCGTCGGTGGAGGTGACCGATGAGGTGATCGTGATTCGGATTCCGCGGCCGGAGTCGGATGGTGCGCAGGGTTCGGAGGGGGCGTCGCTGTTGCGGTTCGCCGCGCATGCTGGGTCATTCGACGGGTTGGTGCTCTGGCACCGCTATCGGGCGGTCTACGGGTTGCTTGCTGCTCGGATCGCGGCCGAGGATGCGGCCGGGTCGGAGGGGGTGTTCACTCGCTATTTCGATGCGCTGTGTCAGGTCGCTGCTTCGTACGCGACGGTGGCCGGGGTGCGGCAGTGGACCGCTGAGCGGTTCGTGGAGGCGGCGCAGGCCTGTTTCGAGCGGATCCCGGCGGTCGGGCGGTTGTTGCGGGATGGTCTGCTGACCCCGGCGTGGTTTCGGCGGGCGGTGGAGCAGACCGCGTTGGTCGATGACGTGGAGTTGTTGGCGTTCATTGATGCGGAGATCGCGCATCGGTTGTCGACGATGGGTGGGTTGTCGGCGCGGCGGGTCGAGGACGCGGTCGCTGCGATCGTGGCTGAGCATGATCCGGATGCGGTCACGGTCAC
>NZ_JAAYXO010000189.1 GCF_012515855.1 Gordonia sp. (in: high G+C Gram-positive bacteria)
CGCTCGCCGTTCGGCTCGCCAACTCCGGGGCGGCAGCGCAGGCGCGCCTGGCCGCCCGCTCCGACAGCGGCAATCCGGTGCGCGTCATCCAGACCTCGCCCGATTTCATGATCCTGCCGTCGATCGACGAGTCGGTGTCGGTGGGAGCCGTCCCCGACCGCGGTCTCGAACGCTTTCCCCAGGGCACGGTTCTGCACGTCTCGATCCAGCCGGAGAACGCGGCGACCACCGGCGGCGACATCGCCACCCTCGCCCCGCGCGAC
Source organism: Gordonia sp. (in: high G+C Gram-positive bacteria) (assembly GCF_012515855.1). Taxonomy (GTDB): domain Bacteria; phylum Actinomycetota; class Actinomycetes; order Mycobacteriales; family Mycobacteriaceae; genus Gordonia. The sequence continues at coordinate 264 of NZ_JAAYXO010000189.1, forward strand.
GTGTCCGGACTCGCCTTCGTCGACCTCGCGTCCGTCGCCCCGGACGCGAACGGAAAGCTCGCGATCACCACGCGCCTGGCGGTCGAAGACTCGTCGCTGCCTCCCGTCGCCGCCGCCGCGCGCATCGCCAGCCGCGGCGTGCTCGGCGCCGACCACGTGAGCGCGAGCAAAGAACTCAAGGTCCGCTGCGTGGTCGACGCCTCGACGTCGATGGCGACCGCCTTCGCCCGCAACGCAGTCGGTGCCTGCGGCGACATCGTGACCGGAATGGCAGCGGTCCTCGGCGACGAGTCGTCGATCGAGTTCGTGGTCCCCGCCCCGTCGTTCACCACCTTCCAGACCGCCACCGCGGGTAGTCTCGGCGACACCCTCGCCACCGTCCCGCCCACCGGCCTGGGCATCGCACCCGACCTCCGCGCAGCCCTGGCCGCTCCGGTGTCCGGGCGGACGCTGACGGTGGTCGTCACCGACGGCATCGGCTCCCTGCCGGTGCTCGCCACCACGCCGGATCGACCGATCGTCACCCTGTCGGTGTCCGACGCCGCCGCGGACACCATGGTCGGCGACGCCGCGGCCAACTGCCCGGTGTCGGTCGCGACCGACATCCGCGCTCATCTGGGCGCGCACGCGGAGGCGGTCACGACCATCGTCACCGGGCTGCTGGCGCCGCTCAAGCAACAGGGGGTGCTCGGTTGACCGCGCCCGGCACCAACAAATGCCCACGCTGCTTTGTCCCGCTGAACTGGGATTCGGTCGCGTGGATGATGAAGGACGACACCCCGGCGGAGATCGACCCCGTCGCGAGCGAGTTCACCGGTCGGCCGGTCACCTCACGCCAGGTGCACACCTCGGAGCGCCCCGCGGACGGCGCGCAGTGGAATCCCCTGCCCCAGGGCACCACCATCGCCGACATCGACATCGTCTGCCCGCGCTGCCACTACGAGCTGCCCGAGAGATGGCTCGATTCGACGTCCACCTGCATTGCGATGGCCGGGGCACGCTACACCGGCAAGACGGTGTACATCGCGGTGCTGATCAAGCAGCTGGAACGGCTCGCCGAACAGTACGGCCAGGAGCTGCTGCCCGCCGACGACAGCACCCGGACGCGGTACCACGAGGTCTACGAGAAGCCGCTCTACATCGAGCAGGGCATCGTCCAGGCGACGCCGAGCACCGTCAGCGACACCCAGATCCCGCTCATCTTCAATCTCGGGATGTGGAACGGGCGGCCGCCCCACTTCCTCGTGATCCGTGACGTCGCGGGCGAGGACATGGAGAACCCGGAGATGGTGGGCAACCGCGCCCTCTCGTTCTTCTCCTTCGCCGACGCGGTCTTCTTCCTCTTCGATCCGCTCCGCGTCGACGAGGTCTCCAGCCAGCTTCGCGACCTGATCCCCGAGCCGCCCGGCCTCGGCGGGGATCCGCGCGACGTGCTGCGCACGGTGCTGCGCTTGATCGGCAACGGAACGCCCCGTCTCGCGGTGATCCTCTCGAAGTTCGACGCCTTTCAGCAGCTCGCCCATGTCCGGAACTCGGCGTGGGGCCACGTGATGTCGAACGCGGGCGCGGCCTTCAACCGCGACCCGGGCCTGCGGTCGCGGCACTACAACGAGACCGACGGCATGCTGCTGGACCACGAGGTCCGCAGCCTGCTGCAGCGGCTGGGCGCGGGCGTCGGCCTGCGCACCCTGCGCAACCCGGTCAACGGCACGCAGTACGCCAACCGCTTCTTCGCGGTCTCCGCACTGGGCGAATCGCCGTCCGGCAAGAAGCTGCATCTCAACGGGATCTCGCCGTTCCGCTGCACCGATCCGATCCGCTGGCTCCTGGCGAACACCGGCGTTCTCGAGGAGCCGACGCCATGACCACTCCCAATCCCTTCGGCCCCGGACCGTCCTCGCCGTTCGGGCCCGGGGGACCGTCCGCGCCGTTCGGGCCCGGGGGACCGTCCGCGCCACGGACGCCGCCGCCCACTGTCGGCGGTGCGTTCGGACAGGTTCCCGGGCAGCAGCCCCCGCCGCAGCCGTACAACCCGTTCGGCGGACCCGCGGTCCCGCCCGCGGGCGGCCCGTCGCCGTTCGTGAACCCGGTGGCGCCGACGGTCCAGATGGCCACCGGTCTGCGCGGGCGGCCGATCGGGATCATCGCCTCGATCGTCTGCCTCGTGATCGCGGCCGGACTGTCCATCGCGCAGCTGGTCCGGACCATCACCGCCGTCAACGACGTCAGCGACGATGCGCGTCGCGTCAACGACCTTCCGCTCGACCCGACCGGCGTCCGCTCGACGATCGCCGAGACCACGGTCAACGAACTGAGCGGGACCGCGATCTTCCTCAGCGTCGCCTTCACCGTGGTCGCCGTCGTCGTGTACGCCGTCTTCTGCTGGTTCATCTGGCGCGGCGCACCGTGGGCACGAATCGCCGCGATTCCGTTCACGGTGCTCGCGGTGATCTTCGGGGTGATCGGCGGCGATCCGATCGCGGTGACCATCGTCGTCCTGTCCGTGATCGCCACCGCATGCCTCTGGCTGCCGTCGTCGGTCACCTTCGCCTCACCGGTCGATTCCCCCGTCCGTTTCAACCACTAGGCTCGAATCATGGTCTCCTCCGGTTTGTCGACCGTCACGGTCCGCACCACGTGGCGTGCGGGCGCGGGCGCGAGCATCCCCATCGACGTCGATCTGGCGGCGCTCCTGCTGAACTCCGCAGGCCGCGTGCGCAGCGACTCGGACTTCGTCTTCTTCAACAACCCGCAGGCTGCGGACGGCGCGGTGAAACGCTTCAGCGATTCCGGCGAAGAGAAGTTAACGATGAAGCTGGCGTCGCTCGGGGCCGACGTCGACGCCATCGCGATCGTCGTCACCGTCTATGACGGGAAGGGCGCGTTCGGCGACCTCTCGGCGGCACGCCTGACCATCGACGACTCCGGCCTCGGTCGGATCGTCGACTTCGATCTCACCGAAGGTCTGTACGACTGCCGCGGCGCGATCTACGCGACCATCGTCCGCGACGGCGAACGCTGGATCCTCGATGCGAAAGCCGAGTACTTTCCCGGGCTGCTCGAGATCGCGAGCACCTACGGCGTGAACGTCTGATCACTCGCACCGGCGGGTACTTACTCCCGGGCTAGTCTCGCCATCGATCCGCGGCCTCGCGGAGGATGTCGACCAACTCCTCGGCGCGTGCCGAGACCTCCTCGTGCGAGCCGATGACGCTGACCGCGGCGACGGTCCGACCGTCCTCGGTGACGGCGATCGCCGCGCCGTCGCCGTCGAGCGAGGCGTGCGGCGCCGCGCAGATCCCGGTCTCGGCGATGCCCGGAAGCGCGGCCAGGAAACGGTCGACGAGCGCGGGGTCGTCGTCGCCCAGCTCTCGCAGGTGCGGCCAGAGGTCTCGCTTGTCCATGTCGGCGAGCAGCACCCAACCCGACGACGTCCGGGTCAACGACCGCCGCACGTGATTCTCCGCGAGGTACGCGAAGCGCGGGTCGGAGGAGCAGTAGTCGACGTAGAACAGACCCGATCCGACTGCGATCGACAGCACCGTCGTCAGGCCGGTTCGCTGGTGGATCCACTCGAGGTCGTCGTGCCGCACCGAGGCGACGGCAGCCCGGCCGGCCAGCCGATTCAGCAGGTAGGGCGCCCCGCCGAGCACGTATCGGCGCGCACGTTCGTCCAGATACCCGACGGCCACCAGTCCGTTCACCAAGCCCTGCATCGAGCTGACCGGAGCCCCCACCTGGGCGGCGAGGTCGGTCAGCGTGACGCCGTCGGAGCCGGATCGCGCCGCCGTCTCCATGATCGCGGCCACGCGGTCGACCGTTCGATGATGCGCCCTCGCACGCCGTCCCGCGGGCAGTCCCTCTGTCGTCATCCAACTCTTCCGATCACTACGTATATACGTATCTAACGATTATTATTGCGTAGAAGCCTCGTTGCGTCCATAGTCGAGGTCATGAGCAAGCACAGTCTGGTGCCGACCGGCACCGTCGACCTCCACGAACTCGACGACCTCCGCGCCGACGTTCGCGCGTTCGCTCGCGAGCAGCAGGCCGCAGGAACCAGCCGCACCGTCGACAGCTGGCTCACCGGCTGGAACGAGGAGTTCACACGCGCACTCGCCGCTCGGGGCTGGATCGGCATGACGGTGCCGATCGAGTACGGCGGGCACGGGCGCAGCCACGTGGAGCGATACGTGGTCACCGAGGAGTTGCTCGCGGCCGGGGCGCCGGTCGCCGCGCATTGGATCGCCGACCGGCAGATCGTCCCGTCGCTGTTGAAGTACGGCACCGAATTGCAACGACGCCGCTTCCTCCCGGCGATCGCGCGCGGTGAGTGCTTCTTCGGCATCGGCATGAGCGAACCGGACTCCGGATCCGACCTCGCGAGCGTGCGCTCCCGCGCGGCGAAGGTCGACGGCGGCTGGCAGATCGACGGCGCCAAGGTGTGGACGTCGGGCGCGCATCGGGCCGACGCCTTCATCTGCCTGGTCCGCACCGCACCGCAGGATCCCGATCACCGCCACGACGGCCTCAGTCAGTTCATCGTCGACCTCCGCGCGCCAGGAGTCACGGTGCGAC
>NZ_JAAYXO010000190.1 GCF_012515855.1 Gordonia sp. (in: high G+C Gram-positive bacteria)
CGCTCACTCGCCGACTCGACCAACAGGGGAAGGCGCCTTCAGCGTCGCTCACTCGCCGGCTCGCCCCACGCTGATCGAGTGCCGCTGCGAGCGAAGCCCGCATCGGAGTATCGAGATCACCCTGCGCGCCGTCGCTCCGGTCTCGATCTTGAGCGGGTTCGCTGCGCTCACTCGCCAACTCGACCAACAGGGGAAGGGCGAGGCCGGGCCGGCACCCGGCCCGGGTCTTCCCACGCTGATCGAGTACCGCTGCGAGCGAAGCACGCAACGGTTTATCGAGATCGCCCGTGCGCGTGGTCGCTCCGGTCTCGATTTTGGGCGGGTTCGCTGCGCTCACTCGCCGACTCGACCAACGGGGGGAAGGCTCCCGCGGCTGCGCTCACTCGTGCCCTACGTTGATCGAGTGCCGCTGCGAGCGAAGCACGCATCGGTATATCGAGATCGCCCCCTGCGCGCCGTCGCTCCGGTCTCGATCTTGAGCGGGTTCGCTACGCTCACTCGCCAACTCGACCAACAAGGGGAATCTCACGCGCCCACCCGACCCATCCTCGTCACGCCTTCGGTCAGGATTGCCGTCGAGGTCGCGAAGTTCAGGCGGACGTGTCCGGCGCCGCCGGAACCGAAGACGTGTCCCGAGCTGAGCGCGACTCGCGATCGATCGAGAAAGATCTTGGCGGGGCCGGCGAGGTCACTGACCACACCGGGGCCGTCGGCGTCGCCGGGCATTCCCATGCCGAGCGGACGACAGTCGAGCCAGGCGAGATACGTTCCCTCGGGCGGCCGGAAGCCGACCTTCGGAAGGTGCTTCGCAACCAAATCCACCAGCAGTTCCCGATTCTCGGCGAGACCTTTCAACAGAGCGTCGAGCCAGGAATCCCCCTCGTTGAAAGCAACGGTGTGCGCGAGGACTCCTAGATGACTCGGACCGTGGCTCACTTCCTCCGGCATGCGCGCGAGGTCTGCTGCAGCCGCCGGACCGGCCACGGCGATCGCGGCTTTCAACCCGGCGAGGTTCCAGGCCTTCGACGCCGACATCAGCGAGAACGCGTCGTCGGCGCCGTCGACACTCAGGTAGGGCACGAACTCGGCCCCGGCCAGAACAAGCGGCGCGTGGATCTCGTCGGCGATCACCCGGACGCCGTACTCCCGCGCGAGTTCGGCGACCTTCGCCAGTTCCGCACGGGTGTGCACCACGCCGGTCGGATTGTGTGGATTGCAGAGGAGGTACGCCACCTTGCGGCGGGTTCGTCGTGCCGATGCGAAGGTCGCTCGCAGGTGCTCGAAGTCGATCCGACCCGTCGCGCCGAGTGGCGATTCGATCACCGTGCGATCGGCGTGCGTCGCGAACGCGTAGAACGGCGGGTACACCGGTGAGTTCACCACCACGATGTCGCCCGGGTCGCCGACCAACTTGAGGACCTCGACGATGCCCATCATGACGTCGGGCACGACCGCCGACCGTCCGACCTCCAGGCCGTCCCATCCCCACCGCCGCTGAGCGAAACCGGCCAGGGCCGCGGCGTACGCCGCTCCGCCCGCCGGATAGCCGGTGTCGCCGAGCGCGACGGCCCTGGTCAATGCGTCCGCAATCGGCGCTGCGAGGGCGACGTCCATCTCCGCCACCCACAGCGGCAGCACATCGTCGGGGTAGACCCGCCACTTCACGCTGGTGCGCTGTCGCAAGGCATCAATCGTCAACTCCTCGAGCGGGTTGGGCAGCGACGCACTCTCGGTCATGCCACCACCCTGCGCGACCGTCGACAGTGCCGCAACAGATCTGCGGAAACGGCCCGTCAGGCCGCGATCGTCGACGCCAGCACCACGTAGACGGCCACGCCGCCTAAGATGCTCAGCGTCATGCTGCCCCGCCACAAATGAAGGCCGATGGTCACCGCGAGGGCCAGCAGCGGCGGGCCCACCGACGTCAGAGCCGTCAGATCCGTAGAGCGGACCGTGTACGCGGCGAGAATGAACATGATCCCGGCCGGCATTCGGTCGCTCAGGAACGCCAGCAGTCGGCTGTCGCGCAGCGGTGCGAGCATGGCGAACGGCAGGGCCCGCAGTCCCCACGTGATCGACGCGGAGATCAGGATCGCGATAGCCACATAACGAGGATCAGACATGCTTCCTCCGCTTCTCCGCGACATACGAGGCGACGAGCGCACCGACGAACAGCGCCATGGCGATCAGAAGCATGTGCTCGGTCGAGATGAGTGCCGCGATCAGCGCCGATCCCAACGCCAGCACCGGGATCGAGACGGCCCGACGGACCTTGTAGGCCTCCATTCCGAGGACCACGAACAATGCGGTGACGGCGAAGTCGAGGCCGACGACAGACGACGGGATGATCGAACCGAGTCCCGCACCCGCTGCCACGCAGGCCACCCAGGCGGCGTGGAAGCTCACCTGGATGCTGATGATCCGTGCACGCGACCAGGTGCCCGCTTCCGGGTTGGCGGTCAACGCATACGACTCGTCGGTCAGTGCGAACGTGGCGTAGGCCTTCCATCCGCGGCCCGCGACCCGGTGCAGCGGGAACGACAGCGCATAGAACACGTGACGGAAGTTGACCAGGACCGTGCTGACGGCGATCTGAGCGAAAGGTGCTGCCACAGCGAGCATTCCAACAAGAAGGAACTCCATCGACCCGGCAAGGACGAGCGCAGCCATGACAGGTCCCATCCACCACGGAAGACCGGACTGAACCACCAGCACTCCGAGTGCGAGGCCGAGCGGAATCACCGCGGCGCACGCCGGAAGAGCAATACGCCAACCGGCGGCCACCTCGTCCTTGACGTCCTGGCCTTCGACGTCCATCGCCTCGACTGCGGTTGTAGTCATGAAGCAATGTTAGGAAACTTCAGGCTCGGTTGGATTGCCAATTTCTGCTGGTAGAGTGCTCTAATGCGCAATAAACCAACCGTTGACGACCTCGATATGGCAATCGTTGCCGAACTGGAGAACAACGGTCGGTTGAGCAATACCGAACTGGCCCGCCGCGTCGGCCTCACCCCCGCTCCGTGCCTGCGTCGGGTGCAGCGACTGGAGCGCGACGGGGTGATCCGCGGTTACCGCGCCACCGTCGATCCCAAGAACAGCGGCCGCGGGTTCGAAGTGATCGTCGCGATCGACATCGCGGTCAACGACGGCGCGACCATCGACGACTTCGAGACGGCGGCGGCCGCCGTTCCCGAGGTCACCGAGCTCCGACGCATGTTCGGTCAGCCCGACTACTACCTGCGCGTGCAAGTGGCCGATCCGGAGTCCTACGAGGCGCTGGCCGCGAGCGTGCTGTCGCGCCTGCCCGCGGTCAACCGACTGCTGTCGCATCAGACGATGCGACTGGTCAAGGGATGAGCACTGCCCTGCGCCTGTCGCGGACCGGCAATGATCGGAGTGCGCTATGACGACTGAACCGCTGTCCGCCGAACTCCTCGGCGCAGGCGTCGTCAAACGATCCACGCGCTTGGCCGACGGCCGCGAGCTGATCTACTACGACGACGCCGACACCCGACTGAGCCCAGACCGCAAGGCCGACACGCGGATTGCCGCGCCACGTCCGACGACGGCGTCGATGCGCCAGGACGCCTACACCGGAGACTGGATCACCTTCGCCACCAATCGGCAGAACCGCGTCACGATGCCGAGCGCCGAAGCCGACCCGCTGGCCCCGCAGTCGCCGACCAATCCCTCCGAGCTGCCGTCGCTCTACGACGTCGCAGTGTTCGAGAACCGTTCTCCTGCCTTCGGCCCCGCGCTCGCCGAAGCTGTCGGCGACGTCGCCGCCGCTGTCGACCCGGTCCGCGGCCTCGACGACCTGACCGGGATAGGACTCGGTCGGACGCGGACCAGTACCGGACGCTGTGAAGTGGTGTGCTTCAGCCCGGAGCACGAGGGCTCGTTCGGCACCCAGTCGGTCGGCCGCGCCCGCACCGTGATCGAGGCCTGGGCCGATCGCACCGCGGCCCTGTCGGCTCTGCCCGGCGTCGAGCAGGTCTTCCCGTTCGAGAATCGCGGCGAGGCGATCGGCGTGACTCTGCCGCATCCGCACGGCCAGATCTATGCCTACCCGTACATCACGCCGCGGACGCGCGCCCTGCTCCGCAGCGCGGAACGCACCGGCCCCGACCTGATGGCGCGAGTACTCGAGTTCGAGCAGCGCGGTCCGCGCGTCGTCCTGCAAGGCGACAAGTGGACGGCCTTCGTGCCCTTTGCCGCGCGTTGGCCGCTGGAAGTCCACCTGATGCCGCACCGCCCTGTCCCCGACTTCGCAGCGCTCCACGACGGCGAGCGAAACGAGCTCGCCCGGCTCTACCTCAGGCTGCTACGCGGGGTCGACGCCCTCTACGACTCCCCGACGCCATACATCGCGGCCTGGCACCAAGCCCCGGTCTCCATCGGCCGGGACACCGTGCGGATGCGCCTAGAGCTCACGAGTCCCCGTCGCGCCGCCGACAAGATGAAGTTCCTCGCCGGTTCCGAGGCAGCGATGGGTGCGTGGACCGCCGAAATCCTTCCCGAAGTCGCAGCCGAGCGCCTGCGTGCCGCAGTCGATTCGGTTCCGATCCCCGAGGAGTAGCGATGACCGCACTGTCCGCCTCCAGCGTCCTCCTTGAAGAACTGTCCAGGCGCGCACCCGACGGGGTCTGGTCCGCGCCCGGACGGGTGAATCTGATCGGCGAGCACACCGACTACAACGACGGCTTCGTCCTGCCCTTCGCGATCGAGCACCGAACCTATGCGGCCGTCGCATTGAACGGGACCGGTGAACTTCGGGTGCGATCGACGTTCGCCGACGAAACAGTCGTCGTCGCGGTCGACGACCTCGACGATCTCTTCCCGACACCGACGGGTGCCACTCCCCGGGTGCCGGAATGGGCAGCCTATGTCCTCGGTGTCGCCTGGGCACTGCGCGAAGCACGACCGGACGCCACGACTCCGGGAGCGGACATCGCGATCGCCTCGGACGTCCCCGTCGGCGCCGGTCTCTCCTCCTCGGCTGCGATCGAGGGCGCCGTCGCCTCCGCGTTGAACGATCTCTGGGCGCTCGACCTGGATCGGGTCGCCCTGGCGCAGGTCGGTCGTCGTGCGGAGAACGACGCGGTCGGCGCACCCACCGGGATCATGGATCAGATGGCCTCGATGCTCGGCCGGCCCGACGCCGCGACCCTTCTCGACTGCCGCAGTCTCGAAACTCGCTCGGTATCGACCGGGTTCAGCGATGCCGACCTCGAACTCGTCGTCGTCGACACCCAGATCAAGCACGCCCATTCCACCGGCGGCTATCGCGACCGCCGGGAGGCGTGTGAACGTGCCGCACGACTGTTGGGCGTCCCCGCCCTCCGCGACCTGTCGATCGACGACCTCCCCCAGGCCGCAGAACTCCTCGACGACGTGACCTTCCGCCGTGTGCGGCATGTCGTCACCGAGAACCAGCGCGTGCTCGACACCGTCGACGCACTGACTCAGCGAGGACCCCGCGCCATCGCCGGCCTCCTCCAAGCCTCCCACGCATCCATGCGCGACGACTTCGAGATCTCAGTCCCCGAACTCGACATGGCAGTCGAGCTGACGATGACACACGGGGCTGTCGGCGCCCGAATGACCGGCGGAGGTTTCGGGGGCGCCGCGATCGCTCTGGTCGGAAACGGCCAGCTGTCAGCGGTATCCGACGCCCTCCGCCGCGGTTTCGCGAGCGCCGGCTTCAAGGAACCGGCGATCTTCACCGTGTCGCCGTCGGAAGGTGCACGGCGAGACCGCTGATCGAGCTGCCTTGGTTCGACGTAGACCTCGGAACCTGTCCCGCGTCTCGGGACTTTCGTGAGGAATGCACGACAAATGAGGGAAGCCCCTGACCAACGAGTGGTCAGGGGCTCCCTGCAAATTTGTGTTCGGCGGTGTCCTACTCTCCCACACCCATTACAGTGCAGTACCATCGGCGCAGGTGGGCTTAGCTTCC
>NZ_JAAYXO010000191.1 GCF_012515855.1 Gordonia sp. (in: high G+C Gram-positive bacteria)
TGACTGACCTTGCGGAGCACCGCGTTGACGAAGCCCGACGGCCCCATGCCGTTCTCGGCGCGGGCGATGTCCACCGACGTCGAGACGGCGGCGTGCGAACCGATGCGGGTGCGGAGCAGCTGATAGGCGCCGAGCCGAAGGACGTCGAGGAGCTTGCCGTCGATCTCGTCGACGGGGCGACCGGCGGCGGCCGCGATCACCGCGTCGAGGAACCCGATCGAGCGCGCGGCGCCGTAGGTGAGCTCGGTGGCCAGCGCCGCGTCGCGGCCGGTGATCTTCCGTTCGCGGAGCATCTTCGGCAGCAGCAGGTTGGCGTAGGCGTCGCGCTCGCGGACCGCGCGCAGCACGTCGCGGGCGGCGATGCGAGCCGGATCTATGTCCTTGTCGCGGAACTTGTTCGGCTTGGTGCCGCCGTCCTTGTGGGGGCCGCGCTGAGAATGATCGGTCCTGGGTCGATCGGTCATGCGAACTTCTCCGTTCCGTCGAGCCGACTGCCGCGCGCCCAGTCGGCGGCGTTCATCGACTTCTTCCCCGGTGCCTGCACCGTACTCAGCCGCACCGCACCGGACGCCGTTCCGACGAACACCGCCTTCTTGGTGACGCCGAGGACCCCGGGTGCGAGTCCGGCGGGGACGTTGTCGTCGCCGTCGACGGGTGTCACCGCGCCGAGCTTCACGCGGGCATCGCCCAGCATGGCCCAGGCGCCCGGCGCCGGCGTGTGTGCCCGCACCGAACGGCCGATCAGGTGCGACGGCAGGTCCCAGCGAACGTGTGCATCGTCGGTGGTGATCTTGGCGGCGTGGGAGACCCCGTCTTCGGGCTGTGCCACCGGCACCAGTTCGCCCGCCTCGATGCCGTCGATCACGGCGCGCGCCAAGCCGGCACCGGATACGGCGAGCCGTCCCAGCAGGTCGCCGGAGGTGTCCGTGTCGCGGATTCGCTCGGTGAGGGTTCCGTAGACCGGGCCGGTGTCGAGGCCCGCTTCCAGCAGGAAGACGCTGGCACCGGTGATCTCGTCGCCCGCGGCGATCGCCGCCTGGACCGGGGCAGCTCCGCGCCAGGCGGGAAGGATCGAGAAGTGCAGGTTGATCCAACCGTGCGGGAGGGCGTCGAGGATGCTCTGCGGGATCAGGCCGCCGTAGGCCACGACCACCCCGAGGTCCGCGTTCCAGCGCGCCAGCGCCTCGGCGACCTCCGGCTCGGACATCCGGGCCGGGGTGATCACCTCGATCCCGTGCGCGTCGGCCAGCGTCCCGACATCCGACCGCACCACGCGTCGACCGCGGCCCGCGGTGGTGTCGGGTCGGGTGATGACGCCGACCACCTCGTGGTCGTCGGAGTCGAGCAATTCCTTCAGGGTCGGCACGGCCACATCGGGCGTGCCGGCGAACACCAGCCTCATGTCAACCAATCGTAGGTGGATCTATTTGGACCCGGATGCCTGCGGTGTCGTCGTGGCGCGCATTGCGGAGCGCCTGCGCAGCGCGGAGGGCCTCGGCGAGTTGGCGGCCGGCCACGCGCGGGGTCCGCAACAGGATGCGGTCGACGGGTCCGGAATCGTCCAGACCCGCGGGTCGTCGTACCCCCGGGGGCAGCGGCACGGGTCCGAGGGTCTCGGCGTCGGTGGGCATGTCGAGCAGGTCGAGGAACGCCGAGACCGCGGCGGGCGGACCGTCCACCGAGGCCATCGTGACGGCGGGCGGAAAGCCGAGTTCTACGCGGTGGCCGAGTTCGATCGACGCGAAACCGATCGGATCCCAACGGATCAGCGCCTGCACCGCGGCTTCGGAGGCGTCGGCGACCACCACCACCCGACCGCCGTCGCCGCGGGGTCGCACCAGCGTCGCGACCGCCATCCAGGCGCGCACCGCCTCCTCGGCGGCACGCAGGTCCTCGCGGTCCAGTTGGGCCCAGGTGTCGAGCAGGACGGCGGCCCCGTAGCCGCCGGGAGCGCGCGGCGCCGCCCCGGGCGTCGCGATCACCACGCGGGGACCCTCCGGGATCTCGTCGACGATCTTGTCGCCCGACGATGTGATCACCGGTACGCCGCGGAAAGCCCGGCCCAATTCCTCGGCGGTCCGCTGGTCGCCGACCATCAGTGCCCGCACCGCGGTGCCACCGCAGGCCGGGCACACGAACCGATTCTCCGGTCGAGCGCACCAGCGGCACGCGAGATCGCCGCGGTCGGACATCTGCAGCGGGCCGTTGCACGCCCGGCATCGCGCGTGGGCGCGGCACCGCGCACACGACACCGACGGCAGGTAGCCGCGTCGGGGAACGCTGAACAACACCGCCTGGTCGGCGGCCAGTGCCCGTCGGGCGGCGTCGAACGCGATTCCCGGAATGCGCGCTGCCCGTGCCAACGGGTCGCCGGCGATCCGCCGATCTTCGTCGGAGAGGCCGTCGACGCGGGGCATCCGCTCGCGCACCGTCGTTCGCGGGCCGACGACGTCGAACGCCCACCCGGACTCCACCAGCGCCTGCACCTCGGCGGTGCGCGCGTGGCCCCCGACCAGCAGCGCGGCCCCCGCCGCGTGGGCTCGCAGCACTCCGACCTCTCGGGGATGCGGATACGGCGACCGCGGTTCGTCCAGGCTGTCGTCGCCGTCGTCGAACACGACGATGAGCCCGATGTCCCGGACGGGCGCGAAGATCGCACTGCGGGTCCCGATCACCACCGTCGCCCTCCCCCGCAGCACCGACAGCCAGCGCCGGTACCGGGCGGTGGGTCCGAGCCCGGCGGCCAGCGTGACGCACTGTTCGCCGAGCAGGGGTTCGCAGGCGGCTTCGAGCCGGTCGAGATCACGCTGGTCGGGTACCACCATCACCACGCCGCGCCCGGCGGCCGCCGCACAGGCGGCGAGCTCGGCCAGCCGCGCCGCGACGTCCTCTCCCGGCAGCGCCTGCCAGCCCGCGTGCGGGTGCCCGCCGTCCACCACGGCGTCGACGAACTGCGAGCCGGAATCGTAGGCGCCCCACCCGTTCACGACTGGCGCCTCGATGGGCGGCAGTACGTCGTGGCTCGTCGGCTCCTTCTCCACCCGCGCATGCCGTGGCGGAATGGCCGAGCGCAGCACATCGGCCAGCGTGCCCGCGTACCGATCCGCGACGGCCCGACACAGGGTCGCCAGTTCGTCGGTCAGGACGCGTTCGGGCGAGACCACGCGGTCGAGCCACGACAGCTTGCCGTGGTGCTCGCTCCGCTCGACGCGCTCCAGGAGGTAGCCGTCCACCAGACGCCCCGCGAAGCGCACGCGGACTCGGACGCCCGCCTGCGCCTGCGCGTCCGTCTTGGTGTCGACGAGATAATCGAAAGGACGGTCCAGGTGGGCCAGCCCGAGCATCGGGAGAACGCGAGCAACGGGCCGCTGCGAAGCAGCGACCCGTTGATTGCGTGCAGGCTTCACAGCCTGCTCATCGACTGTCACATCGGTGAGAATACGGCCCGCTCAGAGGCCTGCGGCGGCACGCAGCGCGTCCACGCGATCCGTCCGCTCCCACGGAAGGTCGACGTCGGTGCGTCCGAAATGACCGTACGCCGCGGTCGGCGCGTAGATCGGCCGCAGCAGTTCGAGATCGCGGACGATGGCGCCCGGACGGAGATCGAAGACCTCCGAGATCGCCTTCTGGATGATCCCGGTGTCCACCTTCTCGGTTCCGAAGGTCTCGACGAACAGCCCGACCGGGGCGGCCTTGCCGATCGCATAGGCCACCTGGACCTCGACCCGCTTGGCGAGCCCCGCCGCCACTGCGTTCTTCGCCACCCAGCGCATCGCGTAGGCGGCGCTGCGGTCGACCTTCGAGGGGTCCTTGCCCGAGAAGGCGCCGCCGCCGTGACGGGACATGCCGCCGTAGGTGTCGACGATGATCTTGCGCCCGGTGAGACCTGCGTCGCCCATCGGGCCGCCCAGCACGAAGCTGCCCGTCGGGTTCACCAGCAGTCGCAGGTTCGAGGTGTCGAGCTTCACCGGCAGCTGCAGCTCGGCGAAGACCGGCTCCAGGACGTGCTTGCGGATGTCGGGCGTCAGCATGCCGTCGATGTCGATGTCGGCGGCGTGCTGCGTCGACACCACGACGGTGTCCAGGCGGACCGGGGTGTCGCCCGCGTACTCGATGGTGACCTGGGTCTTGCCGTCGGGACGCAGGTACGGAAGGATCCCGTCCTTGCGGACCTGGGTGAGGCGACGCGAGATCCGATGCGCCAGCGCGATCGGCAGCGGCATCAGTTCCGGCGTCTCGTCCGAGGCGTAGCCGAACATCAAGCCCTGGTCGCCCGCGCCCTGCGAGTCCAGATCGTCCTCGCCGGTGCCGGTGCGCTTCTCGTGCGATTCGGTCAGACCCTGGGCGATCTCCGGGGACTGCGCACCGATGGCGACGTTGACGCCGCAGGAGGCGCCGTCGAAGCCCTTGGTCGACGAGTCGTAGCCGATCTCGAGGATCTTCCCACGCACGATGGTCGGGATGTCGACGTAGGCGGTGGTGTTGACCTCGCCCGCCACGTGCACCTGCCCGGTCGTCACGAGCGTCTCGACGGCGACCTTCGCGCGGGGGTCCTTCGCGAGCATCGCATCGAGGATGGAGTCACTGATCGCATCGCAGATCTTGTCGGGGTGACCCTCGGTGACAGATTCGCTCGTGAATAGACGGGACGCAGAGCCGCTCATCGGTTCCTCTCGGTGTTGTCCCTCGCGGGAACAGGGTTCGTAAGTGTGTTGCCGCCCCGGTCGGTTCCCGGGTGCACCCGTCCATCTGGCACGAGAGAGGCGACTTCGTCAAGGATTCTGCTCGCCATCAACGTCTTTGAGCCAAAAGGCAGCCCGGTCTCCTGGCCGTCGGCGCTCAGCAACCAGCCCGTGTTGTCCTCGGTGCCGAAGGCCTTGCCGCCGCCGACCGCGTTGACCACGAGCAGGTCGCAGCCCTTGCGGCGCAGCTTGGCGCGACCGTGATCGAGGACGCCTCCGTCGGCGTCGCCGGTCTCGGCCGCGAACCCGACGATCACTGTTCCGGGCGCGATCTTGCCGTCGGCGCGATCGCGCACCAGGCCCGCGAGGATGTCGGGGTTGGTGTCGAGGTGGATGGGCGCCGGACCTTCGGCGCCCTTCTTGATCTTGGCGTCGGCGACGGCGATCGGCCGAAAGTCCGCCACGGCCGCAGCCATGATCACCACGTCGGCGTCGCGGGCACGCTCGGACATCTCCCGCTGCATCTCGACCGCCGAGTCGACGTCGACGATCTCGACCGACGCCGGATCGCCGGGGTCCGACGTCGCGCCGGACACCAGGGTGACGTGGGCGCCGCGCTGCGAGGCGGCTCGGGCCAGGGCGTAGCCCTGCTTGCCCGAACTGTGGTTGCCGAGATAGCGAACCGGGTCGAGCGCTTCGCGTGTGCCGCCTGCGCTGATGACCATGCGGACACCCGACAGGTCGTACGGCAGCGCATCGGATCGCTGAAGCAGAAGGTCGCCCAGTGCCGCGATCTCCGACGGCTCCGGCATGCGGCCGGCACCGGTGTCGGCGCCGGTCAGCCGGCCGACCGCCGGTGTCATCACGGTGACGCCGCGACGTCGGAGGGTCGCGACGTTGTCGACGGTCGCCGGATGCTCCCACATCTCGGTGTGCATCGCGGGGACCATCAACACCGGGCAGCTCACCGTCAACAACGAGGCGGTGAGCAGATCGTCGGCTCGACCGGCAACCGCCCGCGCCATCAGGTCGGCGGTCGCGGGGGCGATGATCACCAGGTCGGCCTGCCGACCGAGGGCGACGTGCGCCACCTCGTCGACGTCGTCGAAGACCTCGGTGGTCACCGGGTTGCCGGAGAGTGCCTCGAACGTCGCTGCGCCGACGAAGTTGAGCGCAGCGCGGGTCGGCATGACGCGAACGTCGTGGCCGGCCTCCGTGTAGTGACGGATCACCGAACAGACCTTGTACGCGGCGATTCCACCGCCCACACCGATCAGGATGTGCGCTTTCGACACCTGCGGGGCCTACTCGCCTTCGGTGTGCTCGAGAAGGTCCGAGTGGATCTCGCGCATCGCGATGGAGAGGGGCTTCTCCTGGACGCCCGGCTCCACGAGGGGGCCGACGTACTCGAGGATGCCCTCGGCGAGCTGGTTGTAGTAGTCGTTGATCTGACGCGCGCGCTTGGCCGCGTAGATCACCAACGCGTATTTCGACGAGGTGCGCTCAAGCAGTTCGTCGATCGGCGGATTGGTGATGCCCAGCGGGGTGTCGTAGACGGCCTCGTCCACGATGTCGCCGGTTTCGATCTCGGTCTGAGTGCTCAACTCAACTCTCCTGCGAAGTATGTGCCTGGGCTGTCTCGTCCGAGGACGGCCCAACCAGCAAGTTTACCAACTGTTTGGCGGCTACGTCGACATCGTCGTTCACGATGACGTGCTGAAACTCATCACGCGCCTCCATTTCGGTGCGCGCGGTCGCCAATCGACGCTCGATGTCCTCCGCCGATTCGGTTCCGCGACCCTTGAGCCGCTGCACCAGTTCGTCCCAGTTCGGCGGGGCGAGGAAGACGGTGATCGCCTCCGACATGGCGGACACCACGTTGCGCGAACCGACCAGATCCACTTCCAGAAGAACTGGCAGCCCGGACGCCAGCGCGCTCTGCACCGGCGCCGCCGGCGTTCCCGAACGCTGCAGACCACCGTGAATGTCGGCCCACTCGAGCAGTTCCCCTCGATCGATCATCGCGTCGAAGTCGGGACGGCTGACGAAGTGGTAGTCGCGCCCGTCGATCTCACCGGGTCGCGGGTCACGCGTGGTCGCCGAGATGCTGAACCACAGCTCCGGCACCAGATCACGTAACCGACGGACGACCGTCGACTTGCCGACGGCCGAGGGGCCGACCAGTACAACCAGTCGGCCCCTCCGTCGGGATTGCTCCGAAGTCACGCTCAGGAGCTGAACTTCTCAAGCAGGGCCTTGCGCTGACGGTCGCCCAGGCCGCGAACACGACGAGTCGGAGCGATCTCCAGCTCGGTCATGATCTCCTGCGCCTTGACCTTGCCGACCTTCGGCAGTGCCTCGAGGAGCGCAGAGACCTTCATCTTGCCGAGGATCTCGTCGTTCTCGGCGTCGGCCAGCACCTGCTGCAGGTTGGTGCCGCCACTCTTCAAACGGTTCTTGAGCTCGGCACGAACACGGCGAGCGGCAGCCGCCTTCTCAAGTGCTGCTGCGCGCTGCTCATCGGTCAACTGGGGAAGAGCCACGGTTCCTCCGTCTTTCGTTTCTACAGTTCGGTTTGTCCACGCGACGCTATACGAACATCTCGTGTGTTTTCGCCTCGGCGGGACGAGTCCCTGCGAGCGAATCGGTTCAAGCCTAACGCTCGACGCCGTGTCCCATGCAAGCGGACCAGCACAAACGGTACCTGGAACCGCTCTCGCGACGCGTCATCCGCATCGGCGCGCCCTGCGTGTTGTCGATAGGGGCGTCGAACAAGGTACCCTCCGCTCCATGCTCAGCGACCTTCGGACCCTCGCGCGTGTCCTCACCAACGATCTCGCGCCCACTGCCACCACCGAGAGCACCATGCTGTCCACGCGACCGCACGCCCGGCTCGTCCGGTACGGCTCGTCGGCCCAGTTGGCGGCGGCCCGCGCTGCCGGCCAGGTCCCGGTACTTCTGGTGCCGCCGCTCGCGGTTCCCGCGCGCTGCTACGACCTCGCGCCCGACGCCCAGCCGGGCAACTCGGTGGTCGAGTTCCTGCTGAGCATCGGGACCATCCCGTACGTGATCGATCTGGGCGACGTCACCTACCGTGATCGCCACCTCGGATTCGAGACCTACATCGACTCGATCATCCCGCGCGCCATCGGCGACGTGGTCGACGACTTCCGGTCGGCTCCCGACGCCGTCGACCTGATGGGGTGGAGTCTTGGCGGAACGTTGTCGCTGCTCACGGCAGGCGCGCACCGCGAACTGCCCATCCGGTCGGTCATCACGGTCGGCACCCCGCTGGACTACAAGAAGATCGAGCCGTACCCCATCGTCCGGAAGCTCCTCGGCCCCACCGGCGGTCGTCCGTTCACGTACGCCATCCGCGCCCTGGGCGGAATCCCGGGGCCGGCGGTGCGGCTGGCCTACCGAGCCACGGCGTGGGACCGGGAGCTGCTGAAACCGAAGTACATCCTGCAGAATCTGCGGGACACCGACGCCCTGATCCGGATGCAGGTCATCGATCGCTTCCAGAGCTCCCTGCCCGGCTACCCCGGCCGGGTGAGCGAGCAGATGTTCGTCAACCTGATCCTGCGCGACGAGATCTCACAGGGCACCCTGCACTTCGACGACCTGACCGTCGACCTGGCGTCCATCACCACGCCGGTGTTCATGGTCGGATCGCACAAGGACGCCATCGTCAGCCACGCCGCGGCGAAGCACGGCGTCGCGCTGTTCGCCGACTCGGTCTACACCGAGTTCCACACCGTGGAGACCAGCCACCTCGGGCTGCTGACCGGCGAGGCCGCGCAGAACCAGACCTGGCCCGCGATCGCCGCCTTCCGCGACAAGATCAGCAGCGTCTAGTCAGCCGGTCAACCCAGCGCGCTCTCGATCTCATCGCGCGTCCGCGCCGCGGCCGCGGCCAACGCGGCCGGGTCGGGGCCGGCCCCCAGGATGCTGCGGCTGGCCGCCGGAAGCAGCCACGACAGGTCGGCCCCGTCGAAGATCCGCGCGAGATCGGCGGCGGTGGCCCCCTGTGCGCCGAGCCCCGGCGACAGCACCGGTCCGCCCAGTGCACTCAGGTCGAGACCGTGCTGGCGCGTCGCTCCGACCACCACGCCGACGGTTCCCGAGCCGTCGGCGTTGGTCTCGGCGGCGGCGTCGACGATCGACTGGGCGACCGTGCGACCGCCCGCGTCGGCGGTCTGCACTGCCCCGCCTTCGGGGTTCGACGTCCGCGCGAGCGCGAAGATCCCACGGCCGGTCTCCTTGGCCTTCCCGATCATCGGGTCGAGGGAACCGAAGCCGAGGTACGGCGACGCGGTGACCGCATCGGAGCACAGCGGCGACGCGTCGTCGAGCCAGGCTCCCGTGTACGCGGCCATCGTGGAGCCGATGTCGCCGCGTTTGGCGTCGGCCAGGACCAGCGCCCCGGCGGCGCGACATCCGGCGATCACGTCCTCGAGGACCGCGAAACCTGCGGAACCGAAGACCTCGAAGAACGCGACCTGAGGTTTGATGACCGCCGCGACCGGACCCAGGCCGGCCACTGCGGCGTCGGCGAAGGCGCGCAGCCCGTCGACGGTGACCGGGAGCCCCCACTGCTCCAGCAGGGCGGCATGCGGGTCGATGCCCGCACATAGCCGACCCCGCTGGTCGACGACGGCTCGGTAGCTGGTCGCGAAGGTCATCTCACTCACCGTCCGGCTTGCAGCTCGGCGTGCCAACGCTGCAGCGAGCGGACACCCATCTTTGCGTTCAGCGTGGCCTCGATGCCCTGGATCGCTGCGCCCGCTCCCTGAACCGTGGTGATGAACGGGACGGTCGCGGCGATCGCCGCGGCGCGGATCTCGTAGCCGTCGACGCGCGGTCCGGCGGTGCCGAACGGCGTGTTGATGATGAGGTCGACCTCGCGATTGCGGATCGCGTCGATCACGGTCCGCTCCCCCTCCTGCGCCTCGAAGTACTTGCGCACGGTCTCGACCTCGATGCCGTTGCGACGCAGCACGTCGGCGGTGCCACCGGTGGCGAGCACCCGGAAACCGAGATCGGCGAGCCGCTTGATCGGCGAGATCATCGAGGCCTTGTCCCGGTCTGCCACCGAGACGAACACGGTGCCCGACAGCGGCAGCGCGCCGCCCGCACCCTCCTGGGCCTTGGCGAAGGCACGACCGAAGTCGGCGTCCAGCCCCATCACCTCACCGGTCGACTTCATCTCGGGACTCAGCAGCGAGTCGACGCCCGTGCCGTCGGCCAACCGGAACCGGTTGAACGGCAGGACTGCCTCCTTGACCGCGATCGGAGCGTTGGTCGGGGTGATCGAGCCGTCGCCCTCCGCGGCCAGGATGCCCTCGGTGCGGAGTTCGGCGATGGAGCGGCCGAGCATCACTCGCGCGCAGGCCTTGGCGAGCGAGACCGCGGTGGCCTTCGAGACGAAGGGCACCGTGCGACTGGCGCGCGGGTTGGCCTCCAACACGTAGAGGACGTCGTTCGACAGTGCGTACTGGACGTTCATCAGACCGCGGACGCCGAGGCCCTTCGCGAGGGCCGCCGTCGAGACGCGGACCCGTTCGATGACCTCGGAGCCCAGGGTGATCGGCGGCAGCGCGCACGCCGAGTCACCGGAGTGGATGCCCGCCTCCTCGATGTGCTCCATGATTCCGCCGATGTAGATGTCGGTGCCGTCGTAGAGGGCGTCGACGTCGATCTCGACGGCGCCTTCCAGGAACCGGTCCACCAACACCGGGCGGTCGTCGGAGATCTCGGTGGCGCCTGCGATGTAGGCGGCCAGGGACTCCTCGTCGTACACGATCTGCATGCCGCGACCGCCGAGGACATACGACGGTCGCACCAGCACCGGGTAGCCGATCTCGTCGGCGATGTCACGGGCGCCCTCGAACGTGGTGGCGGTACCGAACTTCGGTGCGGGGAGGTTCGCCTCCACCAGGACCTTGCCGAACTCGCCACGGTCCTCGGCGAGGTCGATGGCCGCCGGGCTGGTGCCGACGATCGGCACGCCCGCTGCCTCGAGGCGAGCGGCGAGCCCCAGCGGAGTCTGGCCGCCGAGCTGCACGATGACGCCGGCGACGGTGCCCGAGATCGACTCCGCGCGATACACCTCCAGCACGTCCTCGAAGGTCAACGGCTCGAAGTACAGACGGTCGGCGGTGTCGTAGTCCGTCGAGACGGTCTCCGGGTTGCAGTTGACCATCACGGTCTCGTACCCGGCCTCCGACAGCGTCAGGGCGGCGTGCACGCACGAGTAGTCGAACTCGATGCCCTGGCCGATGCGGTTGGGGCCGGACCCCAGAATGAGGACCTTGGGCCGCTCGGTCTGCGGCGCCACCTCGCTCGTGGCCGCGGGGTCGAGCTCGTAGCTGCTGTAGTGGTACGGCGTCTTGGCCTCGAACTCGGCCGCGCAGGTGTCCACGGTCTTGAACACCGGGTGCACGCCCAGGTCGATGCGCAGCGCACGGATCGCGTCCTCGTCGGTGCCGCGGAGCGCAGCGATCTGCCGGTCCGACAGCCCGTTGCTCTTGGCGACGCGCAGCAGGTCCTCGTCGAGGCTCTCGGCGTCGCGGACCTCGTGGCCGACGGCGCGGATGCCGTCGAGCTCGGCGAGGAACCACGGGTCGATGGCGGTGGCCTCGTAGATCTGCTCGATGGTCGCACCGGCTTCGAGGAGCAGCATGATCTTGTACATGCGCCCGTCCTTGGCGACGGACACCTCTTCCAGGAGCGCGTCGACGTCGACCGTCGACGGATCCGGACGGTCCGGCTCGGTCCAGAACCCTGCCGCCTTGGTCTCCAGCGAGCGCATCACCTTGCCGAAGGCCTCGCTGTAGCTGCGGCCCAGGCTCATGGCCTCGCCGACCGACTTCATGGTGGTGGTGAGGGTGTCGTCGGCTCCGGGGAACTTCTCGAAGGCGAACCGCGGGGCCTTGACCACCACGTAGTCGAGTGCCGGCTCGAACGCCGCCGGCGTGACCTTGGTGATGTCGTTGGTGATCTCGTCGAGCGAGTAGCCGATGGCCAGCTTGGCGGCCATCTTCGCGATCGGGTAGCCGGTGGCCTTGGAGGCCAGGGCCGACGAGCGCGAGACGCGCGGGTTCATCTCGATGACCACCATGCGGCCGTCGCGGGGATCCTGCGCGAACTGGATGTTGCAGCCGCCGGTGTCGACGCCGACCTCGCGGATGATGGCGATCGAGAGATCGCGCATGATCTGGTACTCGCGGTCGGTGAGGGTCATCGCGGGCGCGACGGTGATCGAGTCGCCGGTGTGGACACCGACGGGGTCGACGTTCTCGATGGAGCAGATGACGACGACGTTGTCCTTGTTGTCGCGCATCAGCTCGAGCTCGAACTCCTTCCACCCGAGGATCGACTCCTCGATGAGGACGTTCGCGGTCGGCGAGGCGGCGAGGCCGCCGCCCGCGATGCGCTTGAGGTCGTCCTCGTCGTACGCCATGCCGGAGCCGAGGCCACCCATGGTGAACGACGGACGCACGACCACCGGGTAGCCGAGGTCGGCGACGGTCTCGTAGACCTCGTCCATGGTGTGGCAGACGGCCGAGCGGGCGCTCTCGCCGCCGACCTTGGTGACGATGTCCTTGAACATCTGGCGGTCCTCACCGCGCTGGATGGCGTCGAAGTCGGCACCGATCAGCTCGATGTCGTACTTGGCGAGGATGCCCTGCTCGTGGAGTCCGACCGCCGCGTTCAGCGCGGTCTGACCACCGAGCGTCGCGAGGACGGCATCGATCGGGTGACCTGCTGCGGCCTCGGTCTCGATGACCTTCTCGATGTACTGCGGGGTGATCGGCTCCACGTAGGTGGCGTCCGCGAACTCCGGGTCGGTCATGATCGTCGCCGGGTTGGAGTTGACCAGCGAGACCCGCAGGCCCTCGGCCTTGAGGACGCGGCAGGCCTGGGTGCCCGAGTAGTCGAACTCGCAGGCCTGTCCGATGACGATGGGGCCGGAACCGATGACCAGGACGTGTGAGAGATCTGAACGGCGAGGCATTACGCGCGGTTCCCTTCCGTTGCTGAGGTTTCCATGACGTGGACGAACTTGTCGAAGAGGTTGGCCGCATCGTGCGGGCCGGACGCTGCTTCGGGGTGGTACTGCACCGAGAAGGCCTTGCCGGACATCAGCTCGACCCCTTCGACGACGCCGTCGTTGGCGCACACGTGCGAGACGCGGGCGCGGCCCAGGTCGGTGTCGAACTCCTCGCCGGCCTCGCCCTCGAGGGCGAATCCGTGGTTCTGGGAGGTGATGGCCACGCGGCCGGTGGCGGTGTCGAGCACCGGAATGTTGATGCCGCGGTGGCCGAACTTGAGCTTGTAGGTGCTGCGACCGAAGGCGCGGCCGAGGATCTGATTGCCGAAGCAGATGCCGAAGGTCGGCAGTCCGGCGTCGATGACCTCGCTGGTCAGCGCGACGGCGGCGTCGGCGGTCACCGGGTCGCCCGGTCCGTTCGAGAGGAAGAAGCCGTCCGCGCCGATCGCCCGGATGTCGGCGTAGGTGGCCGAACTCGGGAGGACGTGCACCTCGACGCCGCGCGCGGCGAGCATGCGCGGCGTGTTGGCCTTGATGCCGAGATCGAGGGCCGCGACCTTGAACTTGGCCTGGCCACCCGCGGCCTCGACGATGTAGGGCTCGGTGGTACTGACCTCGGCGGCCAGGTCGGCGCCTGCCATCGAGGGCTGTGAGCGCACGGTCTCGACCATGTCGTCGACCGAGCCGAGGGCGTCGCCGGAGAAGATGCCCGCACGCATGGCGCCACTCTCCCGGAGCACGCGCACTACCGCGCGGGTGTCGATGCCTGCGATGCCGACGATCCCCTGGCCGATCATCTCGTCCTCGAGCGAGGAACTTGCTCGCCAGTTGGAGACGCGTCGCGTGGGGTTGCGGACCGCATACCCGGCGACCCAGATGCGACCGGGATCCTTGTGGTCGATGAAGTCGGCGGACCAGCGCACGGCGGAACGCTTGCCGAGCAGGCTCTCGCTGTCCTCGGTGTTCCAGCCGGTGTTGCCGATCTGCGGCGCCGTCGCGACCACGATCTGCCGGTGGTAGCTCGGATCGGTCAGGGTCTCCTGGTACCCGGTCATCGCGGTGCAGAAGACCGCTTCCCCGAGCGTGCTGCCCGTCGCCCCGAACGCCTGGCCGGTGAACACCTGCCCGTTCTCCAGCACCATCACCGCTTTACTCATTTTTCGTCCTTCTCATCGGTCTCGCCGGTGCCAGTCGTGTGCTCGTCCGCGCGCTCGAGGTCGCGAAAAGCCTTCTCTGTGACCTCGGAGTAGGCCGAGGTCCACTCCGGGTAGCTTGATTTGTCGTCGGCCCGCAGCCCGGAATCGATCTGGGTGCCGGTCGGCAGTGTCCATCGGATGACGAGGACACCGTCTTTGGTCATGGCCTTGCCCGCGATGCCGCGCTCGGTCCGGACCGCGGCGATCGCGTCGTCGGCGATCCAGATCGACGACGCTCCCGACCGCTCGATCAGGATGCCGCTCGCGTACCCCGTGATGGTCGCGTTCGCACGGTCGCCGATGTCGCCGACCGCCACCCGGTCCTGCCAGCTCGGCGCCATCGTGCTGCCGAGGTAGAGGCCGGTGTGCGGGCCGCGCAGTGGTTCGCCCAGATCTGCGGGCACGGTCGGCATGTCGCCGACGGACGCGGCCTGGCGCCGTCCGCGGTTGCGCCAACCGCGGATCACCAGGGACACCAGGATCACCCACACCGCGAAGGAGCCGAGGGCGACGAGAGTGTTGAACAGCCAGCTGCTCACGCCCACTCCCCCGCAGCCTGCTGTTCCCCGCCGGTGGCGCGACGCGCGGTGATCGTGCCGCGCAGCAGCGTGGCGATCACCGTCCCGGGAAGTGTCATCGCCTCGTACGGGGTGTTCTCCGAGCGGCTCGCCAGCTCGCCGCCGCGCACCGTCCAGTCCGAGTCGGGATCGATGATCGTGAGGTTGGCGGGCTCACCGACGGCGATCGGGCGGCCCTGGTCGTCGAGACCGACGATCTGGGCGGGACGCTCGCTCATCACGCGTGCCACGCCGCGCCAGTCCAGCAGCCCCGGCTTCACCATGGTCTCCACGACGATCGAGACGGCGGTCTCGAGCCCCAGCATGCCCGGCCGGGCCTGCGAGAACTCACAGCACTTCTCCTGCGAGGCGTGCGGCGCGTGGTCGGTGGCGACGCAGTCGATGACGCCCTCGGCGAGCGCCGCGCGCAGAGCCAGCTTGTCGCTCTCCTCACGCAGCGGCGGGTTCACGCGGTTGACGCCGTCGTAGGTCTCGAGCCGCGAATCGTCGAGCAGCAGATGGTGCGGCGTCACCTCGGCGGTGATGTCGATCCCCTGGCCGCGCGCCCACTTGAGCAGTTCCACGGTGCCCGCAGTCGAGGCGTGCGCGATGTGGACCCGTGCGCCGGCGTCGCGCGCCAGCAGCGCGTCGCGCGCGACGATCGACTCCTCGGCGGCTCGCGGCCATCCGGCCAGTCCGAGCTTCGCCGCGGTCGGCCCGTCGTGCGCCACGGCGCCGACGGTCAGACGCGGGTCCTCCGAGTGCTGTGAGATCAGGACGCCGAGGCCCTTCGAGTACTCGAGGGCGCGCTTCATGATCACCGGGTCGTGGACGCACTTGCCGTCGTCGCTGAAGAGCTTCACCTTGGCTGCGCCGTCGGCCATCATGCCCATCTCGGCGAGCTGCTTGCCTTCCAGACCGACGGTCACGGCGCCGACCGGATGCACATCGACCAGGCCGACCTCCCGACCCAGCCGCCACACATGATCGGTGATGGAGGTGTTGTCGGCCACCGGCGCGGTGTTGGCCATGGCGAAGACCGCGGTGTAGCCGCCGCGCGCGGCGGCCCGAGAACCGGACTCGACGGTCTCGGTGTCCTCACGACCCGGCTCGCGCAGGTGCGTGTGCAGGTCGACGAAGCCGGGCAGTAGCACGCCGCCGCCGCCGTCGACGGTCGCGGCGCCTTCCGGTGCGGTCAGCCCGGGACCGATGTCCGCGATCTCACCGTTCACGACGGCGACGTCGACGAGATCACCGTCACCGTAGGGCCGGACATTGGTGATCAGGACCGAACTGGCGACGGACACTACTGCTCTCCTTCAGATGCCGATTGGGGCGATGACGCTGCGGGTGACGACGATTGCGGCGATGACGGTTGCGGCGAGCTTGGCAGGTCGTGGACGGCACCGGTCTCGGCACCTGCGATCAGTCGGAACAGCACCGCCATCCGCACATGGACACCGTTGCGAACCTGCTCCAGCACAGTGGCCTGCGGGGCGTCGGCGACCGTGAAGCCGATCTCCATGCCGCGCAGCATCGGCCCGGGATGCAGGACCACCGCGTCGTCGCGGAGCATCCGCAACCGCGAGTCCGACAGTCCGTAGCGCACCGCGTACTCGCGGGTGCTGGGGAAGAATCCGCCGCTCATTCGTTCGGCCTGAACGCGGAGCATCATCACCGCGTCAGCCGAGGGCAGCTCGGCGTCGAGTTCGGTGGAGACGCGGACCGGCCAGGTCTCGACGCCGGTCGGCAGCAGGGTCGGGGGCGCCACCAGCACCACCTCCGCGCCGAGTGTCGACAGCAGTTGCGCATTGGAGCGAGCGACTCGCGAGTGCAGGATGTCGCCGACCAGTGCGATGCGACGGCCCTCGAGGCTGCCGAGTCGCTGCCGAATCGTGTAGGCGTCGAGCAGCGCCTGCGTCGGATGCTCGTGGGTGCCGTCGCCTGCATTGATCACCGACGGACCGGTGGTCGGCAGGCCGGTGACGTCGGTCCCGTCGTTGGTCCAGCGGGCGACCTGCGCTGCGGCGCCGGAGGCCGGGTGCCGCAGAATCAGCGCGTCGGCGCCGATCGCGCGCAGCGTCTTGGCGGTGTCTCGAAGCGATTCGCCCTTGTTGACCGACGAGCTCGATGCGCTCACGTTGATCGCGTCGGCGCTCATCCACTTGGCGGCGACCTCGAACGAGACGCGGGTGCGCGTGGAGTTCTCGTAGAACACCGTCATCACGGTGCGGCCGCGCAGAGTGGGCAGCTTGCGGACCTCGCGGCCGGCCAGCGCCTGCTCGAATCGCTGCGCCTCGTCGAGGATGTCGATCGCTTCGTCGGCGGTCAGATCGGCGGCGGAGAGCAGGTGCTTCATCGCAGCACCACCTCGTCGACGCCGTCGTGCTCGGTGAGGTGCACCTCGACGTCCTCTTCGCGGGAGGTCGGGACGTTCTTGCCGACGTAGTCGGCGCGCAGCGGGAGTTCGCGGTGTCCGCGGTCCACCAGGACCGCGAGTTGCACCGCGGCCGGGCGGCCGAGGTCGCGGAGGGCGTCGAGTGCCGCGCGCACGGTACGGCCGGAGAAGAGGACGTCGTCGACCAGGATCACCAGCGCGCCGTCGACGCCGCCTTCGGGAACCAGGGTGCGCTCCAGCGGACGGTGCGGCTTGTCGCGCAGGTCATCGCGGTACAGCGTGATGTCGAGGTAGCCGGTCGAGACGTCGACGCCCGAGAATTCGGCGATGCGTTCTGCCAACCGGAGAGCCAGCGAGGTACCGCGAGTGGGAATCCCGATGAGGACCACGCGGCGCGCGTCTGCGGCGTCCAGCGCCGTCTTCTCGATCACTTGATGAGCCATGCGGGCCACGGTGCGGCCGACGTCCGAAGCGTCAAGCAACACGCGCTGCGGGCGCACGTCATCGACTGGCGAAGCCAAGTCGACCTCCTTCTCCGCCTCACTGGACGGGTCGTTAAAGGAAAATCTTCTGAGTTCGGTTAGCACTCCGCTCGGCGAGAATCGCGATGAGCGAGGCGGTGACGTACAGCTTACTCCGCGGAGGCCGCGGCCCTGACCTGAGGGGCCAGTTCCGCGACCTTGCCGAGGACGCCGTTGACGAACGACGGCGAATCATCCGTCGACAGCTCCTTCGCGAGCTGGACGGCTTCGTCGAGCACCACGTCGATCGGGACGTCGTTGGCGTAGAGGAGCTCCCACACGGCCAACCGCAGAATCGCACGGTCGACCGCGGGGAGGCGGTTCAGCTTCCAGTTCTCGAGGTGCGATTCGATCACCGCGTCTACCTGCGCGGCGTCGGTGGTGACGCCTTCGACGACCTGCACGGTGTACTCGTACATCGTGCCGACACTGTCGTCGGTGGGGTAGATCTCGCGCCGCTCGGCGATCAGCTGGGTGGCCTTGACGTTCTTGGCTTCCGCCTCGAACAGCAGGTCCACCGCGCGCTTGCGTGCCTTATGGCGAGTACCGGTCTTCTTCACTTGCTTCTCTAGCGCCTTCGAGTTCGGATTCGGGTTCGGCCCATCGATGGAAGGGCCGATCGGTCGGTCCGCGTCAGTTGTTGACGCGTCCCAGGTAGTTGCCGTCGCGCGAATCGATCTTCAGCTTGTCGCCGGTGTTGATGAACAGTGGGACCTGAACCTCGGCGCCGGTCTCCAGGGTGGCGGGCTTGCTGCCACCGGTGGAGCGGTCGCCCTGCAGACCCGGGTCGGTGTGCTGCACCACGAGTTCCACGGTGACGGGAAGCTCCACCGAGAGGGGCGCCTCCTCGTGAGTCGAGACCTGGACCACCATGTTCTCGAGCAGGAAGCGCGCGCCGTCGCCGACGGTCTCCGGAGTGATCGAGATCTGGTCGTAGGTCTCGCCGTCCATGAAGACGTAATCGGTGCCGTCGTTGTAGAGGTAGGTCATGTCGCGACGGTCGACGGTCGCCGTCTCGACCTTGACACCGGCGTTGAAGGTCTTGTCGACGCTCTTGCCCGACAGCACGTTCTTGATCTTGGTGCGCACGAAGGCGGGGCCCTTGCCCGGCTTCACATGCTGGAACTCGAGAATCTGCCAGAGCTGACCCTCCAGCTTGATGACGAGCCCGTTCTTGAAGTCGGCAGTCGATGCCATCTGTGTTCTCCTCAAAGTCGTTGGCCGCTTCGCCCGGTTCGCGAGCGACGCGATCTTGCTCTACAAGACGCGGAACGCCTTGTCTGTGGTCGTCAGCAACCGCGGATGCGACTCGGTGACGACCAGGGTGTCTTCGATCCGCACGCCGCCGCGGCCAGGAAGGTAGATCCCCGGCTCGACGGTGACCGTTGCGCCGACAGGCAGTGTACCGCTCGCAGCGGCTCCGATTCCCGGACGCTCATGGATCTGCAGTCCGACCCCGTGGCCGAGACCGTGCACGTAATAGTCGCCGTAACCGGCCTCGACGATCACGTTCCGGGCCGCGGCGTCGATCTCTGCCAGGCTCGCCCCCGCATGCAACGCTTCCCGACCTGCCTGCTGGGCGGTCGACACGACGGCGTAGATCTCGCGCTGCCAATCCGCCGGCTCGCCGAGGACGAACGTCCGTGTCATATCGGAATGGTACCCGCGGCTCACGGCCCCGAAATCGATCTTGACCAGGTCGCCGACCGCCAGCACCGCGTCGGTCGGCCGGTGATGCGGGACCGCCGAATTGGCACCGGCCGCCACGATGGTCTCGAAGGCGATGGCGTCGGCTCCGCGCGCGAACATCTCCCATTCGAGATCGCGGGCCACGTCGCGTTCGCTGCGACCGGGCGCGATCGCGTCGCGTTCGATCAACGCGGCGAGCGCATCGTCCGCGATCGCGCACGCCGACGTGATGGACTCCACTTCGCTCGCGTCCTTGACTTCCCGCAGCCGCTCAACGGTGTCCCGCATCGGCACCAGCTCGACGCCCGCCTCCGCAGCGACCGTGCGCAGGTCGCTGAAGGCGGCGATCGTCATGGTGTGCGCCTCGATCCCCAGGCGCACACCGGCCTGCTGCCCCACGGCGTACCGCAGGAGCGCAGGCGGGCAGTCGCGCGCGATCTCCGCCGGGAGCACAGGCGCCTGTTCGGCCACCTGGGCGGTGTAGCGGCCGTCGGTGGCGATGGCGTCCTCCCGTCGCCCGGAGTGCTCCGCCGACCACACCAGAACGGCCCCGTTACTTCCGGTGAATCCTGTGAGGTAACGCACGTTGATCAGGTTCGATACCAGAATCGCATCGACTCGCTCCCGGTCCGCGCCGGTCTCGAGCGCCGCTGCCAGCCGGGCCCGTCGGCGTTCGGTCATGTCGTCTCCCGGCATCTCGTCGTCGCCTTTCTGCATGTCAACGTTGGTGAAACAGGTTCCACCCGGTATGGTGCTCCCATGAGTTCGTGGCTACTTCGTGGTGTCGTGATGTCGGTTCTGCACATCGTGACCCGAATCATTCTGGGCTTCTTCGTCATCGCCGCACCACTGTCGAGCAACATCGGCAAGACTATCGCCCTGGTGGTCGTCGTGCTGGTGGCCATCATCTGGGGCGGTTTCGACGGCATCAAGGACGCCCGTGCGAATCCCGACCCCGACGACTACGAGGACCTCACCATCCGCTGGCTGAAGGTCGGTCTCTTCGCGGCCGTCATCTCGTGCTTCGTGTGCTGGGTCCTCGGCACGCTGTGGCTCAACGGCATCGGGCAGGCGGCCTTCTGGATCGACATGACCGCGGGCGTCTCGTTCGTCACCCTGATCGTGTACGTGCCCGCCTTCTTCGGCGTCAGCATGGGTCGCTTCTTCGTCCGCCGCGATCAGCGCAAGGCTGAGCTGGCCGCCGAGGAAGCCGCCGAAGCGAAGACCACCGAGTTCGCACCCACCGCCTGATCCCAGTTTCTTCCTGATCCCAGCTATTCTTCGCTCCGCGAACCGAAACGACTCGGGCCGCCGACCTCCTGGAGGTCGGCGGCCCGAGTCGTTGTCGACGTCGACAGCTACAGCATGACGGTGCCGCTCCCCTTCATTCCGCCGGAGGCGACGGCGGAGTACGCGGCGGCGATCAGCGTCGGGTCCGGAGCCTCGAGGCGTCCCGGCTTCCCCAGTCCGTCGAGAACCACGAACCGAAGCATGCCGGAGCGGTTCTTCTTGTCGCCCGCCATTGTCTGCAGGAGTTCGGCGAGCGCGTCGTCGTCGTAGCTCGTCGGCAAGCCCACCAACTCGAGAATGCTGCGATGGCGGTCGGCCGTCGCATCGTCGAGTCGACCCGCCAACCGTGCCAGTTCGGCCGCAAAGACCATGCCGACGGAGATCGCCGCGCCGTGACGCCACTTGTAGCGCTCCCGCCGCTCGATGGCGTGACCGAGGGTGTGGCCGTAGTTGAGGATCTCCCGGAGCGAGGATTCCTTGAGGTCTGCGGAGACGACGTCGGCCTTGACCTGCACCGACCGACGGATCAATTCCGGAAGCACGCTGCCCGAGGCGTCGAGCGCCGCTTCCGGATCGGCCTCGATCATGTCGAGGATCACCGGATCGGCGATGAAACCGGTCTTGATGACTTCGGCGAGTCCGGCGATGATCTCGTTGCGCGGCACCGTCTCGAGCGTTGCCAGATCGATCAGCACGGCGTCGGGCTCGTGGAACGAACCCACCAGGTTCTTGCCGGCTTCGGTGTTGATACCGGTCTTGCCGCCGACCGCGGCGTCGACCATCGCGAGCAACGTGGTCGGTACGTGGATCACACCGATGCCCCGCATCCAGGTGGCTGCGGCGAATCCCGCGAGATCGGTGGCGGCGCCGCCGCCGAGGCTGATCACCTTGTCGTTGCGCATCATCCCGATGCGCCCGAAGACCTCCCAGCAGAACGCGGCGACCTCGAGGTCCTTGCCGTCCTCGGCGTCCGGGATCTCGACGCGGTGTGCGTCGAACCCCTTGCCCGCCAGGAACTCCCGGATCTGTTCAGCCGTGGCCTTCAGGGTGGGCTGGTAAACGATCGTGACGCGGTCGGCACCCGTGGCCGCTTCCGCGAGGTCACCGAGCAGTCCTCGCCCGATGGTCACCTCGTACGGGGAGGCGGCTCGGACCGCCACCTTCACCGGATCAGTCATTCCTGTTCACTCCTCGCTGGGTTGGGCACAACTTCGTCACTCGTCTCTGCTCGACACGGGAGGCGCTCGACGATCTCGTCGACCACCACGCGCGGCGGCCGCCCGGCGTCAACCACGATGGTCGAGACGTCGCGGTAGGTCGGCTCGCGCAGCGCCAGCAGTTCCGCGTAGCGGGCTGCCGGGTCGGGGTCGGCCAGCAGCGGTCGGTCCGACGACGCCACCCGTGCGAAACCGGTGTCCGAACCGATCTGGAGATAGACGACCACGTGCCCGGCGAGCGCATCGCGGACGGCCTGCGTCATCACTGCGCCACCGCCGAGGGAGACCACGCCGTCGTGGGTGGTCACGACCTCAGCGACCACCTCGGCTTCGAGGCGCCGGAAGACGCCTTCGCCGTCGACGGCGAAGATCTCCGGAATCCGTCGACCCGAGCGCTCCTCGATCTCGTGGTCGGTGTCGGTGAAGCCGACGCCGCACCGTGCGGCCAGCGCCGAACCGATCGTCGACTTGCCGGATCCCATGGGGCCGACGAGGACTGCCACCGGTCGGCGCACGAGGGTCACGATCCCGGATGCGGCGGACGCGCAGCGATGGCGTCGAGGTAGCTCTGCAGGTTGGCCGCGGTCTCGGCGGCCGAATCACCGCCGAACTTCTCCAGCGCCGCCTGCGCGACCACCAGCGCGACCATCGATTCGGCGACGACACCCGCCGCGGGGACCGCACAGACATCGCTGCGCTGGTGAATCGCGGTCGCGGCCTCGCCGGTGGTCATGTCGATGGTGGCCAGCGCACGCGGGACCGTCGAGATCGGCTTCATGGCGGCGCGGACGCGAATCTCCTCGCCGTTGGTCATGCCGCCCTCGAGTCCGCCGGCCCGGTTGGTGGACCGCAGCACACCATCTGCGCCCGGGACCATCTCGTCGTGCGCAGCACTGCCGCGGCGACGGGCGGTCTCGAAGCCGTCTCCGACTTCGACGCCCTTGATGGCCTGGATGCCCATGAGGGCGCCTGCCAGGCGTGCGTCGAGGCGTGCCTCGCCGCTGACGTGCGAGCCGAGGCCGATCGGGACGCCGGTCACGATGACCTCGACGATGCCGCCGAGGGTGTCACCGTCACGCTTGGCGGCTTCGATCTCGTCGATCATCGACTGCTCGGCGTCCTTGCCGAACGCTCGGACCGGACTGTCGTCGATGGCCTGCACGTCGGCGAAGGTCGGCGTGGGGCCGGTGTACGGATCGCTGGCGCCGATGGAGATGACGTGCGAGACGACCTCCATGCCGAACACCTGGCGCAGGAAGTTGCGGGCCACGGTGCCCGCGGTGACGCGCGCGGCGGTCTCGCGGGCGCTCGCCCGCTCCAGAATCGGCCGGGCGTCGTCGAATCCGTACTTGAGCATGCCCGAGTAGTCGGCGTGGCCGGGGCGCGGGCGGGTCAACGGCGCGTTACGTGCGCTGCCCTCGAGCTCATCGGCGTCCACGGGATCGGCCGACATGACCTGCTCCCACTTGGGCCACTCGGTGTTTCCGATCTCGACGGCCACCGGGCCGCCCATCGTCAAACCGTGGCGGACGCCGCCGATCATCGTGACCTGATCGGCCTCGAACTTCATGCGGGCGCCGCGGCCGTAGCCGAGCCGTCGCCGGGCCAATTGCTCGGCGATGTCGGACGAGGTGATCTCCACACCGGCGACCATGCCCTCGACAAGGGCCACCAGGGCCGGGCCATGGGATTCTCCGGCAGTTATCCAGCGCAACACAAGGTTCGATTGTTCCAGAAGCGGCGACGAAAGGCACAGTCAGGCCGCTCAACGCCTGCCCGCGGTGTTCACAGGCACAGCATCAGGCCGGTGGCGACCGCCAGCGCGGGTCCGTGCGGCACCCGTCGGCGTCGGGTCACCACGGTGGTCGTCGCGGCGATCAGCGCGGCCACCAGCACCGCGCCGAGCGCCGTGAGCGGGTCGGCGAGCAGACCGCCGCACGGCACCGCGAACTTCACGTCACCCCCGCCGCAGGCGTGCACGGTGAACGCGGCCGCGTACGGCAGGGCGAGCGTCACCGCCCCGCCGCCGACCGCCGGAAGCGCCGCCGCGACCGCCGCCGTCCCCACGACGGCGGGCAGCACCAGGGTGTTCGGAATCCGGCCGGTCCGACGGTCGACATCCGCGACCACCAGCAGCCAAGCACCCACGAGCAACCACGCGACGACCAGCAAGCAAGCAGCGACCATGCAGCGAGCCTGCGCCGTGCGCGACCATGGAGCAATCGCCCGATCCACAGGTTCCGGCACCCGAACGGCGCCGAGCGCTACCGGCCGACCGCCGCCGCCATCGCGGCCTTGGGCGCGGGCTGTCCGGTGAACTGCTCGACCTGGCTGTACGCCTGGTTCAGCAGCATCACGATGCCGCCGACGACCGTTCCGCCCGCGGCAGCGACCGCGGCAGCCAGGGGCGTGGGCCAGGGGTCGTAGATCACGTCCACCAACCGCGATGAGGCACTGACCGTCGACACGAGTGGCTCGGCGGCAGCAGCGGGCACCGTCGAGATCGTCACGTCCGCCTCAGCGCAGGCATTCCGCAGGTCGCGTCCGGCCGCGTAGCCGATCACGGCTGCGTCGACCCCGAGTCGCTCGGCCAGGTCGATGACTCCGCGTGCCCGGTCGGCGCTGCGCGCCACCACCGTCACCGCGGAGACGCCCGCGTCGGCCAGGGCCGCGATCGCGGGCAGTGCGGTCCCACCGGCCCCGATGAGCACCGCTCGGGTCGCCGTGCCGGGAAGTCCGACCTCCACCAGCGAGCCCGCGACACCGTCGACGTCGGTGCAGTCGGCTCGCCAGCCGTTCGGTGTCCGAACCAGGGTGTTGGCCGAGCCGATCAACTCGGCGCGCGGGGTCCGTTCGTCGGCGAACGCCAGCGCCGCGAGTTTGCCCGGCATGGTGACGGAGAAGCCGACCCATTCCGGGCCTGCCGAGCCGACCCGGTCGGGCAGTTGCTCCGCGTCGGTCTCGATCGCGTCGTAGGTCCAACCGTCGAGCCCCAGGGCCGCGTAGGCGGCGCGGTGCAGGGCCGGCGAGCGGGAGTGCCCGACCGGCGATCCGAGGACTGCGGCGCGACGTGGCGCCCCGGACCTCGAAGGCGCGCTCGCGTTGTCCATCATTCGCAGCCGGTCACCAAGAGCTTGTTGTCGCAGGCCACCTGGCGATTCTTCTTGTGCTGCTCGAAGGTCCGCGAGAACAGCGTCTTGCCGTCGCGATCGACGGTGACGAAGTACCGCCAGTCACCATCCGCCGGATTCAGCGTCGCATGCAACGCACGCTCGCCGACCGAACCGATCGGGGTGATCGGCAGCCCCTTGTGCTGGTAGGTGTTCCAGGCGTTCTCGTCCTTGTAGGCGGCGCCCGACAGGTCGATGTTCTGGATGTTGGCGGTGTAGTTGGCCGTGGAGTCCATCTCCAACCGCTGGTCGTCCGTCAGACGGTTCAGGATCACGCGCGAGACCTTCGCGAAGTCGCCCTCCACGCTCGCCTCGCGTTCGACGATCGATGCGGTCACCAACGTCTGGTACGGCGTCAAACCGGTCTTGTTGTCCGATTCCAGGCCCCACGCGGTGAAGCGCTTGGCGGAGTCGGTGATCAGACTGTGGAGCAGTTCCACCGGGCTCGACTCCGGGTTCAGGTTCTCCCAGGCACCGGAGGCGATAAGGCCCTCGATCCGCCGGTGGTCGTTGCCGAGCTTGTCGAAGGTCTCGCGCGCCCAGCTCGGGATGCCGAGCTCGTCCGCGCTCGCGGTATCGGCCGCCTTCATCAGGTCCTCGACGGTGACGCCGTAGGTCGCGTCATCGGTCTTCACCGCGGTGGCGTCGGCGATCAGCTGGAAGATGCCCGGCGTGGTCTTGCCGTCGGCGCCCTTCTTCGAGTCGAGCTGACGCCCCTCGGGAATGATCATGAATCCCACGCGATTGGCGTTGCCCTGCATCTTCTCCACGGCCGCCGCCGCTGAGATGCCCTTCGGCAGCTTGTAGAAGCCTGCCGCAACGGTGTCGTTGCCGGTCGCGTTGACGAAGGCCTTCTTGCTGCCGACCACGCCCGCGTCCGCGAGGGTCTGGCCGATGTCGCGGATCGACGCGTCGCTCTGCACCTCGACGAGTGCCGCACCGTGTCCGGTGGCGTCGTCGTAATCGGTGGACGACTCGAAGACGCCGAGGGCATTCAGTGCGACGCCCGCCAGTACCAGGACCATCACCATCGCGATGGCGAGCACGCTGACGATCACCTTGCGGTTCCGCTTACGCGCGGGCATGGGACGGTCGTCGTCCGCGCCCGGGACGTACTCGGCGTCGATGCCCGCGTCGGCGTCAGCGGAGTCCAGGATCTCCGGAAGTCGGAGATTCGGATCGGTCACCTCGTCGTCCATGCCAGCGAGCCCGGACACCGACTCGGGGGGCCGGTACTCGTACTCGGGAACCGGCGGCGCGACCGGAGCCTGCGGCGTCGGGGGCTCCGGGGATTCAGCGGGAATCTGCGGCGTGGCGGGAATCGGCGGCGTGGCGGCAATGTCCTCGTGCGTCGCATCGAGAATGTCGAACAGGCCGGTGGGTTCGGGCGTGGTCTGAAGCTGCTCAGCTGCGGGCGGCTCGGCTGCGGGCGGCTCGACGACAGGCGGTTCCGGCCGATAGGTCCGCGGAGACGTGAAGCTCAGGCCTTCGACCTCGGTGGGCCGATGCCGGACCTCGAAGTACGGCGACGGCTCCCCCGCCGGACGCTCGGGCGTGCGGTATTCGATCGTCGGGTCGGGCAGCGAGTCGCCGACGCGAACGATCGGGATGCTTCCGGTGGTCGTCGGATCACCGGGAGCACGCCGTCGGCGATGCCGGTTGCCCGACTGCCCGGCACCCATCGACTCCGCGAAATAGCGGCGCCGTTCGCCTTCCGACGACGGCTGACCGCCTGCGCTTTCGCTGCGCGGGTCGTCCTGATC
The DNA here is from genome assembly GCF_012515855.1 of Gordonia sp. (in: high G+C Gram-positive bacteria). GTDB lineage: Bacteria > Actinomycetota > Actinomycetes > Mycobacteriales > Mycobacteriaceae > Gordonia. The sequence goes on from NZ_JAAYXO010000191.1 coordinate 26,540, forward strand.
AGACACGTGAGAAACTCCTCCTAGTCGACGCGGGACTCATCGCTGTGCGTCGAGCCATCCCTGAAGAATAGCGACAGCCGCGGCTTGATCCACCACGGCACGCGCGTCCTTCGCTTTCACTCCTGACGCACGCAGCGCATGCGTCGCAGTCACCGTGGTGAGGCGCTCGTCGTAGAACTCGATCGAGACACCGTCGAGTTCGGTCTCCAGCTGACGTCCGAAGGACCGCGCGGCCCGCACCGCGGGGCCCTCCTCACCACGCAGGGTGCGAGGCAGGCCGATGATCACCCCGATCGCTTCGTACTCGGTGATGATCTCCATCAGCCGCGCGATGTCCGAACCGTCTTTTGCCCGGCGCACCGTCTCGACCGGCGTGGCGAGGATCCCGTCGGGGTCGCACACGGCAACGCCCACCCGGACGCTGCCGACGTCGACGGCCACCCGCCGCCCTCTCGGAGTGATCACCGAGCCCCGATGACCTCGCGGAGGCGCCCGAGCGCGGCATCGATTCCCGCGGCGTCGGTGCCGGAACCCTGCGCCAGATCGGGCTTGCCGCCGCCGCGTCCGGACACGAGCGGCGCGATCTCGCGGACCAGATCGCCCGCCTTGATTCCGCTACCGCGTGCAACATCGGTGGTTGCGATCGCGAAGGGCACCTTGCCGTCCGTCGCGGAGAACAGCGCCACCACCGCGTTGCGGTCGGCGATGCGACCGCGCAGGTCGGTGACGAGTCCGCGGAGTCCGTTGGCGTCGACGCCGTCGGCGATGCGAGCGGCGACCACCAGCGTGTCACCGACCGGAACGCCCTGGTCGACGAGGTCGGCCACCGCCGCGCGCGCCTGCTCGGCACGCAGCGAATCGACGGTCTTCTCCGCTTCCTTGAGCTTCAGGACCAGCTGTTCCACCCGGTCGGGCACGTCCTCCGACGGCACCTTCAGCGACGCGGCCAGACCGGCCATCAGCGCGCGTTCCCGCGACAGGTAGCGGAACGAATCCATGCCCACGTACGCCTCGACCCGGCGGGTGCCGGAACCCACGGACGATTCGCCGATCACCGTGATCGGTCCGATCTGCGCGGAACTGGCGACGTGCGTGCCGCCGCACAGCTCCATCGAGAACGGTCCGCCGATCTCCACGACGCGGACCTCGTCGCCGTAGTTCTCACCGAAGAGTGCCATCGCACCCATCGCCTTGGCCTTCGCCAGGTCGGTCTCGAACGTGTTGACCGTGTAGTCGGCCTCGACGGCCTCGTTGGCGATCTGCTCGATCTCGGTGCGCTGGGCTTCGGTGAGCCCCGTTCCGGCGTGGAAGTCGAAACGCAGATAGCCGGGACGGTTCAGCGAGCCTGCCTGCGTCGCCGTGGGGCCGAGCACCTGGCGAAGCGCCGCGTGCACCATGTGCGTACCGGAGTGGCCCTGGGTGGCTCCGTGGCGCCACGCCGTGTCGACCGAGGCCAGCACCTCGTCGCCTTCGACGATCTCGCCCTCGTCGACGACCACCTGGTGCAGCCACACCTTCTTGCCGACCTTCTGGACGTCCTTGACGCGCAGGCGCACGCCGTCGCTCGTGGTGATCGACCCCTGGTCGGCCATCTGTCCGCCGGCCTCGGCGTACAGCGGGCTGCGATCCAGGATCAGTTCCAGTTCGGTGCCCGGTGCCGCAGAGCGGACCCGTTCGCCGCCGGAGACCAGCCCGAGGACCCGGGCCTCCGAGACCAACTCGGTGAAGCCGGTGAACTCGGTGGCTCCGCGGTCGAGGAACTCGCGGTACACGGTGTTGTCCGCGTGCGCCGACTTGCGCGAACTCGCGTCGGCCTTCGCGCGGCGACGCTGCTCGTCCATCAGCTCGGCGAAGCCGTCGCGATCGACAGCCAGCCCGGCCTCGGCCGCCATCTCCAGGGTCAGGTCGATCGGGAAGCCGTAGGTGTCGTGCAGGGTGAAGGCGTCGGTTCCGCTGATGGAGCCGCGACCCGCCTCCTTGGTGGCGTCGGCGGCCTCGGAGAACAGCTTCGAACCCGCGGCCAGCGTGCGCGCGAACGTGGTCTCCTCGGCCACCGAGACCGAGACGATGTGTGCGCGCTGACGTTCGAGCTCCGGGTACGACGGACTCATCACGTCGATGACGGCGGCGATGATCCGCTCCATCGCCTGCTGTCCGCCCAGGAGCCGGATCGAGCGCACCACGCGGCGGAGGAGTCGGCGCAGCACGTAGCCCCGTCCGTCGTTAGCGGGGACGATGCCGTCGCCGATCAGCATGGCGGCGGTGCGCGCATGGTCGGCGATGACGCGGAATCGCACGTCGTCCTCGTGGTTGCCGACGCCGTAGCCACGGCCGGTGATCTCGGCGGCGAGGTCGATGATCGGCTTCATCAGGTCGGTCTCGTACACGTTGTCGACGCCCTGGAGCAGGCAGGCGACGCGTTCGATGCCCATGCCGGTGTCGATGTTCTTCTTCGGCAGCGGTCCGAGGATCTCGTAGTCGTCCTTGCTGGTGCCCTCGCCGCGCTCGTTCTCCATGAACACGAGATTCCAGATCTCGATGTACCGGTCCTCGTCGGCCTCGGGGCCGCCTTCGACGCCGTACTCGGGTCCGCGGTCGTAGAAGATCTCCGAACAGGGACCGCAGGGGCCGGGGACGCCCATCGACCAGTAGTTGTCGGCCATGCCGCGGCGCTGGATGCGCTCGGCGGGCACGCCGATCTCGTCGCGCCAGATCGCCTCGGCCTCGTCGTCGTCGAGGTACACGGTGGGCCACAGCTTGGTGGGGTCGATGCCGTAGCCGCCGTCGGCGACGGAGTCGGTCAGCAGCTTCCAGGCGAAGGTGATCGCCTCGCGCTTGAAGTAGTCGCCGAACGAGAAGTTGCCCGCCATCTGGAAGAAGGTGTTGTGGCGCGTAGTGATGCCGACTTCTTCGATGTCGAGGGTGCGGACGCACTTCTGCACGCTGGTCGCGCGCTCGTACGGCGGCGTCTGGTCGCCGAGGAAGTACGGCTTGAAGGGCACCATCCCGGCGTTGACGAACAGGAGATTGGGATCGTCGAGAATCAACGAAGCGCTCGGCACCTCGGTGTGTCCGGCCCGGATGAAGTGGTCCAGAAAGCGCTTCCGGATCTCATGCGTCTGCACTGCGGCGATGTCCTTTGTCGAAGTCGGGAATCAGGAAGTCCCCTTGCTGATCAACCGTCGAGTTTACGCCCCCGCCCCGCTTCACCGTTGGGAGCGCCCCCGGGAGGCGATTCCCCGGACGATCGACCGCAGTCGACCGACGCGCGGCGCGAGCTCGCGCTCGAATCCATGGTCGGTCGGCAGGTAGTAGTCGACGCCGACCAACGCGTCCGGCGGGTACTGCTGCGCCAGCACGCCGTCGGGGTCGTCGTGCGGGAATCGGTACCCCACCGCGTTCCCGAGCTTCTTGGCGCCCGCATAGTGTCCGTCGCGCAGATGTGTGGGTACCGCACCCGCCTTGCCTGCGGCGACGTCTGACATGGCCGTGCCGAGAGCGGACGTCACCGCACCGGACTTCGGTGCGGTCGCCAGGTGGATCGTGGCCTGCGAGAGGGCGAGCTGAGCTTCGGGCATGCCGACCATCTGGACCACCTGCGCCGCGGCCACCGCGGTCTGCAGCGCGGTCGGATCGGCCATCCCGACGTCCTCGCTCGCGTGAATCATCAGCCGGCGAGCGATGAAGCGGGGATCCTCCCCCGCGGTGATCATCCGTGCCAGGTAATGCATCGCGGCGTCGACGTCCGAACCGCGGATGGATTTGATGAAAGCGCTGATCACGTCGTAGTGCTGGTCGCCGGAGCGGTCGTAGCGGACCGCGGCCCGGTCGATCGCGGCCTCGACGTCGGCCACCGCGATCTCGCCACCCGGCTCCACGGCGTCGGCGCTCGCCTCCAGTGCCGTCAGGGCCCGACGCGCGTCGCCGCCGGCGACCGCCACCAGGTGCGCCAACGCCTCGTCGGACAGGGTCACCGATCCGTCCAGACCGCGCGGATCGGCCACGGCCCGGCGCACCACCGCTGCGATGTCGTCGTCGGTCAACGACTGCAGATTCAACACCAACGACCGCGACAGGAGCGGGGCGACGACCGAGAACGACGGGTTCTCGGTGGTCGCCGCTACCAGCAGCACGATCCGGTTCTCGACGGCGTCGAGGAGCGCATCCTGCTGGGTCTTGGAGAAACGGTGGACCTCGTCGATGAACAGGACGGTCTGCTGGCCGTGGGCGAGGCGACGGCGCGCCATGTCGATGACGGCGCGGACCTCCTTGACGCCGGACGAGAGTGCCGACAGCGCCTCGAACCGGCCGCCCGTGGCCTGGCTGATGAGCGAGGCCATCGTAGTCTTCCCGGTGCCGGGCGGTCCGTACAGCATCACCGACGCCGCACCGGATCCCGCGATCAGTCGCCGGAGCGGTGCACGTTCACCGAGCAGGTGCTGCTGGCCGACGATCTCGTCCAGCGACTGCGGCCGCATCCGAACCGCCAGCGGCAGTTCGGGTTTCGCGGTGCTTGCGAGACGGCTGTCCGCCGTTGGTTCGGCGGGGTCACCGTCTGCCGCGAAGAGACCGTCTTCCACGACCGCTTCACCCGAACCAGTAGATCCGCAGGGCTTCTTGAACACGATCGGCGCCGTCGACGAGGATCGAGTCGATCGCGGCTTCTTCACCGGCGTCGGCGAGATCGGCCCACCGGGCCAGAACCACGCGGGCATCGGTGGTGTGCAGCGCCCAGTCGTGATCCCCCGCGTCGCCCTGAACCATCCAGTACGTCGACAGCCACACCCACAGCGCGCGGGCCTGGAAGATCCGGGCCGCGAGATCGCGCTCGCTGATCGACGGCCACAGCGGCTTCACCTCGCCGCGCCAGGCCTCGACCAGCGCGCGCTCGAGGCGGGGTCGCTCCATCACGACGTCGGCCGACAGCCGCGCGGGGAACGTCGCCAGCGCGTACGCGATGTCGAGCGTCGCATCGCGGAACTCGCCCCACTCGTAGTCCATGAACTGGACGCCGTCGCCGTTGATGAGGATGTTCTCCGGACCCACGTCGGCCGGGCTGAACGCCCGGAAGTCGCCGCCGTCGAACAGGGTGAGGCCGCGCTCGAGGATCGCGTGCGCGTCCGAGGGCAGCTCGACGTCAATGACGCGCAGCATCTCGCCGTAGGCGCGGACCGCGGCCGCGGCGTGGTCGCCGATTCCGCCGCCGGCCACAGTCACTCGACTGCCCTTGCCGCCCTTGGCCTTTCCACTGATCCGCATCAGCGTCTCGAAGTCGTCCTCACCGCCGAGGGTGGCCGCGTGCATGCGTCCGAGCGCCTGCCCCCAGGCACTCACCCCGCGTTCGACCTCATCGGCGTCGTTGGAACCGAGCAGCTCGACCATCGGCCGACCGTGCCCCAGGTCGGTCAGGACCAGGACACGCGCCTCCAGGTCGGAGGCCAGCAGTTGCGGGCCCGGCCGCGACTGGGTGGGCAATGCCGTGGCGTAGCGATAGGAGGCGATCTCGCGCAGCACCTGGGAGGCAGGCGTCTGATTGTCGAACGCCTTGACCACCACCGTGCGGTCCAGCGACACCGGGTTGTCCAGCACGCGCGCACGGACGACCGTCGAACGGCCGGTGCCGCCGAGGTCCTCGGGATCGTCGAGAACCACGGCACTGCCGGCTCGACGGGCGAGGACCCCCTGGGCGGTCTCCAGGACTGACGAGATCCGTTCGTCAGCGATTACGGTCATGGTTTCCTCAGGCCTCGGCCGGCGCCTTCTGTTCGCCCGCCTTCTGCTCGCCCGCCTTCTGGGGCTTGGCGTCGATGCCAGTCTCCTTGCGCTGCTCCGGCGTGATCGGCGCGGGCGCGTCGGTGAGCGGATCGATGCCGCCGCCCGACTTCGGGAACGCGATCACTTCGCGGATCGACGGCTCGCCTGCCAGGAGTGCGGTGATGCGGTCCCAGCCGAACGCGATGCCGCCGTGCGGCGGCGCACCGTACGAGAAGGCGTCGAGCAGGAAGCCGAACTTCTCCTGTGCGTCGTCCTCGGAGATGCCCATGATCTTGAAGACACGTTCCTGAATGTCGCGGCGGTGGATGCGAATCGATCCGCCGCCGATCTCGTTGCCGTTGCACACGATGTCGTAGGCGTAGGCGAGCGCCTCGCCCGGGTTGGACTCGAGGAGTTCCATCGACTCCGGCTTGGGCGAGGTGAAGGCGTGGTGCACGGCGGTCCAGGCGCCGGTGCCGACCGCGACGTCGCCCGCGGCGGTCGCGTCGTCGGCGGGCTCGAACAGCGGTGCGTCGACGACCCAGGTGAACGCCCAGTCGCCGTCCTTGATGAGGCCGAGTTTGTCGGCGATCTCGCCGCGGGCCGCGCCCAGCAGCGCGCGCGAGGTCTTCACCGCGCCCGCGGCGAAGAAGACGCAGTCGCCCGGCTCGGCGCCCACGTGGGCGGCGATGCCCTCGCGCTCGGCGTCGGAGATGTTCTTGGCGACCGGCCCGGTGAGGGTGCCGTCCTCCTGCACCAGCACGTAGGCCAGTCCGCGGGCGCCGCGCTGCTTGGCCCACTCCTGCCAGGCGTCGAGCTGGCGACGGGGCTGCGACGCGCCGCCCGGCATCACCACGGCGCCGACGTACGGCGCCTTGAAGACGCGGAACGGGGTCTCGGCGAAGAAGTCGGTGCACTCCACCAGCTCGATGTCGAAGCGCAGGTCGGGCTTGTCGCTGCCGAATCGGCGCATCGCGTCGGCGTAGGTCATCCGCGGGATCGGCGTGGTCAGGTCGACCCCGATCAACTTCCACAGCGCCGCGAGAATCTCCTCGGCGAGGGCGATCACGTCGTCTTCGTCGACGAAGCTCATCTCGATGTCCAGCTGGGTGAACTCCGGCTGGCGATCGGCGCGGAAGTCCTCGTCGCGGTAGCAGCGAGCGATCTGGTAATAGCGCTCCATGCCTGCGACCATAAGCAGCTGCTTGAACAGCTGCGGGCTCTGCGGCAGGGCATAGAACGAGCCCGGCTGCAGGCGTGCCGGCACGAGGAAGTCGCGAGCGCCTTCGGGCGTCGACCGGGTGAGGGTCGGCGTCTCGATCTCGACGAAGTCGTGGGCACCGAGGACGCCGCGTGCGGCGGCGCTGACCTGCGACCGCAGCCGGATGGCCTTGGCCGGGCCTTCGCGACGCAGGTCCAGGTAACGGTGGCGCAGTCGCGCTTCCTCGCCGGGCTGTTCGTCGAGCTGGAACGGCAGCGGAGCCGACTCGTTCAGCACGGTCAGCTCGCGCGCGTTCAGCTCGACGGCTCCGGTGGCCAGCGCGGTGTTCTCACTGCCCTCGGGACGGACCTCGACCTCACCGGTGACCTGGATGCAGTACTCCGCGCGCAGCCGGTGAGCGGCCTCGGCGACCTGCTCGTCACGGAACACCACCTGCACCAGGCCGGAGGAGTCGCGGAGATCGATGAAGACGACCCCGCCGTGGTCGCGCCGGCGCGCCACCCATCCGACGACGGTGACAGTCTGCGATGCGTCTTCTCGACGCAGCGATCCGGCGAAATGAGTGCGGAGCACTGGGTTCCTTTCCTTCTGCGCAGCACAAAGCTGCCAGGGTCAAGCTGCTTGCGTCCGATTCTACGTTTCGCCGCCGACATCGCACCAAGCGCGTCCGGTCAACGCACCGGGCACGTCCGGTTCGCGGTTGTCGCGTCCGATTCGTGGTTAATGTAAGCCCATGACATTTCAAGGCAGCGGTCCCCTCGACACCGGCAAGGTGTCTGCGGGCGGTTCGGGTGGCGGAGGCATGGGCGGCGGGCGGATGGCGCTCGGCGGCGGCGCGGGCATCATCGTGGTGATCCTCGGCCTGCTCTTCGGCTTCAATCCCGGCGACATTCTGGGCGGAAGCGACCAGTCGTCGGCGAATCAGCAACCGGTGTCGGCCGACAACCAGGCGCTGCAGGAGCGCATCGACAACTGCACGATCGAATTGGCCAACACCGATGACATGTGCCGCATCGTCGCCACCACCAACAGCCTGAACCAGGTGTGGTCCGAGCAGTTGCAGGGCTACACGCAGCCCGAGACCGTCATCTTCAGCGGCAACATCAACACCGGCGGCTGCGGTGCGGCGTCGTCGGCGATGGGCCCCTTCTACTGCCCCGCCGATCAGACGGCCTACTTCGATCCGTCGTTCTTCGCCGACCTCAAGCGCATGGGCGGTTCCGACGGTCCGCTCGCTCAGGAGTACGTCGTCGCCCACGAGTTCGGGCACCACATCGAGAACCTGAGCGGCGTGCTCGCCAAGGGTCAGCGCATGGGCAACAACGGTTCGGTCCGCGTCGAACTGCAGGCCGACTGCCTCGCGGGCGTGTGGGCCTACCACGCCGACAAGGGTCCCGACGCGATGCTCGCGCCGCTGACCGACCAGCAGATCCAGACCGTCATCCAGAGCGCGAAGGCCATCGGCGACGACACCATCCAGGGTTCGCGCTCCAATCCCGAGGGCTGGACCCACGGGTCCGCCGAACAGCGCGTCCGCTGGTTCAAGATCGGCTATTCGAAGGGCGACGCGCGCCGCTGCGACACGTTCGCGACCAACGACCTGTAGTCGCGTTCGCTCCCTCCAACGACGCTCGCTCACCTCCCGAGGTGAGCGAGCGTCGTTTTGGGTAGCGATCGTCGGCGAAGTGAGCGAACCCGCGCTCAATAGCGGATCCCGAGTCGGTCGTACCGGCGCTCGAGTTTGGCGATCATCCGTTTCGTGCGCAGGTCGTCCCAGATCCACCGGCCGACGTCGACACCGACGTCGCGGAGCTGGTCTTCACGGAGCTTCTCCCGCACGACGACGGCCTCGACGTCCTCATCGCCCCGCATCTCGCGCTGGTACTTCACCATCCCGTCGAACTCACCGACGAACTTCTCGTCGCGACCGAAGTCGCACCGAGCGACGCGGCCCGATTCGAGCGTGTACTCGACCTGCAGGTCGGGCACCCGATGGCCGGCTTCGATCATCTGGGCACGGCTCCACGACTCGCCCGGAGACTCCGAGTCGCCGTCGGCGAAGGAGAACGCACGCCGGACGAGTGCGATTCCATGACGGCTCGCACGGAGCCGCCGCGTGACGTCGTCGGCCTGCATACCCAGGCGCAGGCCCGCGTCGAACACGGTGAGAGCCTGTGGCAGCGTCGCGGTCTTGAGCGCGACGTCGATCGCCGTGCGCTCCATGCTCGTCACGAGAAGCCCGTCGATCTCGACGACGTCGTCCGGCCCGAACGTCCCCGAGTGAATGACGCGCCGCGAGCGTTCCGAGCCCCCGCCGTCTTTGCCGTTGGTCACGTGGACGCGACGCTGATCGGGATGCAGCAACGACAGTCCGTGCACCACCGCCGCGGAGTCGTGACTGAGAACGGGACGCTGCGGACTGATCGCCGCCGCGATGCAACGGAACCCGTAGACGATCCGCTCAGCGTCCTTCCGTCCCGCGACGGCGGCGCTCGGTACCGACATGCCGCGTGCGACGACGATGAGTTCGCCCGAATGCACCGCCGACGCAAGGCGCCGCTCCGAGATGCCGTGCTCCAGCGCCGTCTTGCGATGCACGATCCCGTACCTGTCCACCGGCCACATGGGTTCAGTCGACCACCGGCCGCCGTTCGTCGCACCTGCGTTATCCACAGATTGGGCTCGCCCCTGCGCTCGCTTACGACAACGACGCTCGCTCACCTCCGGAGGTGAGCGAGCGTCGTTGGAGTGAGCGAAGACTACTCAGCGAAGGCTACTCAGCGAGGAGGGCGCGCGCCGTCGCGACGACGTCGTCGAGTGAGATCTTGCGCTGCTCGCCGTTCGAGAGGTCCTTCACCTCAATGGTCCGCTCCTCGAGTTCCCGGTCGCCGAGGACCAGGGCCAGGCGAGCGCCCGAGCGGTCGGCCGCCTTCATCGCGCCCTTGAGGCCGCGATCGCCGTAGGCGAGGTCGACGCTGACACCCGCGGCACGCAACTGTCCGGCGACATAGACCAGTTCGCTCTTGGCCGCCGCGCCGAGCGGCACGCCGTACACCTGGACCCGACCTTCACCGGCCACCGAGACGCCTTCGGCCTCCAGTGCCAGAACCGTCCGGTCGACGCCGATGCCGAAGCCGATGCCCGAGAGGTCCTGCTTGCCGCCGACCTGCTTCATCAGACCGTCGTAACGACCACCGCCGCCGATGCCCGACTGCGCGCCGAGACCGTCGTGGACGAACTCGAAGGTCGTCTTGGTGTAGTAGTCCAGGCCGCGGACGAGTCGCGGGTTGATGACGTACTCGACGCCCAGGCGATCGAGGCCGCGGCGGACCTCGTCGAAGTGCTCCCGCGCCGAGTCGCTGAGGTGATCGAGCATCAGCGGGGCCGACGCGGTCATCTCCTTGATCTCCGGGCGCTTGTCGTCGAGCACGCGAAGCGGGTTGATCCTGGCGCGCTCGCGCGTCGGCTCATCGAGATCGAGACCGAACAGGAACTCCTGCAGCGCTTCTCGGTACTGCGGACGGCAGGTCTCGTCGCCGAGCGAGGTGAACTCGAGGCGGTAGCCCGACAATCCGAGGCTCTTGTAGCCCTCGTCGGCCACGGCGATGACCTCGGTGTCGAGGGCCGGATCGTCCACACCGATGGCCTCGATCCCGACCTGCTGCAGCTGGCGGTAGCGCCCGGCCTGCGGTCGCTCGTACCGGAAGAACGGCCCGGCGTAGCAGACCTTCACCGGCAACTGACCGCGGTCGAGTCCGTGCTGGATCACCGCGCGCATCACGCCCGCGGTGCCCTCGGGGCGCAGCGTGACCGACCGACCGCCGCGATCGGCGAAGGTGTACATCTCCTTGCTGACCACATCGGTCGACTCTCCGACGCCGCGCGCGAACAGCGCCGTGTCCTCGAAGATCGGCAGTTCGATGTGTCCGTAGCCCGCACGATGGGCCGCTCCGGTCAGCGCGTTCCGAACCGCGAGGAAATCAGCCGAGGCCGGTGGGAAATAGTCGGGAATGCCTTTCGGCGCCGCAAACTCGCCACTCACAGTCCGAATCGTCCTTTCTTGTTCGCGCCGGGCAGATCGAGCAGGAACGGATTGCTCGTGCGCTCGGCGCCGATGGTGGTCTGGGGTCCGTGACCCGGGAGGATCACGACGTCGTCGTCGCGCGTCATCAACTTCTCGGCGATCGACGCGAGGAGCGTCTGGTGACTGCCGCCGGGGAGGTCGGTACGACCGATCGAACCATTGAACAGTACGTCGCCCGCGAAGCACACGGCCGCCGAGTCGGGGCTCAGCAGCACGCTGCCCGCCGAATGGCCGGGCGCGTGGTCGACGGCCCACCGGAAGCCTGCGGCGTCGACGTCTTCCCCGTCGACGAACTCGATGACCTTCTCCGGCTCGGTGAACGTCATGTCGCCGATCATCGACGACAGTGCGCTCCCCAGTCCCATGCCCGGGTCGGTGAGCATCGGGCGATCGTCGGCGTGGATGTACACCGGGATCGAGTACTCGTCGGCGAGTTCGGTCGCGTTCCAGGTGTGGTCGAGGTGGCCGTGCGTCAGGAAGATCGCGACCGGCGTCAGCTCGTACTCGGCCAGGGCCTCGCGCACACTGGGCGCGGCGTCCTGCCCCGGATCGATGATGACCGCGTCACTGCCGCGATCCTCCGCGACCAGATAGCAGTTGGTCTGGAACATGCCTGCGGGGAACCCGGCGATCAGCACGAGGCATACCTCCTTATAGGGGCACGGCGATCTGCCGCGCACCGCGTCTAACCCCCATTGTCTCATCGGTTGCCAAGGCCCCTGCGATAGCATGGGGCGCGCTGTAGCGACAGCGCCCTGCCCCACATGCCGCACAGGAGGTTCCATCAGCGTGTCGTCCAACGAAGAGCGTCGCGATGCCGCCCGCCGCAAGCTGGAAGAACGGCTCGAAAGCGAACGCCGGGCCGCACGCCAGCGGCGCCTCACGCTGATCTCGGTCTGCAGCGTCGCGGTCCTCGCCGCCGTCGCCGTCGGCGGATACTTCTACTACCGCCACTGGGACGACAAGCGTCACACGATCTGCGAGTACACGAAGGCCGACAACGACCTCAACAAGACGATCGAGGTCCTCGAGAAGCAGATCGCGAGTGCGCCGGCCGATCAGAAGGCCCAGGGCGAGAAGTACATCGAGTTCATGCGCGAGGGCGCCAAGAAGGTCCGCAGCTCCCCGATGCCGGAGAGCCGCGTCCTCAACACCGGCACCGTCGACTGGACGCTGACCACCAATCTCGGCGAGATCCCGGTGACCCTCGACCGGGAGTCGGCGCCCTGCAACGTCAACGCGATCGTCTCGCTGTCGAACAACAACTTCTACGACAACTCCGAGTGCCACCGCCTGGCCCAGAGTGATCAACTGCACGTGCTGCAGTGCGGCGATCCGACGCGCACCGGAGCCGGGTCCCCCGGCTGGAGCACGGTCGACGAGAACCCGACCAACCTCGAAGTGGGCGAGATGAACCCGCAGCTCATGCAGATGGGCATGGAGCCGCCGGCGATCTACCCGCGCGGAACCGTCGCGATCGCGAACCGCAACGACCAGCAGAACGGCGTCGTCAACACCGGCAGCGCACAGTTCTTCATCGTCACCAAGGACACCCAGCTGCAGCCCAACCTCGCCGTGGTGGGCAAGGTCGACGACGCAGGCATGAAGATTGTCGACAAGGTGGTCGCGGGCGGCATCGACCCGGGTCCGGTCGGAACCGCCGAGAACGGCTTCCCGAAGACGACGCTCGAGATCAAGTCGACCTCGATCAGCGAGTGACGTTTCGACTCACGAACTGATCTCCGTCAGCCGAGACGAGCCGAGACCCGCAACGGGTCTCGGCTCGCCTCGTTTCAGCTAGGCCGCCGAGGTCACGCGGTACACGTCGTACACGCCCTCGACGTTGCGAACCACGTTCAGCACGTGCCCGAGATGCTTGGGATCGCCCATCTCGAAGGTGAACTTGCTGACGGCCACGCGATCCCGATTCGTGGTGAGCGACGCGGACAGGATGTTCACCCGCTCATCGGCGAGCACGCGCGTCACGTCCGACAGCAGACGATGCCGGTCGAGGGCCTCCACCTGGATTGCGACGAGGAACACCGAGGACGGGTTCGGCGCCCACTGCACCGGAAGCAGGCGTTCCGGCTGGGCCCGCAGGTCGTCTGCGTTGGTGCAGTCGTCGCGGTGGACGCTGACGCCGCCGCCGCGGGTGATGAAACCGATGATCTCGTCGCCCGGTACCGGGGTGCAGCATTTGGCGAGCTTCACCAGAACGTTGTCGACGCCTTCGACCACCACGCCCGAATCACCCGTCTGCCTGCGCCGGGTCGGGGTCGACGGGGTCGCCCGGGCGGCGATCTCCTCCTCGGCCGCGTCCACGCCGCCGAGCATCGCCACCAGTCGGTGCACCACGCGCCCGGCGGGAACATGCCCCTCGCCGACCGCGGTATAGAGCGCGTCGACGTCCGCGAAGCCGAACTCCTTGGCCAGTGCGGTGATCGATTCGCCCGACACCAGTCGGTGCACCGGAAGGCCGCCGCGGCGGACCTCCTTGACGATCGACCCCTTGCCCGCTTCGAGCGCCTCCTCGCGACGCTCCTTGGCGAACCACTGACGGATCTTGGCCTTGGCGCGCGGCGAGACCACGAAGTTCTGCCAGTCTTTGCTCGGCCCGGCGCTCTCGGCCTTCGACGTGAAGACCTCGATCACCTCGCCGTTCTCGAGCGCCCGTTCCAGGGCCACCAGCCGGCCGTTGACCCGCGCGCCGATACAGCGGTGCCCCACCTCGGTGTGGACGGCATACGCGAAGTCGACCGGCGTCGAACCCGCGGGGAGGGTCACCACGTCGCCCTTCGGGGTGAAGACGAAGATCTCCTTGACCGCGAGGTCGTAGCGCAGCGATTCGAGGAACTCCCCCGGATCGGCGGCCTCCCGCTGCCAGGCGAGCAACTGGCGCATCCACGCCATGTCGTCGACCTCGGCGACGTCGGTGGTCTTGCGGCCCTTACCTTTTCGGCCTTCTTTGTACCGCCAGTGCGCTGCGATGCCGAACTCCGCGGTCCGGTGCATCTCCACGGTGCGGATCTGGATCTCCAGCGGCTTGCCCTCGGGACCGATCACCGTGGTGTGCAACGACTGGTACACGCCGAAGCTGGGCTGCGCGATGTAGTCCTTGAACCGGCCGGCCATCGGCTGCCAGAGCGAATGCACGACGCCGATCGCGGCGTAGCAGTCGCGCACCTCGTCGCACAGGATGCGCATGCCGACGAGGTCGTGGATGTCGTCGAAGTCTTTGCCCTTGACGATCATCTTCTGGTAGATCGACCAGTAGTGCTTGGGCCTGCCCTCGACGGTCGCCGTGATCCGCGATCCCGCGAGCGCGTTGTTCAGGTCCGACCGCACCCGGGCGAGATAGGTGTCACGGCTCGGCGCCCGATCGGCCACCAGGCGGACGATCTCCTCGTACTTCTTGGGATGGAGGATCGCGAACGAGAGATCCTCGAGTTCCCACTTGACCGTCGCCATGCCGAGACGATGTGCCAGGGGCGCGATCACCTCGAGGGTCTCGCGGGCCTTGCGCGCCTGCTTCTCCGGCGGCAGAAACCGCATGGTCCGCATGTTGTGCAGGCGGTCGGCCACCTTGATCACCAGCACCCGCGGATCACGAGCCATCGCGATGATCATCTTGCGAATGGTCTCGGCCTCGGCCGCACTGCCCAGCGCGACCTTGTCGAGCTTGGTCACGCCGTCGACCAGATGTGCCACCTCCGAACCGAAGTCCGCCTCGAGCTGATCGAGCGAGTACCCGGTGTCCTCCACCGTGTCGTGCAGCAGGGCCGCGACGAGGGTGGTGGTGTCCATCCCCAGATCGGCGAGAATCGTCGCCACCGCCAGCGGATGGGTGATGTACGGGTCGCCCGACTTCCGGAACTGTCCGGAGTGGTGCTCGTCCGCGACGGTGTACGCCTGCTGAAGCACCGCGAAGTCCGCCTTCGGGTACACCTCGCGATGCAGGGATACCAGGGGCTCGAGCACAGGTGCGACTCCGCTGCGGGGCGCCGCAGTCATCCGGCGCGCCAGTCGCGCACGCACCCGGCGCGAGCTCAGCGGAGAGGCATCGTCGGGTCGCTTGGTGTCGGGATCGCTCATAGAGCGATCGTACTCAGCCGAGGCAGAGGTTATGCACCCGAACCGCGGGGCCCAGTTCCGCAGCGACGAGTTCGCGGCCCGACAGTCCGTCGAGCTCCATGACCACCGCGATCGTGTCGACCCGTGCGCCCGCTCGCTGTAGCAGCTGCGCTGCCGCCACCGCCGTCCCCCCGGTGGCGAGGACATCGTCGAGCACCGCGACCCGACGATCAGCGAGGTCGATGCCGTCCTCCGGGATCTCGAGTCGCGCGGTGCCGTACTCCAGCTGGTAGTCGAGCCCGATCACCGGCGGCGGCAGCTTGCCGCCCTTGCGGACCGCCACCACCCCGAGACCGAGCTGCCGCGCGACGGCCCCGCCGAGCAGGAAGCCGCGGGCGTCGACCCCGGCGATCAGATCGGCGCCGCTGCAGGCCGAGGCCAGTGCGTCGACCACCGCATCGAGTCCGTCGGGGTCCGCGAGGACCGGTGTCAGGTCCTTGAACGCGATCCCGGGCTCCGGGAAATCGGCGATCAGCCGAGCGCGTCGCTCGATGACGGCCCGCGCCCGGTCCAGCGCGTCGCTGTCGTCGCGGTCACCGACGTTCACCGCACCTCCCAGCGATCCATGTTCCACCCGGTGCCCGAGCTCCCCATCCCGGGGACCATGTTCGCCACGGACACCGACTCGCGTGCCCGAACGGTGCCGAACAGCGGAATCGTCGGCAGCTGTTCCCAGGCTGCGGTCTCGATGGTGCGCAACAGCGGCAGGCGCGCGCTGTCGCTCGTGGTGCCGGCAAGGTCACCGATGGCGGCGGTCACCTGGCGATCGCGGAGCCCCGAGAGGTTCAGCGGGTCGCCGGTCGCGAACGCGAAGACCTCCGGGAAACCGGACGCCGTGCTCGATGCGGCGAACGTGCCGTCCGACATCAGGATCGCGTCGTACTCCTTGCCCAGCCCCTCGATCGACAACTCCGGCGACGAGACGTCCTCGACCGTGATGCCCGCCGGACCGCAGGTCTGGCCGATCATCTTGACGAGCTCGGCGTTCTCGGTCGACTTCGCGACGTACCCGATCCGCACTGTCGGCGTGGCGCGCCTGCCTGCGCCTCGCTCGCCCAACAGCGACTTGGCCCGGGCCACGTCGGACCGCGGATAACGGCGACTGTACTGCGCATTCAACGACGGTCCCAGGGGATCCGCGGGCGAGGCCGAGCGCAGATTCCAGGGGACACCGTTGGCGCCGAAGCGGCGTGCCAGCGCGTCCCGCGGCATGCAGGACGCCAGCGCGCGCCGCACCAGCGGATCGGTGCCCACGCCCTTGCCTGCGAAGACGAGTTGGGTCACGGACAGCGGCGCAGGCTCACGGATCGTCGTGCGATTGACCGGCGCGCTGGGTGCGGCCTCGCCGGCGATCCTGGCGCCGAGCGCCAGGTCCCCCGAGTCGACCACCGTCGCACGCGACCCGTCGAGCGCCTTCTCGCCATCGGTTCCCCGCGGCCACACGGTCACCGATTCGGAGGCGGGGGGCTCACCCCACCACTTCTCGTTCGGAACCAGCGTGAGCCCGCCTTCGACGGAGTAGGCGTCGACGCGGTAGGGACCGGCTGCGGGGAAGGTCGCCGCGTCGACCTGCGAACCCGGCTTCAGGTCGAAGGCGGTGTTCCACGCGGCGGCGATCTTGGCGATGACGGCCTTGTCCCCCGAGCGGATCGCGTCGACCACGTTGGGCACACCGGCCGCGCGCGCGACCACGTGCGGCGGCAGCAGGGTGCCTGCGCCGAACATCTCGCGCCACTGTCCGTAGGTGCGGCCGCGCTTGAAGACGACCGTGGCGACCTTGGCACCCGGCGTGCAGTCGACCCGAGCGATGTCTTCGTACCCGGCGTGGGTCGCGGCGTCGAATCCCGGTGTGGTGCCGCTCAGCGCGGTGGCCGCCAGGAAGAGGGCGTCGCAGGTCATCGGCTTGTCGTCGGAATAGCCCGCGTCCTTCGAGAACTGGTAGGTGAGGGTCTGTTCGGAGCCCGGTTCTTCGACGACCGTCCCGATGTCGTGGTCGGCGATGATCTGCCCCTCGGGGCCGACGATCGAGAACCCGGGCAGCACCCGGTTGAGCGCCATGATCGTGCCGTCCGCATGCCCCTGAACCGTGTTCGCGTTGTAGGAGGCGACGCGCGCATCGACCAGATAGTCGATGTCGGCACGATCGTCGCCCCCGCAGGCCACCAGCAGAGCACCCGCGGCCGAACCGGCCGCGAGAAGCGAGGCGGCACGGCGCAGCCGCGGGTGTATCATGCTGAGATCCGTTCCCTTCGAGCGAGGACCTTGGCGGTGTGCCGCTTGATGTCCGTGGTGCGTTCCTTCATCGACACCAGGCACGGCGATGCCAGGAACACCGAGGAGTAGGTGCCGACCACGACGCCGACCAGCTGAATCAACGCGAGGTCCTTCAGCGTTCCGACACCGAGCATCCACACGGCGACGACCATCATGGCAATGATCGGCAGCACCGAGATCACGGTGGTGTTGATCGAGCGCATCAAGGTCTGGTTGACCGCGAGGTTGGTCTGCTCAGCGTACGTCCGACGGCTCGTCGCCAAGACCGATCTGGTGTTCTCCTCCACCTTGTCGAAGACGACGACCGTGTCGTAGATGGAGAAGCCGAGGATCGTCAGCAGACCGATCACGGTGGCCGGGGTCATCTCCCAGCCGACCAGCGAGTAGATGCCCGCGGTCACGACGAGGTCGAACACCAGCGAGGCCATCGCCGCGACCGACATCTCCTTGTCGAATCGGATGGCGATGTAGATGAACGCGACGACCAGGAACACCGCCAACGCGATCAGCATCTTCTGCGTGATCTCCTTGCCCCACGTGGAGCTGACGTCGGAGGAGCTCACGTCCGCGGGCTTCACGTCGGGTTCGAACGCGGTGCCCAGCGCGTGCAGCAACTCGGCCGTCTCGGGGCCGGTGAGGGTCGAGGTGCGGATCTGGATGGTCGCCGAGCTGCCGGCGCCCGCCTGCTGAACGGTGTCGGGGCTTCGTCCGAGGGTGTCCTCGAAGACCTTGGTCACCTCGGAGGTCGTCACGGCGCCGCGCGCGGGCATCGAGACCTGCGTGCCGCCTTCGAAATCGATGCCGAAGGTGAATCCGCGGATTGCGATCGACAGGATGCAGATCACCATCAGCACGCCGGAGATCGCGTACCACATGCGCCGCTTGCCGATGACGTCGAACGCTCCGGTGCCCGAGTACAGGCGCGAGAAGAACGACTGGTTCTTGTCTGCGACGTAGTCGTCGTCCGACCATTCGGTCGGCGTCCTCACGTCGTCGGGAGTCGGGTTGCTCACTGCGCGTCCCCTTCCTTGTGACCGGCGGAGACGCCGGCCGCGCTAGCAGTCGGCTGCACCTGACGACGGACTCGAGCCACCTCGGACACCGCGCCCAGTCCGTTGATCGAGGGCTTGGACAAGAACTTGTTGCGGCTGGCCAGAACCACCATCGGATGCGTCACCAGGAAGACGATCATGATGTCGATCAGCGTCGTCAGACCCAGGGTGAACGCAAAGCCGCGGACCGCGCCGACGGCGAGCAGGTAGATGATCGCGGCACAGATGAAGCTGACCGCGTTGCCGGTCCACACCGTGCGACGAGCACTCTGCCAACCTCGGGTGACGGCCGAACGCACCGTTCTGCCCTCGCGCATCTCGTCCTTGATTCGTTCGAAGTAGACGACGAACGAATCGGCGGTCATGCCGAGGCCGATGATCAGACCGGCGATACCGGCCAGGTCGAGGGTGAATCCGATCCAGCGGCCGAGCAGCACGATGATGCCGTAGACCATCGTGTAGGCGAGGATCAGCGAGAGCACCGACAGGAAGCCCATCGCCCGGTAGTACAGCAGCGAGTAGATCAGGATCAGGATCAGCCCGACCAGGCCCGCGATCAGGCCGGCGTTCAGCGAATGCAGGCCGAGGGTGGCCGACACGGTCTGCGCGTCCGACATCGAGAACGACAGCGGCAGTGA
Organism: Gordonia sp. (in: high G+C Gram-positive bacteria); assembly: GCF_012515855.1. Classification (GTDB taxonomy): domain Bacteria; phylum Actinomycetota; class Actinomycetes; order Mycobacteriales; family Mycobacteriaceae; genus Gordonia. Next base: position 45,695 of record NZ_JAAYXO010000191.1, read on the forward strand.
ACCGTACTTGAGTGCGTTCGCCAGCGCGTCGGCCTCGCCCTGGGTGAAGCGACCGCTGATCTCAGTGGTGCCGAGGATCTGCACGTTGATCGACGGCGCGCTCAGCACGCGAGTGTCGAGGGTGACCGCGGTCTGCTTGCCGACGTTCTTGCCGGTGTAGTCGGCCCAGGTCTTCTGGGCGTCGCCCTTGAAGTCGACGTTGACAGTCCACGCACCGGTCGAGTTCTGACCGGATTTGGCGTCGGCGATCTCCCGACCGTCGATCAGCATCGGCTCCAGCAGGTACACCATGCCGTCACCGTCGCCACATGCCACCAGGTACTCGTTGGGCCGGTCGTGGCCGATCAGCGGGTCGTTGGCATTCGGCGAACAGTCGAGTTTCGCCATCTGGGCGCGAAGCTTGTCGAGTGTCGCCTGATCGGCGTTCGCAGGCGCCTGACGCAGCGCGCGCTCGGCTTCGACCGCGGCCTTCTGCTCGTCGGGCGTCATCTCGGAGACGTCCTTGGCGTTCGGGTCGGGCTTCTGCTCCTGCGCCGGCACCTGTTCGACGACCGGGCGGATGTAGAGGCGTGCGGTCTGGCCGAGGTCGCGAGCCTGCTTGCCGTCGTCGCCCGGAACGGTGATGACGATCGTGTCACCGTTCACCACCACCTCCGACCCGCCGACGCCGAGACCGTTGACTCGCTGGTCGATGATCTGCCGCGCCTGATCGAGCTGCTGTGCCGACGGGGCCTTGCCGTCGTCAGTGCGCGCGGTCAGCACCACGCGCGTGCCGCCCTGCAGGTCGATGCCGAGCTTGGGCGTCGGGCTTCCGTCGCCGGTGAAGAACACCAGGCCGTAGACGATGGCCAGAAGTGCGAAGAAGACGGTCAGCGGCTGCCATGGCGGCCGCTCCGGCCGGAGCTTGCCCGCCCCAGCTCGCAGATTGGGTTTAGTCACGCGTAAGTTCTACTTCTCTTCGTTCTGGTCTTTGTCGAGCGACACGTTCTCGGACCCGATTTCGTCGTCAATCGACTCGGTGTCGATCGACTCGATGTCCGGGGCGTCGGTCTCGGGTGCGACGACCTCGCGGATCGCGAGCCGGTTCCACTCGGTCACCACGCCGGGGGCCACCTCGAGCTTGACGGTGTCGCCTTCGTCGGCTTCCACAACGGTAGCGAACAGGCCCGCGTGCAACTGGACGCGCGCACCCGCTTCGAGGGAGCTCTGCATCTCGCTCATCGCGGCGGCGCGCTTCTTCTGATTGCGGATGCTGAAGAACATGAAGCCTGCCATGGCAGCAAGCATCAACGGGAGGATCAAAGATTCCATGGGAACCAGTGTGCCAGGCTCACCGGATGCACCCGAATCACAGGTGCCGGTCGCGTCACGATTGCGCACGCCGCACGGACAGCGGCGCGCCGCCCGATCAACCGAACAGGGTGCCGCCGTCGTCCTCGCGCGCTCGCACCCCGAGCACCTGGTTGAGTGCTCCCGCAGGCGGCTGCAGACCCAGGTGCTGCCAGGCCGCCGCCGTGGCGACCCGCCCGCGTGGTGTCCGTGCGATCATTCCCGCACGCACCAGGAACGGCTCGCACACCTCTTCGACGGTGGCCGGCTCCTCCCCGACCGCCACCGCGATGGTCGACACGCCGACCGGTCCACCGCCGAAACCGCGGACCAAAGCATTCAGAACAGCACGGTCGAGACGGTCGAGACCGAGTTCGTCGACGTCGTACACCGCCAGCGCGGCACGCGCCGCGCCCAGATCGACGGTGCCGTCGCCGCGGACCTCGGCGTAGTCCCGAACCCGTCGCAGCAGGCGGTTGGCGATGCGCGGGGTGCCGCGGGATCGTCCGGCGACCTCGATCGCGGCCTCGTCGCTGATCGGGATGCCGAGGATCTTGGCCGAACGCAGCAGTACGCGGACCAGTTCTTCCGTCTCGTAGAACTCCATGTGCGCGGTGAACCCGAACCGGTCGCGCAGCGGCCCGGTGAGGGCGCCTGAGCGGGTGGTCGCACCGACGAGCGTGAACGGCGCCACCTCGAGCGGGATCGATGTGGCTCCCGGCCCCTTGCCGACCACCACGTCGACGCGGAAGTCCTCCATCGCCAGGTACAGCATCTCTTCCGCGGGCCGGGCGATGCGGTGGATCTCGTCGATGAAGAGGACGTCCCCCTCCACCAGGTTCGACAGCATGGCCGCGAGATCGCCCGCGCGTTCCAGCGCCGGACCGGACGTGATGCGGATCGCGGCGCCCATCTCGCTCGCGATGATCATGGCGAGCGAGGTCTTACCTAGTCCGGGCGGGCCCGAGAGCAGGATGTGGTCGGGCGTGCGTCCCCTGGCGCGCGCCGCGTGCAGCACCAGCTCCAACTGCTCTCGCACGCGCGGTTGACCGATGAAGTCGCCGAGACTGCTCGGACGCAGACTTGCATCGAGATCGCGGTCGCCGTCGACCGATGAGGCGCTGAGAAACTCCCCTGCCTCGAACTCATCTGTCTCGAACTCTTCTGCGCCAAACTCTTCTGCCGCACCGAAACCGTCGATCATCGACGCGGTCCCAGAGAGGTCAGCGCGGCGCGCAGGAGGGTCGCCGAATCGGCGCCGGGATGATCGGCGAGCACCGCGGCGACGGCCTTCTCGGCCGCGCCCTCGGTGAACCCTAGGCCGACCAGCGCCTCGACCACCTGTGCTCCGACACTGGCGGCGACGGGCGCGCCGGGCACCGCGGCGCCGACCGGGCCCGCGGTCACCTTGTCGCGCAGTTCCACGACGAGACGCTCGGCCACGCGCTTGCCGATTCCGGGCACCGTGGTCAATGCCTTGGCATCGGACTCGGCCAACGCGCGGCGCAGACTTTCCGGTTCGAGGACGGCAAGAGTCGCCATCGCCAGGCGCGGACCCACGCCGGTGACCGTCTGGAGCAGGCCGAACAGATCGCGGGCCTCCGGATCGGTGAACCCGTACAGCGTCATCGAGTCTTCCCGGACCATCATCGCGGTGAGCAGGCGGACCTGCGCCCCGCGCGTCAGACTGCCGAGGGTCGGCGGGGTCGCGAGAACCCGGTAGCCGACTCCCGCGCACTCCACGACGACGTGGTCGAGCGCGATATCGATGACCTCACCTGACACCGACGAAATCACAGAGCTGCCTTTCCGCCGGCGATCGCCCGCGCTTCTTCCTGAGCCGCTTTGAGTCGAGCGCGGTGACGGTTCTGCGCCACCCTCGCCTGTTCGGCGGCTTCTTCCATGCGACGGTTCACCGGGCCGCGCCAGCAGTGACAGATGGCCAACGCCAAGGCATCGGCGGCATCGGCGGGCTTGGGCGGTGTCTGCATCCCGAGGATGCGGGTGACCATCGCGGTGACCTGCGCCTTGTCGGCACGCCCCGACCCGGTGACCGCCGCCTTGACCTCGCTGGGGGTGTAGAAGCCGACCGGGAGGTCGCGCTCGGCCGCGGCCAACGCGATCACTCCGGCCGCTTGGGCGGTCCCCATCGCGGTGCTCACCTGACGTTGAGCGAAGACCCGCTCGATCGCCACCACGTCGGGGCGGTGCGAGTCGAGCCACTGCACCGCGGCGCGGTGGACCTCGAGGAGCCTTCGCTCCAAAGCCATGTCAGCCGGAGTGCGAATCACGTCGACGTCGAGCGCGGTCACTGTGCGACCCGCTCCGGCCTCGACGAGTGCGATGCCGCACCGTGTCAGACCGGGATCGACACCTAGAACACGCATTCCGGGAACTCGCACTCCGGCTCACCTCTCGAACCAGGTCGGGCCGACACGGCCCGACCAGAACATTTGTTCGAGAGCCTATCAGTCGTTCTCGAGCTCGGCGAGCACCTCTTCGCTGATGTCGACATTGCTGTAGACGTTCTGGACGTCGTCCGAGTCCTCGAGCGCGTCGATCAGCTTGAACACCTTGCGGGCGCCTACGGCGTCGACGGCTACCTCGACCGACGCGCGGAAGTCCGGGTCGGCGGAGTTGTAGTCGATCCCGGCTTCCTGCAGGGCCGTGCGCACGGCGATCAGATCGCCGGCTTCGCTGACGACCTCGAAGGTGTCGCCGTTGTCGGTGACCTCTTCGGCGCCGGCGTCGAGAACCGCCATGAGGATGTCGTCCTCGGTCTGATCGCCCTTGGGCAGGATCACGACACCCTTGCGGGTGAAGAGGTACGAGACCGACCCGGGGTCGGCCATGTTGCCGCCGTTGCGGGTCATCGCGACGCGCACGTCGGTGGCCGCGCGATTGCGGTTGTCGGTGAGGCACTCGATCAGGAGCGCGACGCCGTTGGGGCCGTAGCCCTCGTACATGATGGTCTGCCAGTCGGCGCCACCGGCTTCTTCACCGGCGCCGCGCTTGCGCGCGCGCTCGATGTTGTCGTTCGGCACCGAGGACTTCTTGGCCTTGGTGATCGCGTCGTAGAGGGTCGGGTTTCCGTCGGGGTCACCGCCCCCCGTACGCGCTGCGACCTCGATGTTCTTCACCAGCTTGGCGAACATCTTGCCGCGCTTGGCGTCGATCGCGGCCTTCTTGTGCTTCGTAGTGGCCCATTTGGAGTGGCCGGACATGCGGTGGTCCCTTCTGGAGCAGTCGGCTGCCCGACGGGCAGCCGAGAAAAAATACTACGCTGAGCGCACCATATCCACGAAGAACTGGTGCACGCGAACATCTCCGGTGACTTCGGGATGGAAGGAGGTCGCGAGCACATTGCGCTCGCGCACCGCCACGACACGCCCGGCAGCCGGACCGTCCGGGACGGTGGCCAGAACCTCGACGTCACCGCCGACTTCTTCCACCCACGGCGCACGGATGAACACCGCGCGCATCGGATCGGCGCCCGGAGCGTCGGTGATGCCGGTGAAGGACAGGTCAGTCTCGAACGACTCCACCTGCCGTCCGAACGCGTTACGACGGACGGTGATGTCGAGTGCGTCGAGGTGCCGCGCATCGGCACGGGTGTCGAGGATCCGCGACGCCAACATGATCATTCCGGCACACGACCCGTAGGCGGGCAGGCCCTCGCGCAAGCGCTCCACCAGTGGATCGTAGAGATCGAAGACTCCCAGCAGACGACTCATCGCGGTCGACTCGCCACCCGGGATCACCAGTCCGTCGATGTCGTCGAGTTCGGCGCGTCGCCGGACGGGCGACGCGTCGACTCCGCACGCGGACAGCGCCGCAAGGTGCTCCCGGACATCGCCCTGCAGGGCCAGCACGCCGATATGCGCGGTCATTCCACCGGCCGCATGATCGACGCCGCGGACTCCGGAACCCCGCGGCGGGTGAGCCCTTCCTGCGTCACAGCCGCCACCAGACGGCCGCGGCGGTCGAAGATCCGGCCCTGCGTCAACGACCGACCGCCTCCGGCCGACGGCGACGTCTGGTCGTAGAGCAGCCATTCGTCGGTGCGGAACGGACGCAGGAACCACATGGCGTGATCGAGCGAGGCGTTCTGCGTCTTCACGTCGTGGTGGATCACCGCGGACGAGCTGAGCAGCGTCATGTCGCTCATGTAGGCCAGCGTGCAGACGTGCAGGAGGTGATCGTCGGGCAGCGGATGCTTGTACTTGAACCAGACGCGCTGCTGCGCCGCGATGCCGCGGGCACGCTTGGTCTCCGCCTGGTCGACGATGCGGATGTCGAAGTTGTTCCACTCGGCGAACAGGGTCTTCTGGGTCCCGGTGACGTTCTCGCTCAGGTCGGGCAAGGTGTCCGGGTCGGGCGCGACCGGCATCTCGTCCTGGTGCTCGATGCCGACGTCGTCGGTGATGTGGAACGAGGCCGACATCGAGAAGATCGCCTCGCCGTCCTGCACGCCGGTGACCCGACGGGTGACGAACGAGCGCCCGTCGCGAATCCGGTCGACCAGGAACACCGCGGGCTTGTCGGGCTTGCCCGGCCGCAGGAAATAGCCGTGCAACGAGTGGACCGCGTACTTCGGGTCGACAGTCCGCGTGGCCGAGACGAGGGCCTGGCCCGCGACCTGTCCACCGAACGTTCGACGCAGGTGAGAGGGGAACGACCCTCCGCGATAGATGTCGTTGTCGATCCGTTCCACCGCCAGGATCTCTTCAATGGTCGCCACAGGGGTGATTATCGCATCGAGTCCAGGACGCGCCGCCGCAGGTAGGGTCGGGAGCCATGACCACCGAGACGAGCACCGAGTCGACCCCGTTGCGCCCCGAGACGATCCCGAACACCCTGACCACCCAGTTGCAGGCGGTTCTCGACGGCCGATGGGCCCAGACCCGCGACGTGGTCCGCCGCCAGATCGACGAGCAGACGCTGGTCCCCCAGCACGGACTCTCGCTCGCCGACTATCGCGAGCGGGTCCTGGACCAGATGAAGCAGATGGTGCCGCTGGGCTTCCCGGCGGCCGGCTTCCGTCCCGAGCACGGCGGCACCGGCGATGTCGGTGCCGCCGTCACCGCCATCGAGACCCTCGGCTACGGCGACCTCTCGCTGATGGTCAAGGCCGGCGTCCAGTGGGGCCTGTTCGGCGGAGCCATCGAGAACCTCGGCACGGCGTCCCACCACGAGAAGTACGTGCGCGGGCTGATCGACCTCGACCTTCTCGGCTGTTTCGCGATGACCGAGACCGGCCACGGATCCAACGTCCAGCAGCTGGAGACCACCGCCACCTACGACCCGACGACCGGCGAGTTCGAGATCCACTCCCCGACCTTCCACGCACGGAAGGACTACATCGGCGGTGCCGCCGAGCACGCTCGCTACGCGGCCGTCTTCGCACAGCTGATCACCGGCGGCCCCGGTGAGGAGCCCACCGGTCGCGGCGTCCACTGCTTCGTGGTGCCGATCCGCGATGAGAACGGCGACGACCTCCCGGGCGTCACCACCTCGGACTGCGGTTACAAGGGCGGGCTTCCCGGCGTCGACAACGGCCGGATCGTGTTCGACCGCGTCCGGATCCCCCGCGCGGACCTGCTGAACCGATACGCGGACGTCGCCGCCGACGGCACCTACTCCAGTCCGATCGAATCCGATAACCGCCGGTTCTTCACCATGCTCGGCACGTTGATTCGCGGTCGCGTCACCGTCGGCGCCTCGGCGGGCGCCGCGGGGCGCTACGGTCTGGCGATCGCGGTGAACTACGCCCTCGGGCGCAGGCAGTTCGAGGCGCCGGGCGGCGAGGACGAGCTGCTGCTGCTGGACTACCGCACGCACCAGCGTCGACTGCTGCCCCTCGTTGCCCGCGCCTACGCGTTCGCGGTGGCCCAGAACGAGGTCACCGCCGAACTCCACGACTTGCAGACCGCCGATCCCGAGACTGTCGACCCGAAGGACATCCGGCTCCTCGAGACCAAGGCTGCGGCCATCAAAGCCGGCCACACCGCCCTCGCTCAGACGGCGATCTCGCAGGCCCGCGAGGCGTGCGGCGGAGCAGGCTACATGGCGGACAATCTGCTGCCGCTGCTCCGCGGCGACATCGACGTCTTCACCACCTTCGAGGGCGACAACCTGGTGCTCACCCAGTTGGTCGCAAAGGAGCAGCTCACCGCGTACGCCGAGGACGTGCAGGGGCTGGACGCCGTGGGCTGGGTCCGCTTCGTGGCCAATATGGCCACCAGTTACGCACTGGAGAAGACCGCGGCGCGCCAGGTGGTTCAGACCCTTCTCGACGATTCCGACGAGGATCCGGAGAACAGCGCCCTCACCCATCCGGGTACCCAGTTGCGGCTGCTTCGAGATCGCGAGGACCACCTCACCCGGACGGCGGCGGCCCGCATGCGTCGCGCCAAGGACGACGACGCCGATCCGCTCGAGGTGTTCACCGAGACCCAGGATCACCTGGTCAAGGTCGGTCAGGCCCACATCGAGCGGATCGTGCTGGAGAGCTTCGTCGAGGTGATCGGCCGGGTGGCGGATCGGCCGACACGCACGGTGCTCAAGCAGGTGCGGAACCTGTTCGTCTATTCGTTGCTGGAAGACGACCTCGGCTGGTTCTTGATGCACCGTCACGTCAGCGTGGAACGAGGCAAGGCGATCCGGCGCGGTGTCAACGACCTGTGCCGCGACCTGCGACCCCACGCTCAGGACCTGGTCGATGCCTTCGGTGTCCCCGCGGCGAGCCTGAACATCCCGATGCTGGGCCACCACTGACCCTCGACCGCCGCTGACCCTCGGCCGCCCGCGGCAGCGCCGGCCCGCGACTTACAGTTCGTCGATGTCGACGATGTCGTCCTGAATGGCCCGGGCGACGAGGGCCGCCTTGGTGGACGCGGGGCGGCCCAGGTCGGCGTACTTGGCGCGGATGCGGGTCAGGTGAGTGTTGACCGTGCCGAGCGAGATGAAGAGGGCCTGTGCCACCGCGGGCTTGGAGTCGAGCATCAACCAGGTGCGCAGGACCTCGACCTCGCGGTCGGTCAGCATCGGCTGCGGGAGCTTCGGCGCGACGACCTCGTCGCGAACCACCGAGAGCGCGACCTGCGGCGCGACACCGACGACGGGCTGACCGGGAAGCGGCATCACCCGAGCGCTCAGCCGAGCCAGCGCCTCGCGGCGACGACGGTCGACGGCCGAGGCGGACCGCGGACGGTTCACGCTGCCGGTGTTCGCTGAAACGGGGGTCAGTGCGGTGGGGGCGAGTGCGGTAACGGTCATTTCTCTGTCCCTTCATCTGCGCTGGAACGAGGTGTTCCGCTGCTGTTGAAGAGAACGTTATGGGGGTTCGCACCACCCGTCGATGGGGAGAACTCCCCATGGCATCACTGCTGGTCAGAGGCCTGATTGCGGGCGTACTCCGCATCGAGTAACCAGAGGTCGTCGCGGGTCACGACGCGGGTCGACAAGCCGTACTCGACAAGCCGGAGTCGCCGGTTGCTCGCCAGCTTGCCGCCGCCGGCACGCATCCCGGCCACACCGATGAGATCCAGCTTGTCGCAGACGTTGTCGAGTTTGCGATTGAACTTGGTGAGCGACCAGCCCAGCCGCGCCGCGGCCTGCGCCGAACTCGGAATGGCGCTGGCACCCGTGCCGTCTCGCTTCAGGATCGCCTCGGCCAGGACCAGAATCGCCAGTCGCTGGCTGTCGGTGAAGTTCGGGACGCCCCGGGTGGTGTCACCGCCGACCAGGTTCTCCACGGTCGGCGCCGAGATGTTCGGCGAGCCCGCCTGCACTTGGATCTCGTAGGTGGTGGGTCCGGCGGTGAAGACGATGCTCGTCCGGCCGAACACCAGCGGCATCCGCGCCCCCGGTCCGAGGGTCGCACTGAAACCGAGATCAGCGGCGGTCACCGTCGCCGACAAATGGGTTCCCAGATTGGTCAGCCACCACATCCCGCCGTCATCGTGCAGCACCAGGAAGCGCCGGTGCAGGTAGGGATTGTCGTCGACGGTGAGCGTCGCCTCACGACCGATGTAGAACGGCTGCCCGGAGAGAACCGGAAAACGCTCGCCGCAGAACTCGGCGAACGTCGTCGTCATCTCCGGTTGCAAAGCTGATCAGGCCTCGAGTTCTTCCGCCGCCGCCGCCTCAGGGCCTTCCGCGGCCGACTCTGCCACCACCGACAGCACGGTGACGGTCACGTTGTCGTGTGCTCCGGATTCCAGTGCCGCCTCGACCAACGCCGCCGCCGCGATCTGGTTGTCCGGCGACGCTTCGAGGATCACGGCGATCTCGTCGTCTGTGAGTTCGCCGTCGAGCCCGTCCGAGCACAGCAGGATGGTGTCGCCCGGTTTGGCGGGGAACGAGAAGTAGTCGGCGACCGGGACCGCCATGCCTGCGCCGAGGGCACGGGTGATCACGTTGCGCCGCGAGTCGACTCGGGCCTCGGCGGGCGTCAGGAAACCGGCCGCGACCAGTTCCTGCACCTGCGAGTGATCGACGCTGACCTGACGCAACTCGCCGGCGGTGAACAGGTAGGTTCGCGAGTCGCCGATGTTGAACGCGACCCACTGCGGGGTCTCGTCCTCGGCGGCCAGAACGACGCCGGTGGCGGTGGTTCCTGCGCGTCGACCGGTCTCGGAGCCGAGTTCGCCGATGCGGTCCTGCGCCTGAATCAGCAGTTCGCCCACCCGCGCGCGGGTCGCCTCGGGGCCGTCGCCGATCTCGGCTTCGGCCAGCGTCAGCAGAGCCGCCTCGCTGGCGAGCTCGCCGCTGTCGTGGCCGCCCATGCCGTCCGCGACGATGTACCGGCCGGGGAGCGCCAGGGCCGCGTCTTCGTTCGCTTCTCGAACTCGTCCGACGTGACAGACCACGGCCCAGTCCACGACAAGACCACCGACCTCGTCTCGGCCGGTCAGCGCCTCGTCACGCAGAATCTTCGGTTCGGTCATTGCGCTCCCCTGCGAACTATGTCCGCGACTGCTGTCGCCCGGATGGGCCAGGTTTGATGTACCAGTTCACGTCGATGAAAGTGTACGACCCGACGTGATCGGGCGACGGCCCGGCCGCGAACTTCCTCGCCCGCTTCTCTACCAGCCGCGCTCGGCGAGGCGGTGCGGCTGCGGGATGTCGTCGACGTTGATGCCGACCATCGCCTCACCCAGACCCCGGGAGATCTGTGCGAGCTGATCGGGATCGTCGTGGAACGTGGTGGCCTTGACGATCGCGGCGGCGCGCTGCTCCGGATTGCCCGACTTGAAGATGCCCGAGCCGACGAAGACGCCTTCGGCGCCCAGCTGCATCATCATCGCAGCGTCGGCCGGGGTGGCGATTCCACCGGCGGTGAAGAGCGTGACGGGCAGCTTGCCCGCCTTGGCGACCTCGACGACGAGATCGTACGGGGCCTGCAGCTCCTTCGCCGCCACGTACAGCTCGTCCTCCGGCAGCGACGAAAGACGCCGCAGCTGCTGGCGGATCTGGCGCATGTGGGTGGTGGCGTTCGAGACGTCACCGGTGCCTGCCTCACCCTTCGACCGGATCATCGCCGCGCCCTCGTTGATGCGGCGCAGGGCCTCACCGAGGTTGGTGGCACCGCAGACGAACGGGACGGTGAACGCGAACTTGTCGATGTGGTTCTCGTAGTCGGCCGGAGTCAGGACCTCGGACTCGTCGATGTAGTCGACGCCGAGGCTCTGCAGGATCTGCGCCTCGACGAAGTGGCCGATCCGGGCCTTCGCCATCACCGGGATCGACACGGCTTCGATGATGCCGTCGATCATGTCCGGGTCGCTCATCCGCGACACGCCGCCCTGGGCGCGGATGTCGGCGGGCACGCGCTCGAGGGCCATGACCGCCACGGCGCCGGCGTCTTCGGCGATCTTCGCCTGCTCGGGGGTGACCACGTCCATGATCACGCCGCCCTTGAGCATCTCGGCCATGCCGCGCTTAACACGTGCGGTACCGGTAGCGGGTGCGTTCTGAGCCTCAGTGGCCACTGATTGATCTCCCTGTCGAGTGGTTCGATTGTCCAGACAAGTAAACCCGATCGAGTTCACCGTCGCTCACAGGGTGCCGCTGACCCGCTCGGTGATCTCGAAATACTCGGGCAGACGCGAGTGCCCGCCGAGCCGGAGCCAGCGCACCATGCGACGTCCGCCGAGCGCCCGCGCATCGCGCACAGCGTCGTTGTAGAAGCGGCGCGCCACGGTGACGCGGGTCTGCGCATCGGCGAGTTCCGCGACCAGCGCGTGCGACCGATTGGTCGAAGACGTCCTGGCCAGCGCCACCGACAGGTCGTTCTCCGCGGATTCGCGGGTCTCGCGCGACGCCGCCTCGGCATCGATCGCGGCGGCCGCGAGCGCCCCCGCTCCCTCGGCCTCGGGGTCTTCGGCCGCGATGGCCCGAGCGACCACCGCGCGGCGCTCCAGCGCCGCGGTCAACGCTTCGAAGGCGAGGTCGACGCGGACGTTGAGCCGGTTGAGTCTGGTGGCTCGAGTGATCGAGAGCACCGCGAGCCACAGAAGCCCGGCGCCTGCGGTCGCGACGACGACGATCGTCACGATGTCGCTGATGGTCATCATCGCCGCCTCAATCCGACACCACGACGGGACCCGCGCCCAGCGTGACGGTGTCGTAGACCCGCTGGATCTCGTCTGCGACGTGCGACCAGTCGTACTGCTCCGCGCGTGCCCGACCGCGGGCGATCAACCGCTGACGCTCGTCCTCGTCGCCGAGCAGGTCCACGACCGCCTCCGCCAGCGCGCTCGGCGAACCCGTCTCCACCACGCGCCCGGCGGTGCCGCCGTCGAGGACGCGTTGAAACGCGACCAGATCGCTGGCGACCACCGCGGCGCCCGCCGCCATCGCCTCGACGAGGACGATGCCGAAGCTCTCGCCCCCGAGGTTGGGCGCGACGTACACCTCGGCGCTGGCGAGCGCGCGCGCCTTGGTCTCGTCGTCCACCATGCCGAGCAGATGCAGGCGCCCCGACAGGTCACCCGCACGGCGCCGCAAGGCCTTCTCGTCGCCGCCTCCGACGACCAGGACGGTGAGGTCGGGGAACTGCTCGACGATCCGCGGCAGCGCCCGCATCAAGATGTCGATGCCCTTGCGGGGTTCGTCGTAGCGGCCGAGGAACATCACGGTGCGGCCCGGCTTCGGGTACCCGTCGAGCGGCGGCACGTCGGTGAACGACGCGACGTCGATCCCGTTCGGGATCTCGACGGCGTCGTTGCCCAGCGACTCCATCTGCCATCGTCGAGCCAGTTCGGAGACGGCGATCTTGCCGGAGATCCGTTCCCGGTACTGCCGGAGCATCGAGTCGAACACGGTGAGCCACAGCGACTTGGTGGTCGCCGTGTGGAACGTGGTGACGATCGGTCCCGTGGCCACCATCAGCGACAGCATCGACAGGCTGGGCGCGTTCGGCTCGTGGACGTGGAGGACGTCGAACTCGTTGACCTCGATCCAGCGCCGCAGCCGGTGGTACGCCTTGGGCGAGAAGGAGACGCGCGAGACCGACCCGTTGTACGGAATGCCGAGCGCGGGGCCGGCCGAGTCGAAATAGTCGGGCATCCGAACCTCCGGGCCCGCGGGCGCCAGCACCCGCACCTCGTGGCCGCGCCCGATGAAGACCTCCGCGAGTTCGATCACGTGCGCCTGCACGCCACCGGGAACGTCGAAGGAGTAGGGGCAGATCATCCCGATCTTCACCGCTGAATGTCCTCCTAGCTCGGTTCTGGATCGCTCACGCCGAGCCGGTCGCGGCGGGCTTGCGACCAGTCGCTCTCCCACATCGGCTGCAGCATGTGCCAGTCGGCGGGCGCCGAGGCGATCCCTTCGGCGAA
>NZ_JAAYXO010000192.1 GCF_012515855.1 Gordonia sp. (in: high G+C Gram-positive bacteria)
CGGTGGTCGCGCCCCACTATAGGTCGCGATCGCCGGCGCGGCAGATCTCCGTAGGGAATTCGACTTCTGGGGTGTCATTGGCTACGGAAGTCGGAGATGGGCGGGGTGGCGGGTCAGCGTGTCCGGATGATCTCGATACGCTCGCTCACTTCGTTCGCGGGCACTCGATCAGCAAAGGAGGCTCGCAACCTTCGTTCGCGGGCACTTCATCAGCAAGGGAGGCTCGCACTCGATCAGCTGGGCCCTAGCCCAACGTCGCCTGGACTGCGGCACCGGACTTGTCGAGGCGCTCCAATCGTCCTTCGGTCATCGAGGCGATCTGGTCGACCACCACGCGCATGCGGTCGTCGTCGTCGGCGGCCACGGCCCAGCGGGCGGCGAAGATCGGGTCGAGGCCGCCGGGCGCGGTCACGAGGAGCATCTCGGCGACGCGGTGGATCCGTTCGCGCTGGCGGTCCTGCTTCGCGCGGTGACGGGAGTCGGAGAAGATGAAGCGGAGGGCGACGGTCTTGAGCACCGCCACCTCGGCGGCGACGTCGGCGGGCACCGAGAGGTCGGCGTCGTAGCGGCGCAGCGGACGATCGCCTTCGACGGCGCGTGTCTGGCTGACCGCGGCGTGCGCGAATCGGCCGATGAGCTCGCTGGTGAGCCGCTTGAGGCGCACCGACGCGTCGAGCGAACCGTCGAAATCGCCGAGCGAAGCGAAGATCTCCATCTCCGACAACCGCTGGGCGGCGTCGACCAGCGGCTCGGACGAGAGTCCGTCGAAGTAGCGCATGCCGAGTTCGGCGAGCACCTGCTGGTCGTCCCGCGAGCTCAACTGCCGCAGGTCGATACGACCGCCGATTACGCCGTCCTCGAGGTCGTGCACGGAGTAGGCGACGTCGTCCGACCAGTCCATCACCTGGGCTTCCAGGCATCGGCGACCGTCGAGAGCGCCGTCGCGCACCCATTTCAGGGCGGGCTCGTCCTCGACGTAGGCGCCGTACTTGGTCCCGGGCGCCTGGCGCGACCACGGGTACTTGAGCGTCGCGTCGAGCGCGGCGCGGGTGAGGTTGAGGCCTGCGCTCTCGCCGTCGGGCCCGACGATCTTGGGCTCCAGCGAGGTGAGGATCCGCAAGTTCTGCGCGTTGCCCTCGAAGCCGCCGCGGTCGCGGGCCACTTCTTCGAGCGCACGCTCGCCGTTGTGCCCGTACGGCGGATGCCCGATGTCGTGCGCCAGCCCGGCGAGTTCGACGAGGTCGGGATCGCAGCCCAGATCGACCGCGATACCGCGGCCGATCTGGCCCACTTCGAGCGAATGCGTCAAACGCGTGCGCGGGTTGTCGCCCTCACGCGGGCCGACGACCTGCGTCTTGTCAGCGAGCCGTCGCAGGGCCGCGCTGTGCAGCACTCGAGCGCGGTCACGGGCGAAGTCGCTGCGATGATCGCTCTCCGCACCGGCCCCCGAGGCGATCTTCGGCGCTTCGACCACCATGCGTTCGGTGTCGTGGGCGTCGTAGATCGCCACCGCGGGCGACGCGGCAGCGCGATCGGGCTGGGTCAAACTAGTCCTGCCAGCCGCGCTGCGAGATCAGGTCGAGCACGCCTGCGCGGATCGCGAGGATCTGACGCGAGGTCAGGTCGGGCGACGCTTCCAGGAGCAGGTCGGTGATCTCACCCGAGAGGCGGCCACCGCTGCGCGGACGACGCGGTGCGCGGTCGTCGCGGCCACCGCGGCGGTCGTCGCGACGGTCGCCGCGATCGCGATCGCCGAAGCGTCCGCGGTTGTCGTCGCGACGGTGCGCGCGCTCGGCGGCGGGGGACTCACCCTCCGGGGCCTCCTTGGTGACCTGGACGTTCAGGGCCTTGGAGCCGCGATCGGTGCTCTCGACCTCGAACTCGACCTCGGCGCCGGGGCGCAGCAGGCTCTCGTCGATGCCGACATCGTTGATGTGCAGGAAGACGTCGTCGCCGCCTTCGGCAGGAGCCAGGAATCCAAATCCACGGTTGGTATCGAAGTGCACAACCTTGCCGGTAACAGCCACCACAAACTCTCTCTCTTCAAGCACGCCCACACCGCGAACCCCTTGCCCGCGCGACGAACTCTTCTACTACTATGCCTCATCCGACACCGTTGACCCACCCGAAATGCCTGGTCGTGATCGGAATTGCACAGCAAAGGCTTCGACCCCCACTCAGATCGAGAGCGGGGGCCGAGGAACGCAGCGCTTACTTCGCGGTAGCGATACCCAGCGACGGGAAGAAGTAGCAGGTGGCATCACCCTTCTTGACGGTTCCGTAGATGGCCGACAGGACGGTGCCCGAACCGGTCTTAACCAGGCCACCGCGGACGCCGTTGGACGGGAGAATGTCGGTGACCGGGCCGAGCAGGCCCTTCGCGATGCCCTCGGCACCCGGAACGCCCGCCGCCTGGAGTCGCTTCGCCACCGCATTGACGATCGTCTCGCCCAATCCGTCCATCGGCTCACTCAAACTGCCCTGGAAGGTGTTGACGTTGAACCAGGCGACCTGCATGCCCTTTTTGCTGCCCGAGTCGTTGAACACGCCGACCGGAACGAAGCCGTACATGATCTCACCTTTGCGGATGGCGTTGATGTCGATCTCCTTACCCAACACCTTGAACGTCAGATCACCCAGCAACGGCGTACTCGGCCCAGGCATGGCCCCACCGAGCGCCGGCGCCAAGGTGAAATCGGTGCAGGCACCGAGGGTCGGCGTGAAGGGGGTGATGCCGAGCTTCTTCAGCAGCGCGTTGGCCGCCTCGATGCCCTCGATGACACCGGCGGCATCGGTCGGTTGAATGTTGTCGAGCGCGGTCTTGGCGGCCAG
>NZ_JAAYXO010000030.1 GCF_012515855.1 Gordonia sp. (in: high G+C Gram-positive bacteria)
CGACAGTCATGCGAGACTGTTCAGCCGTGCCGAACGGTTCAGACTCGTCGTCGACGCTGGCCCCGATCACCACCCGATCGATCTCGGCTGGCAAACGATCCAGTCGGATAGCGACGGCGTCGCGACAGACGCCCGCGATCTCGGGCTCGCGTTCCAATAGTTGAACGGAACCGTCGACTGACTTCGGCTGGTTGTAGAACACGAAGTCCGAACTCGAGCGGACGCGGCCCGATTCTTCGAGCAGGAGCACGCTGGCATCGGTGGTAAGCGCACCGCCGGAGTCGACTTCGATTGTCACGATGATCGGCGAATCGCTGGGCAGTGAGAAGTTTGCGCCCTTGGTAAGAACTGTCGCGCTCATGCCGATAACCTACCGGGAAAGTAGCTGGTCGACGACGCTTTCGGGGGTCAATCCGCCGGTCAGACCCCCATCACGCCCTTCATCAGATACGCCATCCGCGCGGCGAACTCCGGGCGCGGGGTGCTGCGGGGGAGTCGGACGGCATCGTTGACGATCGCGAGTGCAGCGTGAACTGCGAGGACCGCGGAAGCTTCCGTACGGGAGTCGATCTCGACCAGGAGTTGGACCCATCGCGCAACGTAGCGGCGCTGAACCGCGAGGAGTTCGGCGGCCTGCGGGTCGCCGGCCAAGACGTAGGCGCTGGTGAATCCGACCAGCAGATCGGGGGTCGAAGTGACGGAGTCGACGTAGTGGTCCACCAGGGCACCCAGGCGTGCGGTGGGCTCGGATGAGCCGGCGTAGGCCGCCATCACGCCGACTTCGAGGCGCATGGCGCTGCGCTGGCTGATGCCGACCAGAATCGCGATCTTCGATGGGAAGTGCTTGTAGACGCTGGGGCCGGTGATACCGACGGCGGCGCCGATCTCGTCCATCCCGGTACTGGCGAATCCCTGGTCGGCGAACATCTTGGCTGCGGCGTCGAGGATCTCGTCGCGGCGCGTGGGGGCGTCGTAGCCGAAGTTCGGGGTCTGGTGAGCGGGCTGCGCGTCGGCGGGGCGGAGCTCGACGGTGCGGCGGACCAGTTCCAGGACCATGGCCTCGACGTCGTCGACGTTGCCGCGGACCGCGCGGCCCGCGCCGCTGCCGACCACGCTGAGGACGGCGCCCGCGAGGTACATCGACTCGCGTTCGGTGAGCTCTGGTCGGCTCGAGCGGATGGCGGATGCCCAGCGACGCAGGACGGTTCGGGTGCGGCGCACCACGTCGGCGTTCTCGTCCGCGGTGAGGTGCTGGCCCGACCACCGCCACAGCGACGTGGCGTGCGGATTGGCGATGCACATCGCGGTGACGCCGGCGGCGAGCGCCTCGGTGGGATCGTCGCTGCTCTCGAGCTCGGCGGCGTCGGTGCTGGCCTCGAGCTCGTCGACCCGTACCTGCACGGCTGCGTACAGGAGGGCCTGCTTGTCGGCGAAGTGGCGGTACACCGTCGGCGGGCTCACCCCGGCGCGCCGAGCGATGTCGGCTACCGACACGTGGGCATAGCCGCGCTCAGCGAACAGCACGGTAGCTGCATCGATGAGTTGGCGGCGACGGTCGATGGACCGTGAGCGCCGAGTCGCTCTGGTGGTGGTCATGGTGAACTGACCATAGCCCATGAATAGCGAGATTTGAACGACTTGACCATGAGGTATGGTCAAAAGCGTTATACCGGGTTAGCCTACGAAGGTAACCACTCCCGGTTCGTGTGAAAGGAACACTTGTGTCCGACGAAGCATTCATCTACGACGCGGTGCGTACGCCTCGCGGCAAGCAGCGCGGTGGATCGCTGCACAGCGTCAAGCCGATCGACCTCATCTCCGGTCTGATCGACTCGCTGCTGGAGCGCCACTCCGACCTGGATCCGAAGGCCGTCGACGACGTCGTGCTCGGCGTGGTCTCGCCGGTCGGTGAGCAGGGCGCCGTGATCGCACGTACCGCCGCACTGAACTCGGGCCTGGGCGAGAGCGTCCCCGGCACCCAGATCAACCGCTTCTGCGCTTCGGGTCTGGAAGCCTGCAACCTGGCCGCGGCCAAGGTCGCCTCGGGCTTCGACGACCTGGTGCTGGCCGGCGGTGTCGAGTCGATGTCGCGCGTGCCGATGGGCAGCGACGGCGGCGCGCTGTTCATGGACCCCGCCACCGCGTACGACAACTACATCGCCCCGCAGGGCATCGGTGCCGACCTGATCGCCACCATCGAGGGCTTCTCGCGTGAGGACATCGACAACTTTGCTGCCGAGTCGCAGCGTCGTGCGGATGTCGCATGGCAGGAGAACCGCTTCGAGAAGTCGATCGTCCCGGTCAAGGACATCAACGGTGTGACCCTGCTGGACAAGGACGAGCACATGCGTCCGGGCACCACCGCCGAGGGCCTCGGCAAGCTCAAGCCAGCCTTCCAGGGCCTGGCCGACATGGTCGGCTTCGACGACGTCGTGATGCAGAAGTACACGAGCGTCGAGAAGGTCAACCACGTTCACACCGGCGGCAACAGCTCCGGCATCGTCGACGGCGCCGCCCTGGTGCTCATCGGCTCGGAAGAGGCGGGCAAGCGCAACGGCCTCACCCCGCGCGGCCGCGTCGTGGCCTACGCCGAGGTCGGCTCGGAGCCGTCGATCATGCTGACCGGCCCCACCCCCGCCACCGAGAAGGTGCTGGCCAAGGCCGGCCTGACCGTCGACGACATCGACGTCTTCGAGCTCAACGAGGCCTTCGCTTCGGTGGTCATGAAGTGGGAGAAGGACCTCAACATCCCCCACGAGAAGGTCAACGTCAACGGCGGCGCCATCGCCCTCGGCCACCCGCTGGGCGCCTCGGGCGCCAAGCTGATGGCCACCCTGGTCAACGAGCTCGAGCGCACCGGCGGCCGCTACGGCCTCCAGACGATGTGCGAGGGCGGTGGCCTGGCCAACGCCACCATCGTCGAGCGCCTCGGCTGACCCACCTCTCACCCACGACCCGCTCGCGGCGCCGTCACGGCGACCGGGCGGGTCGTGGCGCGTCCGGGACCGGACCGTAGGCTCGGGACCGTGGTCTGGGACGTCCTGCGCGTGGTGATCGCCCTCGGGGTGGCGCTCCTGCTGGTGCGGCTTGGGATCGCCGTGCTCGGCGGGATGGTCCGGCCCGTCCCCGAACCCCCGCCTCCCGGTGAGCTCCGGAAGGTGAAGCTGCTCTACCGCTGCGCCACGTGCGGCACCGAGGTGCGGATGACCTCGGCGGTCGACACCGACCCGGAGCCGCCCCGGCACTGCATGGACGAGATGGAGCTCCTCACCCCGGTCGAGGACCTCTGATCCCTCCCGGTCCCCGGCCGGATCCGGTGACGAGCCGGATGTGACGCCGGTAACGGGAGAGTTACACCGATGTGACCCTCCCCAGGGTTGTCCACAGGTGTGGAGAAACCCCGGACGGGCGTCAGCGGTACTGCGTCGCGGTGAG
>NZ_JAAYXO010000031.1 GCF_012515855.1 Gordonia sp. (in: high G+C Gram-positive bacteria)
ACGCCTGCGGCGATCATGGCCTTCTGGAGCTCGTAGACGTTCAGGGCGCCACCGAAGCCGGCCTCACCCTCGGCGACGATCGGCACGACCCAGTTGTCGACCGACTTGTCACCCTCGACGCGGGCGATCTCGTCGGCGCGCAGCAGAGCGTTGTTGATGCGGCGGACGACCTGCGGGACCGAGTTGGCCGGGTACAGCGACTGGTCCGGGTAGGTGTGGCCCGAGAGGTTCGCGTCACCGGCGACCTGCCAGCCCGAGAGGTAGATGGCCTTGAGGCCGGCACGCACCTGCTGCACGGCCATGTTGCCGGTCAGTGCGCCCAGAGCGTTGATGTAGCTGTCGTCGCCCTTGCTGACGGCGTCCCACAGGATCTCGGCGCCACGACGAGCGAGGGTCTGCTCCTCGACGACGGTGCCCTGGAGGTCAGCCACCTGCTGAGCGGTGTAGTCGCGAGTGATGCCCTTCCAGCGCGGGTTGGTGTCCCAATCCTGCTGGATTTCTGCTGCGGTACGGGCCTGTCCGACGTTGGTCATTAGCCTTCGCTTTCGTTAGAACTGCTCGATCTCAGTGCTTTGAGATTTTGACGTGACGATCGGTCTTGCGAACCGGTTGACACCTTGAGGCGTTGCCTGAAACCAGGCTGCCATACGACAAACGCCCAGGTCCAGCCCTTGACCCCTGTAAATGCCAGCCAGGTTACCGGCGAGTTTTGCAAATCTTGCAAAGTTGAAGGTTTCCAGCCTTCGACCCTCGTCGCTAAAAAGTACGCGCGTACTGGGAAAACATCGAGCGGGCCCGCGAAGCACCGCGCGGCAGGGGCGATGACCACCCCGTGCCGCACGAATTCTGAAAGTGCCCTATTTCACACGTTCGAACGATGCCGAACGCGTGCGATCACTGCGCCGCGCGGGCCACCGCGGACCGCACGAGCCCGATGAACTCGTCGTCCGACACGGGTGCGGCCACCAACGGTGTGCCGGGCGCAACGGCAGCCCGATCGGCTTCACTGATCTCCCGTTCCAGGGTCGACAACCCCACCTGCAGCGTCACCACCTCGCCGTTCGCGGCCCGGACGAGCACGTTGGCCATCAACCCGGCGCGGGCGCGGACCGCGCCGCTCGGCAAGGTCGTCACCGAGTCACTGCGGAGCAGGAACGCCTGGTCCACCGCGGGTCCGCTGACCGCGGGCAGTTCGACGCTCGTGGTCACGATCCGGGCGCCGGCGAGACTTCCGCGACTCGGCACCGCTGTGACCACGCGACACGGCCCGGTGGTCGCCCGCCGATCGGCGTCGACATTGCGCCGGACCGTCGACGCGAGTTCGCTGAAGGTGCCGTCGTCCGACCGGCCGACCAGCAGCGCGGTGTTCTCATCGGTGAGCTGCGGATTGAACTCCGCGTCGGCGGTGGGCCCGCACTGCTTCGGGTCGAAGGCCACGCTCTCGGCTTGCTCCAGGGTCGCCCGATTGGCGACGATCAGGTCGTTCACGTCCATCGGCACCGCCGCGAAACCCGGCGGGAGCTGATCGCCTGCCAACAGCAGATTGGGCAGCGAGATCGCCGACGCCCCGTCGTCGTCGCCGCAGGCGGCGGTCCCGAGCAACGCGGCCGCGACGGCGGCGAACACGACGACACGGGTCGCGGCGGCGCGCGAACCCGCGGAGGTACGAGAAACTGAAGATCGAAGCACACCGGCACGGTACCCGCCCCGGCGAGGAAGGATCGACATGAGCGTCCAGCGGCCCGAAGGTCAGAAGATGTTCGTCGGCGGCCGCCTCCGGGGGCTGCGCGCCGATCGCGGACTGTCGCAGCAGTCGCTCGCCGGCCTGCTCGGGATCTCGGCGTCGTACCTGAACCAGATCGAGCACGACAACCGCCCGCTCACCGGTTCGGTGCTCGCGAAGATCACCGAGGTGTTCGGCCTCGACATCGACTTCTTCGACCCGCAGGACGACGTCCGGCTGGTCGCGGAACTGCGCGAGGCGCTGCTCGACGAGGACCTCGACATCGGTCAGTCGGCCCGCGACAGCGTCGATCTCGCCGACTTCGTGTCCCAGCACCGGCCGATCGCCGAGGCGATGGCCGCCATTCACCGTCACTACCGCGTCGCCACCGAACGCCTCGCCGCCGTCACATCGGGGCGCGGCGACGCGGTGGCCCGCGGAACCATCACCGCGCCGCACGAGGAAGTGCGGAACTTCTTCTACCAGCGTCGCAACTACATCCACGAGCTCGACGAGGCCGCGGAGAACCTCACCGCGCACATGCGCATGCACTCGGCCGACCTCCGCGCGGGCCTGACGTCGAGGCTGGAGAATCGGCACGGCGTACGGATCGTGCGCCGTGTGGACCTCGGCGACAACGTGCTCCATCGCTTCGACCCGGCAGCCAAGGTGATGGAGTTCTCCGCGTCCCTCTCACCCGGTCAGCGCAGCATGAAGATCGCCGCCGAGATCGGCTTCTTGGAGCACGGCGACCTGATCGACGAACTGGTGGAGGCGGGCGGCTACACCACCGAGGACGCCGTCACGCTCGCCCGGCTGGGTCTGGCCAACTACTTCGCCGCGGCGGCGGTGCTCCCCTACAGCCAGTTCCACGGACTGGCCGAAGACTTCCGCTACGACATCGAGCGCCTGTCGGCGTTCTACGCGGTCTCCTACGAGACCGTCTGCCACCGGATGTCGACCCTGCAACGCCCGAGCATGCGCGGCGTCCCCTGGACCTTCGTCCGGGTCGACCGCGCGGGCAACATGTCCAAACGGCAGTCGGCCACCGGCTTCCACTTCTCGTCGTCGGGCGGCACCTGTCCGCTGTGGAACGTCTACGAGACCTTCGGCTCCCCCGGCAAGATCCTGACGCAGATCACCGAGATGCCCGACGGGCGCGAGTACTTCTGGATCTCCCGGACGGTGGAGCGACGTGCCGCCCGATTCGGGCAACCCGGCAAGACCTTCGCGATCGGCATGGGTTGCGAACTCCGCCATGCCGAACGCGTCATCTACTCCGACGGCCTGGAGCTCGGCGTGGATGCGCGCGCCACCCCGATCGGCGCCGGCTGCCGCGTGTGCGACCGGCAGAACTGTCCCCAGCGTGCGTTTCCGCCGCTCGGCGTCGCCCTCCACCTCGAGGAGCACCGCAGCACCATCTCGCCGTACACGACCCAATAACACCCGCGCGGGCACGCGCTGACCCGCGGCGCCGCCGGGCCGTTGGACTACGGTGTGGTGATGGACACACCCCGCGTCTCCCCCGGCACGTTCGGCGACCTCGGACCGATCAATTGGCTTGTGGTGCGGGCGATGTCGCTCGCCACCGGAACCGACGACGCGCACATCTTCGCCACCCTCGGCCGCAGCCGGGGACTCTTCCGCGGCTGGTTGCACTTCTCCTCGCGGATGATGCCGTTCGGCGAGTTGTCGCGCCGCGAGACGGAGATGATCATCATCCGCGTCGCCCACCTGCGGTCGTGCGACTACGAACTCGACCACCATCGGCGGCTCGGTGCACGCGCCGGCATCGACGCGTCGATGTTCCAGCGGATCATCGACGGCCCCGACGCGGGGTGGGGCGACCGCGAGCGCACCCTGCTGCTCGCCACCGACGAGCTCGTCGGCGATCGTGACATCGCCGATGCCACATGGGACGCGCTGCGCCGCCATCTCACCGAGCGCAAGGCCGTCGCCTTCACACTGCTGGTGGGCCAGTACGACATGCTCGCGACCACCATCTCGACCCTTCGCGTTCAGCGCGACGAGTTCTGACCGGACGGATCCCGCATGCCTTCGATCGCTCAGCGCCTGATGGGGAATCCGGCGTTCTCGCAGATCTACGAGCGCCTGTGGCGTCCGGTCTTCACCCGCGGCTTCAGCCTGGGCGGCTCGTCGACGGCCGACTACGACCGGGCCCTGCGCACCTACCTGGCCCGGCCGGGTGACCGCATGGTGCTCGACGTCGCGTGCGGCCCGGGCAATTACAGCCACGACGCCGCCCGAGGACTCTCCGGCGACGGCCAGTACGTCGGGATCGACTTCGCCGCGAGCATGGTGGCGCAGGCCCAGCGCTCACAACGCGGTGATCGTGTCACCTACCTGCGCGGCGACGCCCACCACCTGCCGTTCCCGGAGGCGACGTTCGACACCGTGGTCTGCCTCGCCGCGCTGTATCTGATTCCCGATCCCCTGCCGGTCCTCGACGAGATGGCCCGGGTGGTGCGACCCGGCGGCGAGATCATCATCTTCACGTCGGTGCGTGCGTCGGCGGCGGCCCTTCCCGGAGCCGAAGCCATCGCAGGCCTGTCCGGCCTGCGCATCTTCGGGCGTCGAGAACTGGTTGGACGCCTGGAATCGCTCGGCATGGAGCATGTGGAGCAGACCATCACCGGCGTCGGCCAGTACGTCCACGCGCGTCGTCCGCAGTGAATTAGACGCGGATTCGCAGCACCCCCTGGCACCCCGGAGGCAAGGCAGGCTAACCTAATTAACGGAACAACGTCCGTTAATTAGGAGCACCTCATGCCCGAACCCACCAGCAGCAGCCTTCCCCTCTCCGGTCGCAAAGACGAGGATCTGCCCGGCCACTGGCTGCTCGCCCGAATGGGCAAGCGCGTGCTGCGCCCCGGCGGCCAGGAGCTGACCGAGAAGCTGCTCGCCGACGCGAACCTCGCAGGCGCCGACGTCGTCGAACTGGCACCGGGCCTCGGCAAGACGGCCACCGACATCCTCGCGCTCTCTCCGCGCAGCTACGTGGGCGTCGAGGCGGACGCCCAAGCCGTCGCCCTCACCGAACAGGCCGTCGGCGACCGCGGCTCGGTGGTGCACGCCGATGCCGACGCCACCGGTCTCGACTCGGCCAGCGCGGACGCGGTGATCGGCGAGGCCATGCTGACCATGCAGAGCGAGCGCGGCAAGGGCGCGATCCTCGACGAGGCCTTCCGTGTGCTGCGTCCCGGCGGCCGCTACGCCGTCCACGAGCTGTCGTTGCACCCCGACACGCTCCCCGACGAGGCCAAGACCGAGATCCGCCAGGCACTCGCCCGATCCATCAAGGTCAACGCCCGCCCGCTCACCGAAGCGGAGTGGCGTGAGTTGTTCGAGACGGCGGGCTTCGAGGTGGAGCAGGTGCGCTTCGCGCCGATGGCGCTGCTGGAGCCCCGTCGCATGATCGCCGACGAGGGCCTCCTCGGGGTACTTAAGATCGTCTTCAACGTCGCCCGAAATCCCGCCGCCCGCAAGCGCATCCTCGCGATGCGCAGCGTCTTCACCAAGTACAGCGACGAGATGTCGGCTATTGAAGTGATCGTGAGGAAGCCCGATGTCGCAGCCTGAATCCAGCCCCGAGCCGTACACGTACCTGACGGAGCTCAACGCTCCGAACGAGGCCGACACCGGCCAGAAGCCCGCCATCAAGCGGATCAATAAGAGCGACAGCGAGACAGTCGTGCGGATGGCCTTCCGCGCCGGCCAGGTGATGGCTGAGCACATGGCCGCCCATCCGATCCTGGTCCTCGGCCAGGACGGCGCGATCGATTTCACCGTCGCAGGGACCACCGTTCGGCTGGAACCCGGCACGGCGATCCGCGTGGACGCGCGAACGCCGCACAGTCTGCGCGCCGAGACCGACGGAACTGTCACACTGGTCATCGTCCACGGAAAGTAGTTCGCCGAGCCGAATAGATCGTCAGGGAGGTCTCGCCATGCCGGTGCGGTCACGCGATCGGGCGCGAGCCCTCCTTGCCGACTCGGCTGAGGGTCTCGACGCCCATCAGGTCGCGGAGGCACTCGATGTGCACGTCACGACAGCCCGGTTTCATCTCAACAATTTGGTCGACGAGGGCGCCGCTATCAGCGAGACCCTGCGGCCGGACGGCGTCGGGCGGCCGCGCGTGCTGTACCGCCTCGTGCCAGCGCCGCCCTCCGACGAACTCCTGCACCTGCTGCTGCGGCAGCTCGGCGGCACCGAGGCCGAGCGCGAGCAGTTGGCATCGCTGGCGGGCCGGGCCTGGGCGCAGTCGCACGCCGGTCCCGCGGCGACCTTCGACGACGGATCCGTCCCCGACCCGGTCGTCGTCATCGAAACGCTGCTGACTCGCCTCGGGTTCCGCATCACCGATGTCGTCAGCGCGTTCGGTTCACATCGGGTGCTGCTGTGCTCGTGCCCGCTGCAGACCATCGCGGCGCGGAATCCGGAGATCGCGCACGGCGTGGTCCGCGGTGCCATCGCCTACGCTCTCGGGCAAGCCTCGCAGGCGCTCGACGGCGCCTACGCGATCGACGTGTCCCCCGACCCCGCGGGCGCCTGCGAACTGCGCCTCGCCCTCACTCCGGTGCGCGCCCGCGCCTGATCGCGGGCGAGCACCCGAGACAGTTCACGCCCGGTCAGACTGCGAAAGCACCGCGGTTGCTCTTGACCGCGCCCTCCTTGAGGACCAGCAGGATGTTCGCATTGTCGCCGACCAGGTCGGCGTCGGTGCTCGGGTCACCCTTGACGACCACCACGTCCGCCAGTTTGCCCGCCTCCAGCGTGCCGAGTTGGTCGCCGAGACCGCACAGTTCGGCCGAGACCTTGGTGCCCGCCGAAAGTGCCTGCAGCGGCGTCATGCCGCCGTACTTCGCCAGGAGTCCGACCTCCTGCAGGTTGGTGCCGTGGTCGGGGACCAGACCGGCGTCGGTGCCGACGGCGATCTTGATGCCCGCCTCCACCGAGGCGCGGATCGACGCTTGCGCGATCTCGTGCCACTTGCCGCTCTTGGCCGCGGCCTGCGGCGTCGCGGTGTCGGGGTGCAGCGTCTCGAGCAGGGTCGGGACCAGATACTGGCCGCGCTCGACCATCTCCTGGCGCAGCTCGTCGGTGAGTGCGTAGCCGTGCTCGATGCTGCGCACGCCGGCCTTGACCGCCGCGGTGATGCCCGCAAGTCCGATCGCATGCGCGGCCACCGGCCGACCGCCGTAGTTGTGGCCTTCCTCCACCAGCGCCTCG
Organism: Gordonia sp. (in: high G+C Gram-positive bacteria); assembly: GCF_012515855.1. Classification (GTDB taxonomy): domain Bacteria; phylum Actinomycetota; class Actinomycetes; order Mycobacteriales; family Mycobacteriaceae; genus Gordonia. The sequence goes on from NZ_JAAYXO010000031.1 coordinate 6,975, forward strand.
ACGATCTCCTCTCGAGCACCCAACCAGTCGGGGTCGTCACTCGGCGAACTGACGCCACCGCTCGAGGCGACCTTGATCACGTCGACGCCGTCACGCAGCAGCGCCCGCACCTCGCTCCTCGCCTCGTCGACGCTGTCGACCAGCACGCCGCCGATCACGCCCGAACCGTCGAGGCCAGACGGGATGTGGAAGTCGGCATGCCCGCCGGTCTGGCTGAGCATCTTGTCGGCCACCAGCAGTCGGGGCCCTTCGATCAGACCGTGGGCCACCGCGTCGCGGACGCCGATGTCCACGCCCATCAGGTCACGCACCGTGGTCACGCCCGCTTCCAGCGTCACCTTCAGCCGATCGATGAGCTGGAAGTAGCGGTATGACGGGGGCACCATCGCCGCCATCACCGGCGACCCCTTGGTGCCGGGCAGCGACAGGTGTACGTGCACGTCGAAGAAGCCGGGGCAGACGGAGTTTCCTTCGAGGTCCACCGAGACGACGTCCTCGGCGTCGCTCGACGACGGTGCCCCCGCCGCCGGACCGGCGTATGTGATCCGCCCGTCGTCAATCAAGACCACGGCGTCGGCGATCGGCTCGCCGCCGTTTCCATCGATGAGTCGGGCGTTGTGCAAACGGGTTGTCATACCCGCGATTGTCTCCCCGGGCCTGCCTGTGTCACAGTGCCGTCTCGGCGATTCGACCGAATCCGGGACCAGCACGACTCAAGTCAGTGCAGTGACGCGAGTATGGGCCACAGACCGGTCTCGACACGACGATCAGAAGTCACGGTAGTCGCGCACCGACATCCGCGGCCCCCGCCGTTCCGGCATGCCGCCGCCGAGCTCGCACAGCCGGATCACGCGATAGCGCTGCCCGGCATAGGGTTCCAGCAGTTCGAGCATTCCGTCGTCGTCGACGGCCCGACCGATCATTGCAGTGCCGACCACCGCCGGCGTGTGGTAGTCGCCGATCGGGACCGCGTCGGGGTCGCCGAGTGCACGGATGCGGGTGTGCGCGGCCGTCCACGGGCCGACGCCTCGGAGCCGGGTGAGCCGATCGGCGCGGTTCTCGACGTCGACCGTGGCCGCGGCGCGGATCGTCCTGGCGCGCACCGCCTCCAAACCGCTGCGATGCCAGTCCGCCTCGGTGATCTCCCGCCACCGGGCCTGCGGGGGCGGGACTCGCATGTCGCCGGGGACGGGGCCCGGCGCACGGTCGCCGTACCGAGTCAGCAGATACCGCCACGCGCGATACGCCTCGGTGCCGACCACCTTCTGCTCCATCACCGCGGCGACCAGCGCCTCCCACACTCGATCGGTCCGGCCCAGCCGCAGGTGCGGCACCCGCGCGACGAGTCGTGCCACCGCGTCGTCGTGCACCACCAGCTCGGACGGGTCGTCGAACTCACCGACCAGATCGGGGGCGTGCTGAATCAGCCACGCAGCGCCGGCGCCCCACGCTCGGGCCGTCACGGTACCGCCGCTCGCCTGCGCCAGGGTCACCGTCCCGGGACCGTCCGGTGTGTGGACCGCGCGCCACACCGAACCGTCGGGCGCGACACGGTATGCCGGGTCGCCCGCACCGCGACGGTGGACCGACAGCATCGCCCGCAGCGGCACCGGGGCGGCCATCGTCCACCGCCGGCGGATCGGTTCGGATGGTCGTGTCACGGTTCCAGTCTGCGTCAGCCCTGCGACAGCAGCGCGAACGACTGCGGCCCGGGCTCCTCGACAAGACGAGGAACCCGGGCCGCGGAACGACGACGACGCCGACTCACATGTTGATCATGTGGCCGATCGCGCCGTGGAAGGTCTCCTGCAAGGCCTCGCTCATCGTCGGATGAGTGTGGACGTTGCGGGCCAGTTCCTTGGCGGTCAGGTCCCACTTCTGTGCCAGCGTGAGCTCCGGCAGCATCTCCGAGACGTTGTCGCCGACCAGGTGGCCGCCGAGGAGTTCGTCGGTCTCGGAGTTGGTGATGAGCTTGACGAAGCCCGCGGTGGCGCCGAGGCCCATGGCCTTGCCGTTCGCAGTGAACGGGAACTTCGACACCGTGACCGGGTAGCCCTCGTTATTGGCCTGCTCCTCGGTGAGGCCGAACGACGCGACCTGCGGCTGGCAGAAGGTGGCGCGCGGCATCATCCGGTAGTCACCCAGCAGCATGGTCTCGGCGCCCGCCATGGTCTCGGCGGCGACGACGCCCTGCGCCTCGGCGACGTGCGCCAGCTGCAGCTTGGCCGTGACGTCGCCGATCGCGTAGATGCCGGGGACGTTGGTGCGCATGTTGTCGTCGATCGCAATGGCGCCGCGATCGGTGAGTTCGACGCCGGTGGTCTCCAGTCCGTAGCCCTCGACGCGGGGCGCGAAGCCGACCGACATGAGGACCTTGTCGACGGTGACGCTGCCGTCGGCGCCCTTGGCGTCCTTGTAGCTGACGGTGACGTTGTCGCCGTTGTCGGTGATGGTCTGCACACCGGTTCCGGTCATCACCTTGACGCCGAGCTTCTTGTACGCCTTCGCGATCTCCTTGGAGACGTCAGCGTCCTCGTTCGGCAGGACGCGCGGCATGAACTCGATGATGGTGACGTCGACGCCGTAGTTGGCGAGAACGTAGCCGAACTCCATGCCGATGGCGCCTGCGCCCACGATGACGATCGACTCGGGGAGTTCGCGGGTGAGAATCTGCGTCTCGTAGGTGACGACGTTGTCGCTGAGCTCAACGCCCGGCAGCAGGCGGACGGTGGATCCGGTGTCGATGATGACGTTGTCGAAGGTGATCTCGCGGTCGCCGACGACGATAGTCTTGGCATCGCGGAAGACGCCGTACCCGTCGATCTCGGTGATCTTGTTCTTCTTCATCAAGAAGTGGACACCCTTGACGATGCCGTCGGAGACCTTGCGGCTGCGATCGAACGCGGCGCCGAAGTCGAAGCTCACGTCGCCGCTCATCCCGAAGGTCGCAGCTTCGTGATTGAAGACATGGGCCAACTCCGCGTTGCGCAACAGGGCCTTCGACGGGATGCAGCCGACGTTGAGACAGACACCTCCCCACCACTTCTCTTCGATGACGGCGGTCTTCATGCCCAGCTGGGCGGACCGGATCGCGGCCACGTACCCGCCGGGACCGGCTCCAAGGACAACTGTTTGAAAATGTTCAGCCACGTCGTTCAGGGTACTTCGCCCGTGTGCCGCACGCAGCCGTCCCGTCCGGGTCACGTGCTTCATCACATTTCAATCAGTGATTGAAACATCGATTGATTCGTGGTGGAATCAGGTGATGACCGAACAGACGCGCGCCGGGAGCACCCGGACCCGACTCCTGGACGCCGCCGAGGAACTCCTCGCGACCGTCCCTTACCGGTCGCTCTCCGTCCGCGCCGTGTGCGCCGCCGCCGGAACCAACCCGGCGTCGGTCCACTACCACTTCGGCTCCAAGGAGGCGCTCGTCTCCGCGCTGCTGCAGGACCGCTTCGAAACCGTCTGGGCCGATCCGCTGGACGCCCTCGAAGCGCACCCGCGCACCGTGGCCGACATCGTCGCCGCGATCCTCGACCCGCTCGTCGCCCTGCACGCCGACCCGACCACCGCCCCGACCGTTCGCGTCCTGGCCGAGTTCGTCATCGGCAGCCCCGGAGCCCGCTGGAGCAGTCGGTGGTTCCGCCTGGCCCAGTGGACCGACCTGCTGATCGACACGGTCGACGGCCTCGACATCGGCACCGCGCAACACCGCTGGCGGTACGCGTTCACCGTGCTCATGACCGAGCTCGCACAGCCCCGCGAACTCACCCCGGAAAGCGTCGCAGCCCTCCGCGACTTCCTCACCGCCGGCCTCGCCGGCCCGTCGAAAGGTCTCCGATGACCAATTCGCCCGCAACTCCCGTCGACCCGTTCGGGCCGGCCGAACTCGGTCCCCTGAAACTGCGGAACCGCATCATCAAGTGCGCCACGTTCGAAGGCATGACCCCGGACGCCGTGGTGACCGACGAGCTCATCGAGTTCCACCGCGAGGTGGCCGCGGGCGGCGCCGCGATGTCGACCGTCGCGTACTGCGCCATCGCCCCCGAGGGCCGCACCGACCGCCACCAGATCTGGATGCGCCCCGAGGCGGTCGCCGGTCTGCAGCGACTCACGGACGCGATTCATAGCGAGGGCGCCCTGGCCGCCGCACAGCTCGGCCACGCCGGTGCGGTCGCGAACTCCAAATCGAACCGACTCCCCGCCCTCGGCCCCGGCCGCATCCCCGCACCGATGGGAATGTCGTTCACCAAGAAGGTGGCGCGAGAGGACATCCCCGGACTGGTGGCCCAGTTCGCGACTGCCGCGCGACTCGCCGTCGACAGCGGCTTCGACGGCCTCGAGATCCACCTCGGCCACAACTACCTGCTCAGCTCCTTCTTGTCGCCGATGTTGAACCACCGCCGCGACGAGTACGGCGGCTCGGCCGTCAACCGCGCGCGCTTCGCCCGCGAAGTCCTGGAAGCGGTCCGCAACGAGGTAGGTGATGAGGCCGCGGTCTGGGCCAAGCTCAACATGTTCGACGGTGTCGGCAAGCCCGGTCGGGGCCGCGGCGGCAAACCGTGGAGCGGAACCAACCTCGACGACGCCGTGAAGTACGCCGAGCTCTTCGAGGCCGACGGCCACCTGGACGCCATCGAGCCCACCGCGGGCAGCTCCCTGTTGAACCCGATGTACCTGTTCCACGGCGACGTGCCGCTGCGGGAGTTCGCCGACGCGATGGCCGAGCCGATCAGGACCGGCATGAAGGTCGGCGGCCGGTTCTTCCTCAAGCGCTACCCGTACCACGACACCTACCTGCTGCCGCTGGCGCGCGAGCTCCGTCAGGCGATCTCGATGCCGATGATCCTGCTCGGCGGCGTCACCGACCGCGCCTCGATGCAGACCGCGATGGACGAGGGCTTCGACTTCGTCGCCATGGGTCGCGGGCTGCTTCGCGAGCCCGATCTCCCCCTGCTGATCCAGGCCGACCCGAATGCCAAGAGCAAGTGCGTCCATTGCAACCTGTGCATGCCGACCATTTACTCCCAGACCCGCTGCCCCATCCGGACCGGCGAGGTCCCCGACCCGCTCGACGCGATCTGAGACCCTGCCGACCGAAGCAGACAAGTGCTGATCACAGCCTCGCTACCAGCGCTTTTGCCGCGGTAGTCGCCTTTACCCCGAATGAACGGTCCCGCGCGCGGCGCGGGACCGTTCTTTCGTCTCCACCGCGGACACGTGATAGGCATGTAGTTCATTCGAACTACATGCGGGCGACCGTCGAGAGGACGTCGCGACCGAGGGGGAAGTGGTAACCGGCAGCGGCGTCGCCGTCCGCTCGACACAGCTGCCCTTTGACACAGTTCGCACGGCCCGAGAAAACGACTATCGATCTTCGGAGGTCCGATGACTGACTCAGCTGTCGCTTCGGACGCACCGTCGACCCGCACCCTTCGGAAGGCGATCGCCGCGTCGGCGATCGGCAACGCCACCGAGTGGTACGACTACGGCGTCTACGCTGCGACCACCACCTATCTCACCCAGGCCTTCTTCCCCGGCCACCTCGGCACCGTCGGCACCATGCTCGGTTTCGCCGTTTCGTTCCTGCTCCGCCCGCTCGGCGGGTTCGTCTGGGGCCCGATCGGCGATCGGCTGGGCCGCAAGTACGTGCTCGCCCTCACCATCCTGCTCATCTCCATCGCCACCGCACTGATCGGCGTACTGCCGACCCACGCGTCGATCGGCGTGTGGGCACCGATCCTGCTGATCGCCCTCCGCGTGGTCCAGGGCTTCTCCACCGGCGGCGAGTACGGCGGTGCCGCGACCTTCATGGCCGAGTACGCACCGGACAAGAAGCGGGGCCGCTACGGCAGTTTCCTCGAGTTCGGGACGATGGCGGGTTTCGCCTCCGGCACCGCGATCGTGCTGCTGTTGACGCTCGGCCTGTCCGAGTCCCAGATGCAGGAGTGGGGCTGGCGCCTTCCATTCCTGCTGGCTCTGCCGCTCGGCATCGCGGGACTCTATCTGCGATCGCAGCTCGACGATCCGCCGCTGTTCACCGACATCGAGGACGAGGTCGACGACCCCGGCGGCATCACCGGCCAGCTCCGGCAGACCCTCGCTCAGTACTGGCGACCGATCCTGATCATGTTCGGCATGGTCGTGGCACTCAACGTCGCGAACTACACCCTGCTGGCGTATCAACCGGAGTACCTCAAGAGCGCCATCGGCCTCAGCGAGACCAGCGCGTCGGTCGTGGTCCTGATCGGCCAGGTGGTCATGATGGCGTTGATCCCGCTGTTCGGCATGTGGTCGGACAAGACCGGACGCAAGCCGATGTGGCGAGCATCGCTGATCGGGTTGTTCGTCTTCGCCGTCCCGATGTACTGGCTGATGGGACAGAGCATCGCCTGGGCCATCGTCGGCTTCGTGGTCCTGGGTGTGCTCTACATCCCCCAGTTGGCCACCATCTCCGCGACCTTCCCGGCGATGTTCCCGACCCAGGTCCGGTATGCGGGCTTCGCGATCTCGTACAACGTCTCGACCGCCGCGTTCGGCGGCACCGCACCGCTGGTCAACGACGCCGTGGTGGCCAACACCGGGTGGTCGCTGTTCCCGGCCGTCTACCTGATGGGTGCCTGCGTGATCGGCGGCATCGCCCTCAGCTTCCTGAAGGAGACCGCGGGGCTGTCCATTGCCGGCACCGACACCCCGGGAGCAGGTCCGGAGGCTGAGCCCACGACGAGCCGTCCGCGCGTCGACGCCTGATCACGGCGGACTTCGACGTCGGTAAGTTGGAGACGTGACCAACGAAGATCCGTACCTCTGGCTCGAAGACGTGACCGGCGACGACGCCCTCGAGTGGGTGCGCGAGCACAACGCCCCGACCGTCGACGAACTCACCGGCTCCGAGCGATTCACCGAACTCGACGCCGACGCGCTCGAGATCCTCGACACCGACGATCGCATTCCCTACGTGCGTCGGCGCGGCGACTTCCTCTACAACTTCTGGCGCGACGCCGCGCACCCGCGCGGCCTGTGGCGGCGCACCACGCTCGACAGCTATCGGACCGAGGCACCCGACTGGGACGTCCTGATCGACGTCGACGCCCTCGCCGAGACCGAAGACGAGAACTGGGTGTGGGCCGGCGCGGCGATGAACCGGCCCGACTACGACCGCGCCCTGATCTCGCTCTCGCGCGGCGGCGCCGACGCGGCCGTGGTTCGTGAATTCGACCTCCCGACCCGCACCTGGGTGCCCGACGGCTTCGAACTGCCGGAGGCGAAGTCGTCGGTCGGTTGGATCGACCGCGACACGGTGTACGTCGGCACTGATTTCGCCGCCACGCCCGACGGTCTGCCCGCACTGACCTCCTCCGGGTACCCGCGCACCGTCCGCCGCTGGTCGCGCGGCACCTCCGTCGACGACGCTCCCACGGTGTTCGCCGGTGAGGTCTCCGACGTCGCGGCGGGCGCGGTGTACGACCCGACGCCGGGCTACGAGCGCCACTTCGTCTCCCGCTCGACGGACTTCTACAACGCGATCGACTACGAGGTCCGGGGCGACGACCTGATTCGGATCGACGTCCCGACCGACGCCCACTACTCGATTCGCCACGACTGGCTGCTGGTCCTGACCCGGTCGCCGTGGACCGTCGACGGCGACGATCACCCGGCGGGCACCCTCCTGGTCTTCGACTACGCCGCCTACCTCGAGGGCGGCCGCACCCACGACGTCCTGTTCGCCCCCGACCCGCACACCAGCCTGCAGGACTTCTCGTTCACCCGGTCGCATCTGGTGCTGGTGACGCTGCACGACGTCGCGACCCGCGTGGAATTCCGCCGGGTCGGGACCTGGGAGCCCGCCGAGGTCGCCGGACTCCCCGAATTGGCGACCGTCGGCGTCCTCGACACCGACCCCGACCACAGCGACGAGATCTGGCTCTCGGCCAGCAGCTTCACGGTGGCGCCGAGCCTGCTGCACGGCAGCACCGCCGACTCGGTGTCGATCATCAAGACCACCCCCGCGGCGTACGACTCGTCCGAGGTGTCCGCGCAGCAGTTCTTCGCCACCTCCGACGACGGCACGCAGGTCCCCTACTTCGTGATCAAGCGCGACGACGTGACCTCCGGCCCCACCCTGCAGTACGGGTACGGCGGCTTCGAGAACTCGATGACCCCGACCTATCTCGGCATCGGCGGCCGGAGCTGGATCGCCCGCGGCGGCATCTACGTGATGACCAACATCCGCGGCGGCGGGGAGTACGGGCCCGCCTGGCACACCCAGGCGCAGAAGGCCGGGCGACACCTGGTGTACGAGGACTTCGCGGCTGTCGCGCGCGACCTGGTGGTCCGCGGGTTCACCACCGCCCGACAACTGGCCGCGCAGGGCGGCTCCAACGGCGGCCTGCTGATGGGAGTCATGGCCACCAGCTACCCGGAGTTGTTCGGCGCCCTGGTGTGCCAGGTCCCGCTGCTCGACATGAAGCGCTACCACCTGCTGCTGGCCGGAGCCTCCTGGATGGCCGAGTACGGCGACCCGGACGACCCCGCGGAATGGGAGTTCATCTCCCGGTACTCGCCCTACCAGCGACTCCGTGCAGGCCTCGCGATGCCGCAGTTCCTCATGACGACGTCGACGCGCGATGATCGCGTCCACCCCGGACACGCTCGCAAGTTCGTGGCTCGGATGGAGGAACTCGGCTATCCGGTCCGCTACTACGAGAACATCGAGGGCGGACACGGCGGCGCGGCAGACAACCGCCAGAGCGCGTTCAAGTCGGCGCTGGCCTACGAGTTCCTGTGGCGGACCGTCGGCGAGGCCGAGCCCGCCGACTGACGCGCGGGTCACACCTGCGCTGCGTGTTAGATTTGCCAGGTCATCCAGCGATGACATGCGAGGAAGTCCGGTGCGATTCCGGCGCGGTCCCGCCACTGTGATCCGGTCGATGACGTCGACCGGCAGCCAGACACTCGCGCATCGCTGATCCACCGGCCCGGGGCGGAGTCACCCCAGGAGGAGCCCTCGACATGCGCATCCCACGCGTCCGCGTCCTGCTCGCTTCGGCGGCGATACTCGTCCCGCTGGTCGCCACCGGCTGCAGCACCGACCGCACCGACGACGCGGGCGCCCAGCGCGACTGCATCACCGATTTCGACGCGTCGACGGACTACTTCCCGGACAAGTCGACCATCGACGACGCAACCGGGTTCTCCATCGAGTACCACCGCTCATACCAGGTGGTGACCGTGAAGCAGCCCGCGCAGGGCGCGCCGCCGGAGTCGTACGTGCTGGTCCGATGCGGCGCACCCGCCCCGAAGCTCGACGGTGCGCTGACTGACGCCCCGCAACTCGAAGTCCCGGTCCGCAGCGTTTACGCGGGCTCCACGACGCATCTGCCCGCGCTCGCCGCCCTCGGTGCCGCCGACACCGTCACCGGAGTCGCGACCACGGACTTCGTCTCCACCCCGGAAGTGGTCGCGCGGATCAAGGACGGCAAGGTCGCCCAGTTCACCGACGCGGGCGCGGTCAACGCCGAGAAGGTGATCGCGGGCCGACCCGACGTCCTGGTGTCCGACGGGATGGGCAGCCCGACGTTCGGCAAGATCACCGCCGCCGGTGTCCCGGTGGTCGCCGACTCCGACTGGCTCGAGGAGAACCCCCTCGGCCGCGCCGAGTGGATCAAGTTCTTCGGCGCACTGACCGGTACGGAGGCCAAGGCCAACGAGACCTATGCCGACATCAAGCAGCGCTACCTGGGCGTCGTCGACTCCCTGCGGGGTGTCGCCACGACCCAGACGCTGCTCGGCGGCATCGCGAACGGCTCGTGGAGCATGCCGTCCGGAGGCAGCTACTTCGGCCGGCTCGTCGCCGACGCGGGCGGCACCTACCCGTGGATCGACACCCGCGCGGCAGGCAGCCTGCAGCTGTCGATCGAATCGGTGATCGCGAAGGACCGCGATGCCCGGGTATGGCTGCTGAGCGACCCGAGCGCAACCACCGTCGCCGATCTGCTGCGCCAGGATCCGCGCTATCGCGCCTTCGCCAAGCCCGCGGAGCAGGCGTGGAACAACACCAAGGCGGTCAACGCCGGGGGCGGCAACGACTACTGGGAGCGGGGCGTCCTGCGCCCCGACCTGGTGCTGACCGACCTCGCCGCGATCCTGCACCCCGACCGCTTCACCGACCACGAGTTCGTCTTCTATCAGCACCTGCCCCAGCAATGAGCTCGTTGACGAAGACCGAGGCCGCGCCGGCCACGCCGGTGATCGGCCGCGACACGCTGGTCTGGATCGGCTTGATCGTCGCGGGCATCGTCTCGCTGCTGATCGCCGCGGCCGTCGGGTCGGTGTCGATCTCCCCCGCCGAGACCTTTCGGGTGCTCACCGGCGGGCACGCCCTCGACCCCGGCAGCGACTTCATTCTCCGGGAGGTGCGACTGCCGCGCATCGCGACCGCCGCCCTGGTCGGCGCGGCGCTCGGCGTCGCGGGTCTGCAGATGCAGACCCTGTTCCGGAACCCGCTGGCCGACCCGTACGTGCTCGGCGCCAACTCGGGCGCCAGCCTGGGCGTCGCGCTGGTCGCCCTGACCGGCGGCACGGCAGGCGCCGCGACCTTCGCGGGCGGGCTGGCGGGCTGGGGTCGCGCGGGCAGTGTGGTGGCCGCGGCGCTGGGCGCCTTCGTCGTCCTCGGCATCGTGCTGCTGTTCGCCTTCTGGGTCCGCAATGCGGTGACCCTGCTGCTGATCGGCGTGATGGTCGGATCGGTGACCGGCGCACTGGTCGCGGTCATGATCGTCTACGCCTCACCCGACTCCGTGCAGAAGTTCATGATCTGGGGCCTCGGCACCTTCGCGGCGACGTCGTGGGCCGATCTCGCCATCGCCGGACCGGTCATCGCCGGCGGCGTCCTGCTGTCGCTGCTGTCGATCCGGGCGCTCAACGCGCTGCTGCTCGGTGAGGACTACGCCCGCTCGATGGGCGTGGACCTGCGCGTCACCCGCACCGCGACCCTGCTGTCGGCGGCGCTCCTGACCGGTGTGGTGACGGCCTACTGCGGTCCCGTCGGGTTCCTGGGACTGGTGATTCCCCACCTCGCTCGCGGGTTGTTCGGGACGGCGAATCACCGCGTGCTGATTCCCGGCTGCGTGCTGGTCGGTGCGCTGCTCGCGGTGTGGTGCGGGATCGTCGCCGACCTCCCCGGGCAGGACACGTCGCTGCCGCTCAACGCGGTGACCGCCCTGATCGGTGCCCCGGTCGTCATCACCGTCCTGCTGCGCGGCCGAGGAAACGGCGGTGCCGTGTGACCGCCGGACTCACTCTGGAATCGCTGACGATCGGCTACCGCAGGCGACGACGAACCACCGCCATCGCTGCGGAGCTCTCGGCGACCGCCGAGACCGGGCGACTCACCACGCTGATCGGACCGAACGGCGCGGGCAAGTCGACCCTGCTCCGCACCATCTGCGGCCTGCACAAACCGCTCGCGGGCGCGGTGCGGCTCGCCGACGGCTCCGACACCGCTGCGATGGGCGCCACTGCGCTCGCCCGCCGGATCGCCACCGTCGGCACCCAGATCATCGATCCGGGACGGCTCACCGTCCGCGAGGTCGCCGAACTCGGCCGCACCCCGTATCTCGGCACCACCGCCCGCTTGAGCGACACCGACCGCGAACGCGCCGACTGGGCGCTCGCCGTGGTGGATGCGCAGCATCTGGCCGACCGGTCCTTTCAGGACCTGTCCGACGGCGAGGCGCAGCGGGTGCTCGCCGCACGCGCCCTGACGCAGGATCCGGAACTGCTGGTCCTCGACGAACCGACCTCGCATCTGGACGCACCGTCGCGCGTGGAGTTCCTCGACCTGCTCAGCACACTGGCCCGAGAGCATCAGCTCACGGTGCTCGTCTCCTCACACGAGTTGGAGCTGGCGATGCGGCTGTCGGACGCCGTGTGGCTGCTGGGCCCCGACGGCGTCCTGCACACCGGACCGCCCGCCGCGCTGGCGTCGTCGGGCGCGGTGTCGGCGGCCTTCGACCGCGGACGGCTCCGCTTCGACCCCGATCGCATGGTGTTCGACGTCGTGGAACCGGGCACCGAGCGTTAGCGCGTCTCGCACACTAACGAGCCGAGGCCACCCGAGCCACGACCGCCACCAGCAGGACCACCGCGCCGCCGATGCCCACGTACAGGGACACCGTCGACAGATTGTCGACGATCCCGCTGACAACCACCTCGATGGTGTTGCGCGAGGCCTCGTCGGTGTTGGCGAGGCGCTCGTGGACGACGTTGTCGGTGAAGACCGCGATCCCCCAGCCCGCGAGGCCGGCGAGGACGCCGCCGACGCCGAGCCAGGCGAGCACCGTGGTGCGCCTGGTGGAGACCATCAGCGCGATGAGCGATGCGACGATCGCGCCGATCACACTGACCCACGCGAGGATGTCGACGAGAGTTCCGCTGTCCTCGAGGGAGCCCGCGGTGATCTGACTCTGGTCGACGGTGACGATCACCTCACGGTCGATCGTCACCGGGATCGGCAACGGCGCCGACTGCACCACCCGATTGATCATCGGCGTGATGTTGAACTCCATCAGGTGCAGGTCGGTGTCGGCGTCGGGCGCGGTGAACAGCCACTCGTGCTGCTGCCGAGCGACCTCTGAGAAGTCCGCCACGAACCCGTCGCTCTGCGCGTAGTTGCGTGCCGCGGGCAGCACCAGGTCGGCCGCGATCTTGGATCCGGTCGCGTCCTCCACCGAGGAGGCCACCTTCTGCGCGAAGTAGTCCTGGACCTGGGCGTCGTGCGCAGCGACGGACGCCGACGAGACGAAGCCCTCGGTGGAGACCACCCGCTGGGACAACCACATGCTGGGGACCGCGAGGACCATGCAGACCATCGCGACCGCGGTGAACAGGCCGGCTACTACGCTTCGCACGTTGTCGAGGCTACCGGCTCACTCGCCGATGAGGTTCCGGGCCCGCCCGACGATCAGCGAGTCCGGTTGGCCGACCAGTGCTTCGTCCTTGCCGTCGTAGTCGTGCAGGCTCAGCACATAGCGCATCGCGTTGATGCGCGCCCGCTTCTTGTCGTTGCTCTTGACGACGATCCACGGTGCGAAGTCGGTGTCGGTGTCAGTGAACATCTGCTCCTTGGCCGCGGTGTACGAGTCCCAGCGGTCCAGCGAGGCGAGGTCCATCGGCGACAGCTTCCACTGTCGGACCGGATCGATCTGACGGATCGCGAACCGCGTCCGCTGCTCCAGCGGGGTCACCGAGAACCAGAACTTCACCAGGTGCACACCGTCGTCCACCAGCATCTTCTCGAACGCCGGAGCCTGTTGCATGAACTGCGCGTACTGCTCCGGGGTGCAGAAGTTCATCACCCGTTCCACGCCTGCGCGGTTGTACCAGGAGCGGTCGAAGAAGACCATCTCGCCGGCCGCAGGCAGGTGCTGCACATACCGCTGGAAGTACCACTCGGTGGCTTCGCGCTCCGACGGCTTCTCCAGCGCCACGGTGCGCGCGCCGCGCGGGTTCAGGTGCTCGTTGAAGCGCTTGATGGTGCCGCCCTTGCCTGCCGCGTCACGGCCCTCGAAGAGCATGAGGTGGCGTTGACCGGTCTGCTTGGTCCACTTCTGCAGCTTGAGGAGTTCGATCTGCAGCCTGCGCTTGGTGACCTCGTACTCGCGGCGGCTCATGCGCTCGTCGTACGGGTACTCCTCACGCCAGGTGTCGACCACGTTGCGTTCGGGCAGGGTCAACAGGATCGGATCGTCGTCATCGTCGTCGACCACCGTGAAGCCCGCAGTGTCCTGCAGATTCACGATGCGCTGCAGAGCCTCGCGGCCCGAGACGAGGCTGAGGTCGGGGCCGACGGGCTGCGCGGAGGGATCCGTGGAGAAATCAGTCACGTTCGCCAGATTAGTCGGGAACCGCGCTGCGGTCATCATGGACGCACCGACCCGCGCGGAGGAGCGGACCAAAGGCCCCAGTCGGCCTGACCGCGCTCGAGGAGAGACGCACCCGCTCAGCCGATGGAGAGACCGCCCCACTTGGCGCAACCGCGACCGGTGGACGTGTTGTAGGTCGCGGCCATGCTGCCGAGGCACGCCACCCCGTCGTTGGTCGAGAAGGCGCCGCCCGCAGCGCCGGAGACGGCGATGGTGGTGCCGCCGTTGCGACCCTGCGCCACGGCACTGGAGTGCGGGCCCACCGAGTAGGCGTACCCGTGGCCGCCATTGACCCCGCTGGCCACCGCGGAGGAATTGTTGCCGCTGTTCTCGGCGGTGGCGGTACCGCCGGTGGTCGCCACCGCGAGTGCGGCGCCACTGTTGGTCTTGTCCCGCGCCGTCGCCCGACTCCGCGGCCCGGCATTGGCGATGCAGGTGCTGTCGCCCTTCGAGTGCTCGACCCGCTGGTTGTTGGCGGCCGAACAGTTGGTCCCGGCGCTCGCCTCGCCTCCGCCCAGCATGGCGGACATCCCGAACACCGCCGCAACGGCGATCAATCCGAGCAGTGCACGAGCAACAAACGACCGCATGAGCTTCCCTTTCGAAGGTGGCGAACTTCGATCGTGCGCGAGGAGGCGTCGGGCGCACGATGCGCTGTCAGCGTACTCCCGGAAGGGACCGCCGCGACAGGTGCTGAAACGTTCGTGACCGAACAGAATCCCAACGTTGTGATTCGTCGACGAAACCCGAGGTCGAGGACAGGAAACGACCCCGCCGACGCAGGTGCGTCGGCGGGGTCGGACGTGGGATGGTTTCCGATCAGCTACGGCGCTTGACCTCGTCGGTCAGCCCCTTCTTCGCGGTGTCGACGGCCATCTTCTGGGCCCGCTTGATGATCAGGCCGGGCAGCTTGATCTTGAGGTCGACGGTGAGGTCGAACTGCACGTGGGTCTTGCCGCCGTTCTCCGTCAGGGTGTAGGTGCCCTGCTGCAGGCTCAGCTGGTCGCTCTCGACGAGGGTCCAACTGCAGACGGTGTCGGTCCAGGTGTAGTCGAGGGTCTGGTTGTCGGTCATGCCGACGGCACTGACTGCCACCTCGACGCGATCGGGACGACCCTCGGCGTCCGTGGTGACGATCTTCGCCGACTTGTGCGGGCCCGACCAGTCAGGGAGCGACTCGATGTCGAGCAGAATTTCCATGACCAGCGATGCCGGCGCGTTGACGTCGAATTCGGTTGATGCAGAGACAGCCATGGAGAGAACCTACCCCAGCGCCCTACCCGACTATCTGCTCGCCGCCGATTTCCCCTCCCGATTCCTCGCTCGTCGGCTCACCGTCGGACGCTGCGGCGCGACGCTCGGTCAGTGCCTGCAGATGCGCGACGGCCCGATCGAGCGGTTCGATGCTGTGCCGCGCGCGGCACAGCACGACCGCACCCTGCATCGACGCCAGGATGGTCTCGGCGAGGTCGTCGGCGTGACGGTCGTCGAAGCCGTCCTCGCGCAGCCGGGCCGAGAGGAGGTGATCCCACTGCAGGAACACCTCCCGTCCGGCCGCTGCCGCGTCGGGATCGGTGCCGCCCGCCTGCGCGCCCGCGCCGATCGGGCAGCCCGCGGCATAGTCGCTCGCGATGAGCCGTGAGCGCCAGATCTCCGCGATCGCCGCGAGCGCTGCCGGCAGGGGCAGGCTGCGCGCCCGATGGAGTTCGGCGCCCAACTCTTCGCCCGCGTACCGCACTGCCTCGTCCATCAACTGCCCCCGTCCACCGGGGAAGTGGTGATACACCGATCCGCGGGCCGCGCCCGAGGCCGCGAGGACATCGCCGAGCGAGGTCCCGGCGACACCGTTGCGAGCGATCAGGTCCGCCGCGCAGCGAACCATCGCCACGCGCGGAGAGCGCTGATCGACGGGCATGTCAGGAGTCGATCGACGTCAGGAGTCGAGGAAGCGCTCACGCAGCCCCTGCTGCGCGGTGGCATCGAGCTTGAGACCGTCGGCGAAGTACGCCTCGATCGACCCGTGCAGCGAGTCGACCTCGTCGAACGCCGCCTCCAAGTACGCGGCGCGGACGCCGAGGACCTCGTTCAGCAGATCGGGATCGCCACCCGCCTCCTCGAACTTCGCGAAGACCGGCGCCAGCGCCGGTACCAGGCGGTCGTTGGTGAGCAGGTAGTCGTGGAAGACGTCGTCGCGTGAGACGCCCATCAGCGACAGGAACGAGGCCGCGGCCCAGCCGGTGCGGTCCTTGCCCGTGGTGCAGTGGAACAGCGACGGCGAGCGGTCCTCGCCGAGCAGGCCGCGGTAGAAGCGCGAGTAACCCTCGCGCGCACTGCCGGTGTTGACGAACCCCCGGTAGGTGGTCGCCATGAGGTCACCGACGCCGTCGCCCGCGAGGTACTTGTTGAACTCGCCGATCGCGGCGGGATCGGTCAACACGGTCGCGAGGTTGGCGGGCACCGCCATCTCACTGTCGGCCAGGATGTCCAGGTGCACCTCGGCGACGTCGTGCCACTTGGGATCGGGCATCGCCGTGGTCTCGGCCGCCGACCGGAAGTCGTAGACCGTCCGCAGATCGAGCGAATCGGCGACCTTGCCGATCAGCGTTCCGTCGTCGCCCAGCGATCGGAAGTCCGTGGAGCGGAAGAGCAGGCCGTATCGGACGGGACGGCCGTCGGCGCCGACCCAGCCGCCGAGGTCGCGGAGATTGGGGAGGACGTCGATGGAACTCGGGGCGCCGGGAGTACGCGCGGGCTGTTCGGTCATGTGTGCACCTTATGCCCCGCCGAACGAACGGCTGGTCGATACCATGGGCGGTGTGAGCACCCTCCCAGAAGCACCCGCAGCTCAGCCCGCCACAGACCCGCTGCCCGCCGACCTGATCGCCGACGTCGACCGCATCATCACCGCCGACACCGAGCGGCTGGTGGACATCTTCAAAGACATCCACCGCAATCCGGAACTCGGGTTCATGGAGGTGCGGACCGCGCGCATCGTGGAACTGGCCCTGCAGAACCTCGGCTTCGACATCACCAAGGGCATCGGCACCACCGGCATCGCGGCCATCTACCGCAACGGTCCGGGTCCGGTGGTGATGTACCGCGCCGACATGGACGCCAACGCCATCGAGGAGGAGACCGGTCTCGACTACGCCAGCGACGTCCGGGTGGTCCGCGACGACGGCACCGAAGTGCCGGTGGCGCACATGTGCGGCCACGACGCCCATGTCACGTGGATGCTCGGAATGGCCCATGCGCTGGTCTCGTTGAAGGACCGGTGGTCGGGCACGCTCGTGCTGATCGGACAGCCCGCGGAGGAGCCGATCACCGGCGCCAAGGCGATGGTCGACGACGGCCTCTACAACTTCATCCCGAAGCCCGACGTGTTCATCGGCATGCACACCGCACCCGGCCCGGTCGGCGTGGTGGTCTCGTCGCCCGGACCTCGCATGGCGGGCACCGATCAGGTCGACATCCTGTTCCACGGCGTCGGCGGGCACGGCTCGATGCCGCACCGCGCCAAGGATCCGGTGCTGATGGCCGCGATGGCGGTGGTCGAGTTCCAGAGCATCGTGTCGCGCATGATCGACCCCCAGCAGACCGCCGTCCTCACCGTCGGCTCCATTCAGGCCGGAGCCGACAACAACGTCATCCCGGCCGAAGCCCTGGTCAAGGCCAATCTGCGCTGGTACGACCCCGAGGTCCGGGAGATCATGCTGAGCGCCGTCAAGTCGGTGTCCGAGGGGATCGCGCGCACGTACGGCATGCCCGAGGACCGGCTCCCGGAGATCATCATGAAGGGCGGATCGTCGCCCCTGGTCAACGACGTCGAGCTGGCCGAGCAGATGGCCGTCTCACTCGGACAGGTGCTCGGTGAGGCGAACATCGTCACCGATCTCCCCCGCGCCACCGGTTCGGAAGACGTGCAGCTGCTGAAGGGCCCGTACCCCGACATGCCGTTCAACTACCTGCTGGTCGGCATCGCCGACCCGGACGTCTACGCCTCAGCCGTGGCACGCGGCGAGGAGTTCCCGTTCACTCCGCACAACCCGAACTATGTCGTCGACCTGACCGCCGTCCCGCACGGCGCCAAGGTGGCCGCCTACGCGATGCTGGGGCTGCTCGACCGTCGGTGACGCGCGGCGACGGTCGACACTGCGATCAGGCGCCGTCGCTGCGCAGCGGAACGCTGGTCCAGGGGCTCCCCGGCGCCGTCAACAGCGCCGTCAGGTACGGCCGGGTGTGGGCGATGGACCGGCTCGCGTCGCCGCGTCCCACCGAGCGGCCGACGGACATGTGGAGTGCACGCCCGATCTCGAAGCCCCGGGCGAACTCGCCCCAGTCGGCGTACGCCGCAGCCGCGTGATCGCCGAGTGAGGCGACCACCATCCAGGCCTCCTCCTCGACCGCATAGCCCGCCGCGACGCACTGCCTGACCAACTGGACGCGGCGAGCGAGATCCCAGGCGACCACCGTGCGCGGCAACGCCGCGGGCGGCACGCCGATGTCGACGGGCAGTCGGGTCACGGCGGCGATGGCGGCAGCCGGCGTTCCCGGATGCACGGCGGCGGCCGACAGACCGCTCACCTGGTGCAGGATCGGATCCATCACCAGCGAATCGACGGCCTCGCGCTCGCCGGCCGCCCACAGCGCTTGCCCGTCGACGACGCCCGCGATCTGCCACACCGATCTGAGTTCCCGCCGAAGGGCGCGGACGGTTCCCGCAGCGGCGATTCCAGCGACCCAGCCGAGATCCTCCCCCGCCAGAAAATAGGCGCCCACCGCGAGCCCTCGGGCTTCGCGCGGACCGGGCATCCACGGTTGCATTGTTCGAACTCCCCCACTGCCGATGTGCACCCGAATCTATCGGGTGCGGAAAGGCCGAAGGCCGGTCGCCCTTGCGGGTGACCGGCCTTCGGTGGTTCTGCGGATGTCGCAGGGTTCGTGATCGGTGAGGATCAGAAGCCCATGCCGCCCATCTCGTCGGCGCCCGGCATGGCCGGAGCAGCCTTCTCGGGCTTGTCGGCGACGACGGCCTCGGTGGTGAGGAACAGAGCCGCGATCGAGGCTGCGTTCTGCAGCGCCGAGCGGGTGACCTTCACCGGGTCGTTGATGCCGGCAGCCAGCAGGTCCTCGTACACGTTGGTAGCGGCGTTCAGGCCGGTGCCGACGGGCGAGTTGCGGACCTTGTCGGCGACGACGCCGGGCTCGAGGCCCGCGTTGACGGCGATCTGCTTGGCCGGAGCCTCCAGGGCGACGCGCACGATGTTGGCGCCGGTGGCCTCGTCGCCTTCGAGGGTCAGTGCCTCGATGGCAGGCTCCGACTGCAGCAGGGCCACGCCACCGCCGGCGACGATGCCCTCTTCGACGGCAGCCTTCGCGTTGCGGACGGCGTCCTCGATACGGTGCTTGCGCTCCTTGAGCTCAACCTCGGTGGCAGCGCCGGCCTTGATGACGGCCACGCCGCCGGCCAGCTTGGCCAGGCGCTCCTGCAGCTTCTCGCGGTCGTAGTCGCTGTCGCTGTTCTCGATCTCGCTGCGGATCTGCGCAACGCGACCGGCGATCGCGTCAGCGTCGCCTGCACCGTCGACGATGGTGGTCTCGTCCTTGGTGACGACGACCTTGCGCGCGGTGCCGAGCAGCTCCAGGCCTGCGGTCTCGAGCGAGAGGCCGACCTCTTCGCTGATGACCTCGCCACCGGTGAGGATGGCGATGTCGGCCAGCATGGCCTTGCGGCGGTCACCGAAGCCCGGTGCCTTGACGGCGACGGACTTGAAGGTGCCCTTGAGCTTGTTGACGATCAGGGTCGAGAGAGCCTCGCCCTCGACGTCCTCAGCGACGATCACCAGCGGCTTGCCCGACTGGATGACCTTCTCCAGCAGCGGCAGGAGGTCCTTGATGGTCGCGATCTTGCCCGAGACGAGCAGGATGTACGGATCCTCGAGGACGGCTTCCTGGCGGTCGGCGTCGGTGACGAAGTAGCCCGAGATGTAGCCCTTGTCGAAGCGCATGCCCTCGGTGAGCTCCAGCTGCAGACCGAAGGTCTGAGCCTCTTCGACGGTGATGACACCCTCGTTGCCGACCTTGTCCATGGCCTCGGCGATCAGGTCGCCGATGGTCTGGTCGCCTGCCGAGATACCGGCGGTCGAAGCGATCTGCTCCTTGGTCTCGACCTCCTTGGCCGACTTCAGCAGCGACTCGGTGACGGCTGCGACAGCCTTCTCGATGCCGCGCTTGAGGCCCAGCGGGTTCGCGCCGGCAGCGACGTTGCGGAGGCCCTCGCGGACCAGCGCCTGCGCCAGCACGGTGGCGGTGGTGGTGCCGTCGCCTGCGATGTCGTCAGTCTTCTTGGCGACTTCCTTGACCAGCTCTGCGCCGATCTTCTCGTACGGGTCCTCGAGCTCGATCTCCTTGGCGATGGAAACACCATCGTTGGTGATCGTCGGGGCGCCCCACTTCTTCTCCAGGACCACGTTGCGGCCCTTGGGTCCGAGGGTGACCTTGACGGTGTCGGCGAGGCTGTTCAGGCCGCGCTCGAGTCCGCGACGGGCCTCTTCGTCGAAAGCAATCTGCTTTGCCATTGGTAAGTGATCCTCCGGTAGGGGGTGACACTAAAGTCTTCTGGGCCGGACTCGGATGCCCGCGACGGACGACCGGGGTGTCTGTTGGACCGATCTCATCGTTCCGACCTAGCACTCGCACGCCGCGAGTGCCAATCTCCGTTTTAGCACTCGGCGGCAGAGAGTGCAAGGTTGGGACCGCAGGTTCCAACACCCTCCGCGACGCCCCAAAGAGCAGGTCATCACCGTTCTCAGCCCCCACAGTCGCGTCGTCAGATTCTCCCTACTTCTTGTCCCGATCCAGTCCCAGTTGCTCGGTGATGATGAAGAAGGGGTCGGTCTGGTCGGTGAGGCCCACGACGTTGGCCGCGCCCGGACCGTAGGCGGCGATGCGCACCTGCCCGCCGGTGTGCTGCTCCTCGCCCGCTTCCAGTGAGGTTCCGTAGCTGACGGCGATGGGTTCACCGTCGCGACCGATCAGCACCTTCGACAGTCCGGGAAGACTCACCTCGGGATCGGCTTCGACGATCTGGCTGGTGTGCGCGTGGTCGCCGGTGACGATCACCAAAGTGTCCTTCTGCTTCTTGGCGAAATCGAGCGCCTGCGTCACCGCGTCCGACAGCTGGACGGTCTCCCCGATCTGACCGCAGGGATCGGCGTCGTGGTTGGCCTTGTCGACCGAACCGGACTCCACCTGCAGAAAGAAGCCGGCGTCGGTGCCGTCGTCGAGCAGTTCGATGGCCTTGCGGGTCATGTCGCCGAGCTTCGGGGTGGTCGCGGTGAACTCGGCGTTCGGGCCGCACCGGACACCGGGCTGCTTGTTGCCGTCGACGACGGCGGTCTGCTCGCCCCAGATGCGCGGCAGGTTGCCGTCGGCGAAGACGCCGAGCAGCGGCTGCTCCTGATCGGCCTTGTCGACGTCGGCCAGTTCGTCGGCGGAGCGGACGATGCGGTAGCCGCGTTCCTTGGCCTGCGCTTCGAGCGTCTTGCCGCGGTAGTCTCCGGCGGTCGCGGTCTGTGCGAAGGTCTCCCAGCCGCCGCCGAGGGTCACGTCGGCGCGGGCGGCCAGCAACTGCTCGGTGATCGACCCCGCACCGCCGTTCTCGAGGGCGTTCTCGGGGCACTTCTCGGCCGTCTCCTCCGGGCCGTAGCACTTGCGCTGCGACACGTGCGCCACCTGCACCGCAGGCGTCGCGTCCTGCAGTTCAGTGGTGGTCACGTTGCCGGTGCGGAGTCCGTTGGCGCGAGCGATCTCGAGGATCGTGCGCTGGGGAGCACCCGTGACGTCGACTCCGACCGCACCGTTGTAGGTCTTGGTCCCGGTGGCCCACGCGGTGCCGGACGCGGCGGAGTCAGTGGTGAAGTCGGGCTTTCCGCTGTCTTTGTCGAGCGCGTACGTGCTGTAGTCCCCGGTCAGCGGCAGTTGGTCGATGCCCGGAATCTGACCGGCGGCACCCCACTCGTAATTGCGGGCCAGGGTGAGTTCCTGGTTGGCGGTCCCGTCGCCGATCACCAGGATCACGTTCTTGGCGCCCGAGGACTGGATCGAATCGGCGATCAGCTGCGTCTGGTCCTCCGACAGCCTGCGGGCGCCACCGTTGACGGTGAGGTCGCCGTCGGCGCCGCGGGAGATCTCGACGCTCACCGCCGCGTCGCCGTCCACCCCGGCACCTGCGCCGTCTTGTCCGCCGCACGCACTCAACAGTGCGGCGACGCCCACCGCGGTCGCGACCGCGACGGCGCCCGCCTTCCGCCTGCCTGCGTTCTGGAATCGGTGCGATGTCGTCCGTTCAGGTCTCATGCCTGCAGATCCCAGCAGCCACTGCTGAACGGGTGACGACGCATCGGCGAACAGCACGCGAACCCTCCCCGTAAGGGTGTTCACCGGTGCGACACCGCCGGTGACGCTATCGTCGAGCCGTGGTCAGGCGCGGTTGGGATGGGTCGCATGTCGGGTGAGTTGATCGCCATCGCCGTCCTCGGCACCGCTCTGGCCATCGTGCTGATCGTGGTGGCCCTGCGGACCCGGCGCGTGGTCAGCACGCCGCACGAGCGCGCGGTCCACGACACCCTGCACACCGCGGCCCTGGCCGCCAAGCCGCTGCGCCGCGGCCTCACCGAGGACTCGGCCGCCGAGGCCGCCGGCCCCCTGCGCGCCCTGACCGGCGCCGACGGGCTCGCCCTCTACGGCGCGGACGGCGACCTGCTGGTGTACGACGGCGACCCCTACCTCTGGACGCCGCCGATGCGCACCGCGGCCGCCGCCCTCGCCGCGACCGCCCTGGCCGACGGCAGGCATGCCACCCAGCGCGACCCGGCCGGCGGCGTCGGCCCCACCCGCAATCTGCTGGCCGCCCCCTTGATGACCGACGACATCAGCGCCGGGGTCCTGGTGGTCGCCTCGATGACTGACCCCGGTCCGGGTCGGGTCGGGGCGATCACCGAGGTCGCGCGCTACGCGGCGAGCCAGTTGCAGTTGGCCGAACTCGACGCCTCGCGGGCCCGACTCGACCGCGCCGAGGTCCTCGCGCTGCGCGCCCAGATCAGCCCGCACTTCATCTACAACGCCCTCAACACCATCGCGTCGTTCGTTCGCACCGACCCCGACCGGGCGCGCGAACTGATCCTCGACTTCGCCGATTTCACCCGCTATTCGTTCCGCGCCGCAGGCGAGTACACCGTGCTGGCCGACGAGTTGCGGAACATCGACCGCTATCTCACCCTCGAACGGGCGCGCTTCGGCCCCGGTTTGACGGTGAAACTCCAGGTGGCGCCCGAACTCCTCGGCGTCGTCGTGCCCTTCCTCGCACTGCAGCCACTGGTCGAGAACGCCGTCCGCCACGGTATGGCGGGCCGCAAGAACGGCACCATCTCGATCGTCGCGCGCAACGTGGGCCCCGACTGCCTGCTGAGCGTGGAGGACGACGGCGTCGGGATGGATCCCGAGCTCCTCCGCTCCGGCGCGATCGACGCCCTGAGTCCGGCGGGGAGCAAGGAGTCCGACGGCGCGCACGTCGGACTCACCAACGTCGACCAGCGACTGCGGTCGGCGTTCGGCAACGACTACGGGCTGGTGGTCGAGAC
>NZ_JAAYXO010000193.1 GCF_012515855.1 Gordonia sp. (in: high G+C Gram-positive bacteria)
GTGATGGGGATCGAGATCGTCAGGTCGAACGGGTCGGTGGCACCGAGGATCGCGGGAATCGCGAGGTCGGCCGTCGGGGCCGCGGCCCACCAGCCCGTCGAGGCGCCGAGGAAGTTGTACTTGCCGCTGCCCTGCGGAACCCAGACGGTGGCGCTGGGGAGTTCCTGGCCGCCGAGCAGATCGCTGAGATTGACGTTCGACGGGTCGAGAGAAGTGCCGAGGATGTCGTTGATGCTGGTGTCGAGACCGGGAATCGCGCCGAGATCGATGCCGGGAAAGAGATCGGGCAACAGGTCGAGGAGCGGCTCGTCGAGCGCCGGCACGGTCGTGAGGTCGAGGATGAGCTCGGCCGGGGTCTGCAGGAAGTTGTTCTGAATCTTGGTCTCGCCCGAGGCGATCGGTCCCCACGCGAAGTCGCTGTTGAACTGGCTGTGGGTAAACTCGAGCCCCTTGATGAGATCGCCGAGCGGAGGCAGGGGAGCGTTGCCGATCAGGTCGCCCAGCGTCACGTCCGACAGTCCGGGGAGCGCGGGGAGGCCGGGAACGAACGAGCCGATCCCGAGACCGAGGAGGCCGTCGATCAGATCGGCAGCGTTGGTGACCAGCGCCTGTCCGGGCATGCTCTGGGGCAGCAACGACTGCACGTCGATGGTCTGCCCGCCCGGGAGCACGATGCTGGGGATCAATCCCGGCGTGGTGGTCCAGGGGAAGTCCATGTCGAACATGTCGCGGAGGGCCGCGGTGATGGCGGTGATGTCCCTGAGATCGGTGAGATCGTCCTTGCGGAACTCGCTGTTGATGATCGGCAGCAGTCCGCCGGTCTGCCCGGCGATCGGGTTCCAGATCCCGTTGTTGCCCTGATTGGTGGCGTTCAGGAAGTTGTCGAGAGCGTGCGAGAGGTCGCTGGTCACCTGGCCGTGGTCGGGGGCCGCGGCGTTCGCGATGCCCGGACTGGTAAGCGCGATGCTCGCGGTCGCGGCCAGGGCCCCGACGGTCGTCGCGGCGCGGGCCGCTTTGGTCCGTTTGATGGAACGGCGGTGGATGCCCATGGTCGTCTCCCAAACACTCTGCGCCACATGTGATGTGGACCTCACGAAATATGCGTCGCAAGCATATGTCATTTCTGAGAGAAACCTAAGTTATGTGACGAATGCTCCGGTTCTGGTTGGTGAATCCGGCTGTTCGGGCTATGGCCGCGGCGACGTGGCACGGTAGGGGAATGATGATGATCGGCAAGCATCGTGTCGTCGACCCGCTCGCTTTCCCTGGGCTGTCGCGGCGGTCGGCGATCGGCGACGCTGTGGTCGGTCTGCTCTCGACCGTCTTCATGGTCGGGGCATCGGCCGGTCTGGGCGCGACTGCGACGGTCGTGAGCGCGTTGGTCGGCGTGGCGGTCATGGTGCGACGTTCGGCGCCGTCGCTGATGATGCTGTTGGCACTGGTGTCGGCGCTGATTCAGGTGATCACCTTCGACGTCGCTCCGGGGCCGAGCCTGCTGTACGCGGTGCTCTATTACACGACGGGCAATCACCCGGACTTCCGCGTCCGCCGGACGGCGCTGGTGGTCGCCCTGGTCGGATCATTGCTTGCGGCCTGGGTGTACTTGCGGGCACCCGGCGTCGACGAGGTCACGACGGGCAGGAGCCTGTCGGACTACGTGATCACCTTCATCGGCATCGCGGTGCTCCTGGTCGGCGGTTGGACGGTCGGCTTCATCCGCAGGCAACGGCAGAGCGTTGAGCAGGCTCGCATCGCCGAGCAGATCTCCGAACTGGAGCGGCGTCGGCTCCTGGACCTCTACGACGAGCAGGCGCAGCGCTCGAGCCTGGCCCGCGACATGCACGACCTGGTCGCGCATTCGCTCGCGGTGGTCGTGGCACAGGCCGAAGGCGCCCGGTTGATCCTCGACGTCGATCCGGACGAAGCGAAACTGGCCCTCGGCACGATCGCCGACACCGCGCGCGAGGCGCTGGCCGACGTGCGCGGCGTACTGGAGGAGCTCCGATCCACCGAGTCGACCGCCGACCATGCCCGGACCGACCGCGATCAGCTGTACGCGCGCATGCGGGCGGCCGGCATGACCCTGCAGTCCACCCAGGTGGGCGACGAGGACGCGGCGTCGCCGCTGGCCGTCCGGGTCGCCTTCGCGGTGCTCACCGAGGCGTTGACCAACGCCCTCAAGTACGGCGACCTCGCGCGCACGGTCGATGTGCAGCAGGACTGGACCGACGGGTGCCGACTGACCGTGCACAACGCCAGGTCCGACAGTCCGCTCGCTCCGGGCGGGGCGGGACACGGGATCCGAGGCATGGTGGAGCGCGCCGAACTGACCGGCGGTACGCTGACCAGCGCTGCCACCGACGACGGCTGGCAAGTTGAACTGCTGATTCCCGCACGCCCGGAAGGATTCTCATGATCCGCGTCGCGTTGGTCGACGACCAACCGCTGTTCCGAGGCGGGATCGCCATGATCTTGTCGAGCCAGACCGACGTTGAAGTGGTGGCGCAGGAATCGTCGGCGCTGAACCTGGCGCAGATGGTTCGCGACGCTGCCCCGGACCTCATTCTGATGGACGTTCGCATGCCGGGGATCGACGGCATCACGGCGACGAGGCAACTCCTCGCCGAGTTCGGCGACGCCGCGCCGAAGGTCTTGGTATTGACGACCTTCGACGTCGACGAGGCCGCCGCACGGGCCATCGAAGCGGGCGCGAGCGGCTTCGTGCTCAAGGACGCCCAGCCGGATTTCCTGCTCGCGTCCGTGCGGGCGGTAGTGGACGGCGGGCAGGTGGTCGCGGCGTCGGCCACGCGACAGTTGTTCGAGCGGCACGGGGTGCGCGGCTCGGAGCCGGGGCCGGAGTACGGCGCGCTGACGTCCCGTGAGCGCGAGATTCTGCAGCAGGCCGCGAAAGGGCTGTCGAACGCGGAGATCGCAGCGGCCGAGTTCCTCTCGGAGGCGACGGTCAAGACGCATATCTCCCGCGTGCTCGCCAAACTGGCGCTGCGCGACCGGGTACAACTCGTGGTGTACGCGTACGAGCACGGTCTGGTCTGAGGCTCGCCCTACATCGCAGGGATGACGCTCAGACCAGTCGTCCGACGTACGTCGATTCCGACTCCAGGCCGACGCGTAAGGCATGGTCGGAGCCATAGCGTTTCTAGACATGAACGCAATTGAGCAGACCAGCAGACCCGCCGTCGTGATGCGCCACGTGACGCGCAGTTACGGTGATCCCGGAAACCCCGTCCACGCCCTGCGCGATGTGTCGGTGGAGATTCGCCGTCGTGAGTTCACCGCGATCATGGGGCCGTCGGGCTCGGGCAAATCGACGTTGATGAACGTGATGGCGGGCCTGGACGAGGTGACGTCCGGACAGATCTGGTTGGGCGAGACGCCGATCGTCGGGTTGAGCGACACCGCGCGAACCATTCTGCGCCGCACCGGGATCGGATTCGTGTTCCAAGCGTTCAACCTGATTCCGACGTTGACCGCGGACGAGAACATCCGACTGCCGTTCGTCCTTGCCGGGCGGAAGCCGACCGCCGAGCAGCAGGCGTGGATCGCCCATCTCGTCGGTTCGCTGGGGCTGCGCGACCGGCTCGACCATCTACCCGCGCAGTTGTCCGGCGGCCAGCAGCAGCGCGTCGCGATCGTCCGGGCGCTCGCGGGCAAGCCGACCATCATCCTGGCCGACGAGCCGACCGGAGCCCTCGACACCCGGACCAGTCGCGAGGTGCTGACGCTGCTGACCACGGCCGCACGTGAGTACGGGCAGGGAATCGCGATGGTGACGCACGATCCGGTCGCGGCGTCGTACGCCGACCGGATCCTGGTGTTGGCCGACGGCAGGATTGTCGGCGAGTACCGCGGACTGGATCCGCGCCAGATCTCCGACCTCCTCATCAACCTGCAGGGGGCCGCGGCATGACCGGGAACATGAAGGCGACCGATTACCGGCTGACGGTCGGTTCGCTGCGTGAGCTCTCGACCGTCGGTGTGGTGTGCGCGTTGTCGGCGGCGTACGCGGGAATCCTCCTGACCGCCAGTGACTTCATCGGCCGGGCCGGGGATCGGACCGATGGCGGAATGAGCGTCCTGCTTGGAGCCGTCTCCTCGGTCTTCATCCTGATCGCGCTCTTCGTGGCCGCGGTGGTGATCAGCAACGGCGTCGACACGGTGATCGCGGGGCGTTCGCGCCAGCTCGCGCTGCTTCGTCTGGTCGGGGCGAGCTCGCAGCAACTGCGGTCCAGCCTCACCCGCGGCGTCGCGAAGACGGCCGTCGTCGGTGCCGCGGCCGGCACGGTGATCGGCGTGGCGATCGCCGACATCGCGCGGGTGGCGATGGTCTCGCGCGGCGTGCTCCCCGACATCCGCTACAGCTACCTGCCACCGATCACCGTGGTGGCCGCGGCGATCGTGGTGGGTGTCGCGGTGATTGCGACGCTGATCGGTTCGCGCAAGACGTTGTCAGGTGCGCCGGTGCTCGGCGCGACGAACTCGTTCCGGTGGCTGAAGAATCTGGCGGCCGTCACGCTGGCAGGTTTCGGTGCGCTGCTGCTGATGGCGGCGGCGGTCCTCGGGGAGCGCGGCGAGGTGGCCGGCTTCTTCGTGGCGTTCTTCGGAGCGGCGCTGACAGCCGTCGGGCTGTTGGTCGGCGCGCAGTCTGTGGTGCCTGCGATGGTGGCCGGCCTGGGTCGACTGCTCGGTGGGAGCCCGCAGGCATTGCTGGCGAGAAAGAACGCCGTCGCCGACAAGGCACGGACCACCCGGTCGACTATCGGCCTGTTCATCGGCGTCACGCTGATCGTGACGGTGGTCGCGGGCATGACCTCGCTGACCGAATCGCTGGATCGGTGGGACATGAGTCCGGAGGAGCTCGAGGAGAACCGCCAGGTGATGACGATGATGACCTGGGTGCTGGTCGGCTTGATCGTGATCTCGGTGATCATCGCCGCCGTCGGCTTCGTCTCGACCATGTCGCTGACCGTGATCGGGCGAACGCGCGAGATCGGGATGCTGCGGGCGATGGGCTTCACCGCCAAGCAGGTACAAAGCACCATCACCCTTGAGTCCGTGGCACTCTCGGGCACCGCGGTACTCGGCGGCTTGCTCCTCGGCACCCTGTTCGGCGCCGTCGGCAGCCAGTCGCTGATCGGCGCGATGACGCCCGGCTTCCCGGTCGGACTGCCGCTCGGCGCCCTTGCGGCGATCGTCCTCGGGACGGCCGCGCTGGTGGTCGTGGCCTCACTGCCGCCCAGTCGGCGAGCGGTGTCGGTGGCACCGGTCGACGCACTGGCGGTCGCGTAGGGACGGGTACGACGCGACACCCCGCAATCGGCACTCACGTGTGACGGAGCAGATTCGCGTGGAACATTGCGGCGGGTCTGCGGGTTGCTCATGAACATGGACGTTGTGGGAAGTGCGGCGGCGGAGATCCTGACCGGTGAGCCGTCGGAGGTGATCGATCGTCGCGTGCTGGTGATCGGCGCCGGACAGGCAGGTCTGTCGGCGGCGTACTACCTTCAGCGCGAAGGGCTGATCGCGGGGGAGGACTTCGAGGTGCTCGATGCGAACCCCACCCCGGGCGGTGCGTGGAGTCACCGCTGGGATGCCCTGACCTTCAGCCTGGTGAACGGCGTCTACGACCTTCCCGGCTCGCGGTTGCCGGAGGCCGACCCCGATGAGCCGGCGCGCGAAGTGGTGAAGCGGTACTACGGCGGGTACGAGCAGGAGCGAGGGCTGCGCGTCGCCCGCCCCTGGCGCGTGACATCGGTGGAGCGTGACGCCGACCAACGCTTCCTGGTCCGCGCCGAACGCCCCGACGGAGGGGTCCGCACGTACCGGGCGGGTGCCGTCATCAGCGGCACCGGAACCTGGGACCACCCCTACGTTCCCTGGTACCCGGGCCGTTTCGACGGCCGCCAACTGACCACCCGAGACTTTCCGGAGCCGAGCGATTTCGCCGGGCAGCGGGTCCTCGTGGTCGGCGGTGGGATCTCCGCTGTCGAGTTCGTCCTTCTTCTCCACGAGGCCGGCGCGACGCCGATCTGGTCGACGCGGACCCCGCCGCGGTGGCGCGACATTCCGTTCGACACCGACTGGGGACGCGCGGTGGAGGAGTCCGTCGCCGAGCGGACCCGAGCGGGACTGCGACCGCTCAGCGTGGTCGCCGCGACGGGACTGCCACGCACCTCGCGCTTCGCGCCGCTGATCGACGACGGTGTGCTCGCCTCGCGCGGGCCGATCGGCAGACTCGTCACCGACGGTGTCGAATTCGCCGACGGATCAAGGGAATCGGTCGACGCCATCATCTGGGCCACGGGATTCCGAGCGTCGATCGGGCATCTCGCAGGTCTCGGCATTCGCGAGCGCACAGGTGGCGTGCTGATGGCCGACGACGACGTCAGCGTCGTCAAAGCCCCCGGCCTGTTCCTGGTCGGCTACGGCCGGAGCGCTTCGACGCTCGGCGCCACGCGGGCTGGTCGTCGTGCGGCGAAAGCCGCCGCCGACGCGACCGCGGACGCCGAACTCGTCGAGGCTGTCGGCTAGTCCGCTGCTGTCTGGTCCTCGGTCGACAGCACTTCGGCGATGAACGACGACACGCGGTGACGCAGGCCCGCCAGTTGCTCTGCGCGGATGGCATCCAGATCGGTGCCCTTGTGATACGCGGGCGGCAGCTTGCGCGCGTGCTTGGAGCAGTTGAAGCCGGAGCACACCAGCGTGCCCAGGGTGTCGCCGCGCCTGCCCTGGGCCCCGCCACGTTTGGCCGTGTACATCACGGCCTCCTCGGTGAGTTCGACGTCGCGGCACCACGCACACATGGCACGCCGCGACGGCTTCGCGTCGGCCCGATTCAGGATGAGCGCGACGAGGCCGTCGCCGTGCTCCATCGCGATGTAGGCGCGCCGCGGCATCTTGCGGTCGCGCCAGCCGTAGTACTCGAGGCGAGAGAAGTCGACATCGTCGAACTCGAGCGGGAACGTGACCTTCTTCAACTCGCTGCGGGTGGCGCCGTGGAAGGCGTCGAGGATCTGCTGCTGGGTGTACTGCTTCATGACTGAGACCAATCAGTTTGGGACGCATCAAGACTGCGCCAAAGGAATGTGAGGATGGCCGATCCGGTGGATCGGCTGCGAGGCGCGGTCATCTGCCTGTGGCGCGGTGAGCGCCGGAAGTCCCCTGCATTCGTGACGTCATGATCCCTCCACGCTAGCGCACGTCGGAGACAGCGCGGCGGGCGTCACCTGCGCACGATACGATTCTCCTGTTCCGATCGATTCGTCGGGTTCCGTGCAACCGTCCGGTATCGCCGGGTCGATCCTGTAGCAATCGACATGAAAGGTCGATCACTTCATGACAATCAATGACCCCTTGTCTTCGGCGGCGCGGGACGCGATCACCGACATCGCTCACCGCACGTGGAAGAGCCTGCTCGGCATCGGTATCGCGTCGGTGATCCTCGGCGTGATCGTGCTGCTGTGGCCCGTCGCGACGCTGCTCGTCGTCGCCATTCTGTTCGGCATCTACCTGCTGGTCTCGGGTGTCTTTCAGATTGCGTCGACCTTCGGCGTGACCCACGCGCACGGCTGGTGGCGCTTCCTGTCGTTCGTCTCAGGCGCGATCTCGATCCTGCTCGCCTTCGTCGCGTTCCGGAACATCGAGAGCGCCGTGATCCTGCTGGCTCTCTGGGTCGGCATCGGCTGGATCTTCCGCGGCGTCGCGGAGCTGGCGGTGTTCATGGACTCGGCCAGCGGACTTCCCGGTCGCGGCTGGGGCATCTTCACCGGCATCATCACCGTCATCGCCGGCGGCGTGCTGATCATCTGGCCGATCTCGTCGGTCGAGACCCTGACCTGGGTCTCCGGCTTCATGCTGGTGGTCGTGGGCCTGGTCGAGGTCGTCAATGCGTTCGCGCTGCGCTCGAAGGTCAACTCGGCGGCCGCAGGCGTCTAAGAGCTCGTCTGCCCCGAAGCGGGGCCGAGCCGACGAATGAGTCGGTTCGGCCCCGCTTTGTTGGTTGCGAGGTGTTCGGACCTTAGGCACGTTGGAGACATGAGCGATCAAACGAGTGTCACAGTGGAACGAATCATCGAAGCATCGGTCGATCGAGTCTTCGCCGTGCTGAGCAACCCCGAGCGGCATCAGTCGCTCGACGGCTCCGGCTTCATTCGGGGCGTCGACCACGCCGACCGGATTCAGAAGGTCGGCCAGGTCTTCACGATGAACATGGAGGGGCCGCACATGGGCGGCGAGTACCAGACCGACAATCACGTGTCCGGGTACGCGAAGGACAAGCTGCTGGCTTGGAAGACTGCACCCGCGGGAACCGAGCCGCCCGGTTGGGAGTGGCTGTGGGAACTCGAGTCCCAGGGGCCGGACAGCACGCTGGTGCGGCACACCTACGACTGGTCGAAGGTCACTGACAAGGATCTTCTGCAGCAGGTCGGCTTCCCGCTGATCACCGAGCAGCAACTCGAGGACACACTGTCCCGCCTGGCGGCGGAGGCAGCGACTCTCTGACGGTCGCGCGGCATTCAGTGGGCGGCGGCCTCGTGGGCGGTGAGCAGGATCCGGTCCAAGCTTGATCGTGCTCGCGACGGTACGTCGACGTCGACGAGTCGGGTTTCGATAGCTGCGGCCAGGGCGTACAGCTTGATGTTCGTCTCCTGCGAGCGCCAGACCAGCAGATCGAAGGCCTGCTGCTCATCGATCCGGTAGGCGAGCATCAGTGCGCCCTTGACGCGTTCGATCGTCGCCCGCCGTCGCACCATCTCGTCGATGTCCATGTGCACCCGATTGGTTCGGCCGCGCCGCCCGACGCTGCCGCCCGAATCTGCGACGTAATAGCCGAAGGTGCCAAGGCGCTTGCCGTCCGGGCTGTGCAGGATATCGGCGATCACGACGACGGGGACCACTGTGCCCTTCACATCGACGATGCGATGCTGACTGCTGAATGGTTCCCCCGCATTGCGGACCCGATCGATCAACGCGGCGACGCGCTCCTTGTCCTCGGGATGCTTGTGCTTCAGCAACAGATCGGTCGTCGGAATCACCGAAGCCGCCGAGTCGTACCCGTGAAGGCGAGCGAGTTGATCGGACCACTCCCACCGATCCTCGTCTCGGTGGTACCAGAAGCGGCCTATGTTGAACGGTATCTCGGTGGTCGTCGGTCGGCTGGTGAGGGAGATCGGCCCGGCGTCGGCCCGGGTGTTCTGCACAGCTGTTGTCCTTTGTCGTCGGGGATAGACAGGCCCGTTCAATGGCGTGCTGTCGACGCTATCGACCGACCGGGCGAATTAATTCACCCCTAGGGGTGTGTTCACGGGAGATACGGTTAGGTATGAGACCTATTCGCGTAGCGCTCCTCGACGACTACGACGTGGTTGTTCGAGGTTTGGCGACGATGCTCCGGCGGTATTCCGATCGGGTGCGCGTCGAGGCGCTGTCGACTAGCGACGAGGTCGGGGCTGACGTGGACATCGCGCTCTACGACTCGTTCGCCAATCCTCCGGTGGACCGCGACCTCATCACCTCGCTCACCAGAAACGGTCGTGTGCGGAAGGTCGTGGTGTACACCTGGGAGGTCTCGGAGGAGAATCTGTCGGCGGTACTCGCCTGCGGTGCCGACGCCATGCTGTCGAAGAAGCTTCCGGCGTCGGAGTTGGTCGATGCGCTGGAACAGATTCACGCCGCCGGCGAGTCGCCCACGGTCTTCCGAGGAGCGCCCGCGACGGCGGTGTCCAGTACCGGAGACTGGCCCGGGCGTGAGGAAGGCCTGACTCAACGCGAGGCCGAGGTACTGGCACTCATCACGCAGGGCTGGAGCAACGCGGACATCGTGGACCGGACCGGTCTGTCCATCAACTCGGTCAAGACCTACATCAGGACCTGCTACCGGCGCATCGGCGTGAGCACTCGAGCGCAAGCCGTGCTGTGGGGAGTGCAGCACGGCTTCGTGCCCGACGTCGTGCGCGGGGACTGACGTCAGGCCGGCAGATTGGTGCCGCATCTGTTGCGCACGTGCGGTTCACCGAGCGGTACAGATGTCAATTGCGTTGGCCGCGTCGAATCCCTGACCTTTGGAGGGAAAATAGTAGACGATTTTCGTGTATGCACGCTTGCCGCTGCACATCCCCGGCGCGAAAGCCGCGACTATGCCGGGGGTATTCGACTCTTTGTAGATTCCTGACTTGTCTGGCGGCTGATAGGTGCCCACGCCTGTTCCCGTGGCGCGATCCGAACCCCAGTCGGTCCAAGAAATTCCCGTCATGATGCTCGTCGACGAGGCCCCACCGAGGTCGATGGCACTCGGTTGCGCATTGCCATAGCCGCGACCGTTCGACTGAACTGACCCCAGAACGATACCTTCGCCGCTCGTGCCTGTCGTCGGCGCCGACCGTCCGGGGCCTTCGAAGGTCTCGACGCGCTCGTTGGACAGGAACACGCCTGAGCCGGTCTTGGTGTTCCACAGAGTCAGGCCGTTCTCCTCGGAGGCAACAACCCAGTCCTGGAAGTAGTACTGCTTGCCGTACTCGACGCGTGGGACCTGGTAGCCGTCGTTCGCGGGCTGGTTCATCCAACCCGTGGTGCCGGTTGTGGCGACGGGCTGGCCGACTCGATCGCCGACGAGTTGGAACAGCCACTTGCCCTTGGTGCTCCCGCCGACCTTCTCGGTGCCCAGTGGACTACTCGCTCTGTTGAACTTCCGGACTCCGCACTGTCCCTGCTTGCCGCCGCTGCCTGCTTCTTGGAAGTCGCAGCCGATACCTCCGGTCGGGGTCAGCAAGTGCGCGGAGCTCACTTTGCCGTAGCGGCTCACATAGGTAGGTAGTGGAATGGCGCCGGGCGGTCGAGGTCCGCCGGCATCGACGTACGCGCCATCGACTGGTGCGGTCGGTCCGGATTCGGGTGTCGGTTCCGGCTGTTGGTGCGGTGGCTGCGCGGGTGCTGTCGGCTGCTCACTCGATGCGGTCGACGCTGCGGCATTCGCCGGCTGATCTTCGCCGCCGTCGCGAAGCATCACCGCGGCGAACACGCCTACCGCAATCACCAACAGCACCGCCACCGTCGCGAGAACGGGCACGGGCACCCCGGAGCTCGCAGACGCGGGGGCGAGCGTCGCTTCAGGCGTCGCTTGTACGTGCGATGCGACCATCCGGTCGAGCGCTGCAGGATCCAGCGGCGGTGCGCTGAGGTCGGCCAGACGTGCATCGTATTGCGCGCGCAGCGTCGGGTCGGAGAGGATCGCCCGGGCGGTCTCGATCTGGTGCCGGGCCGCGATGTCGGCACCCTGAAGACGATCGGTCAGCGTGCGCCACACGTCGTCCGGATGCGTTCGGCGGTCGAGGCCGAATACCTTGTAGAGATCGATATGCGCCACTTTCGTCCCCCTGTGTCATGTCCGCTCTGCGGAATTCCCCTCCAGGCCATATTGCCTGTGGAATGCTGGATCTACCAATGCTGTCGCCGCGGGGATCGTGCGTCCGAATGATCAGTGGTGATCGTGGTCGGCGTGCGTTGATCTCGATACCTGACGGGTCTCGCTGCGCTCGACTGCGTCTACTCGATCGCCTGGGGGAGACGGGCGGCACAAAGCAGAAAACCCGCTGCGATTGCAGCGGGTTTCTACTTGCTCCCCCAATTGGATTCGAACCAATAACCGCTCGATTAACAGTCGAGTGCTCTGCCGTTGAGCTATGGGGGATTGCTTGGGGCGAACGAGAACAGACTCTACCCATGGATTCCTGAGAGCGCAAAACGGCTGGTCAGGAGTCGGAAACGGGGTTGCTCTCAGCGTCGTCCCAGATGCCGGTCTGCGACAGGTGCTTGATGAGGCGGTCGGCGCCGTCGGTGAACTCGCGGCGGATGCAGTCGGCGGCGGCTTCAGCATCGCCTGCGCGGTAGGCGGCGATCAGTTCGTCGTGGCGGTCGGCGGTCACCAGTCCCCAGTCGGGGTCGGAGGCGTACATCTCGTGCGGGGTGTAGCGGGTGGTGTTCTGCAGCATCCAGGCGAGCTTGGCGCTGTCGGAGAACTGGTTGTGCGCGCGGTGGAACTCGAACTCGGCCTGCGTGAGCGCGGCACTGTCGCCGGTCCGGACGGCGTCGCGGAACTGCGCGTTGGCCCATGCGAGATCGTCGATCTGCGCCGGAGTGATGACGGCCGCGGTGCGCCGCGCGATGCGCGCAGCGGTCTCGCCTTGGAGCCAGAAGAGGTCGTCGACGTCGGTGCGGGTCAGTCGAGCGACCTCGTAACCCCGATGCGGGGCGAGGAGCACCATGCCCTCGCCCCGCAACGTGAGTAGTGCCTCGCGAACCGGGGTCACGCTGACCCCGAGTTCGACGGCGGTCTCGTCGATGCGGATCCGGTCGCCGGGGAGCACCTCGGCGGTCATGATCTTGTGCCGGATGGTCGACGCGACCTCCTCGGACAGCTGCGGTCGTCGCCGCTGCCGGTCCGTGGTCGAGGAATCAGAGGCCATAGGTCTTTCCGATGATGTCGCGCTGGATCTCGTTGGTGCCGCCGAAAACGGTCGAGATGATCGCGCCGCGCATGAGGCGCTCGGCGTCGAACTCCGTGGCGTAACCGTATCCGCCCATCATCTGCATGCCGTCGATGGTCATCGCCTTGCTGGTCTCGGTGGCCTTCAGCTTCACCATCGAGGCCTCGCGCGGCATCATCTTCTCCGGATGGGCGTCCGCGGCGCGGGCGACGGAGTAGACGAGCTCGCGGGTGCAGGCGATCTCGGTGGCGTGATCGGCCATGCGGTGGCGCAGCGCCTGGAACGAGCCGATCGGGCGACCGAACTGCTTGCGGTCCTTGATGAAGGCGAGCGTGTCGTCGAACGAGCGCTGGGCCAGGCCGAGCTGCATGGCGGCGAGGATCAGGCGCTCGGTGTTGAGGCCCGACATCAGCTGGCGCCAGCCCTGGCCAACCTCGCCGACGACGGCGGAGTCGGGGACGAAGCAGTCGGTGAAGTAGAGGTCGTTGACCTCGCGGCCACCGAGGGTGTCGATGCCGCTGATGACCAGGCCGGGCGTGTCGGCGGGGACGTGGAACTGGGTGAGGCCCTCGTGCTTGCCGCCGGAGCGGTCGGTGCGGGCGATCAACAGGATCGACTTCGAGAAATGGGCGTTGGAGCACCAAGTCTTCTGACCATTGATCTTCCAGCCGCCGTCGACCTTCTCCGCACGACAGGTCAGGGCGCCGACGTCGGAGCCGGCCTCCGGCTCGGACATCGAGATGGACAGTGAGTCGCCCTCCACGACACCCGCGAGGACCTCCTTGCGCATCTGCTCGTTCGCGAACTTGGCGTAGGCGGCGGCCGTGATGAGGGTCGGGCCGACGGCGCCGATGGGGGCCTGGTTGCGCACTGCCTCCTCGAGGAAGATGCACATCTCCACGTTGCCTGCGCCCGCGCCGCCGAACTCCTCGGCGACGTTGATGCCGGCCCAACCGAGCTGCGCCATCTTGCGGTAGAGCTCGTCCGAGTGGGCGTCGGCGCCGTTGTTGGTCAGGGCGTCACGCTTAGCGCGGGTGCCGACCTCGCGCTCGCAGAAGTCGGTGACGGCCTGCGCGAACGCAGTCTGCTCGGGGGTGAACTCAACCATGGGGTGCTCCTTGAAATCGCGGAAGTCGTGAAACAGATCCCTATCTTGGTACCACATATATGTAATGGCATAAGATGTGATCTACCGCACAGCAAGACTGTGGGGCGGAACCCACTAGAGTGATTGCCCATGGCCAATGGCAGGGAAGACGGGGAGGCGACCGGCGCGGATGCGTCGGCCGTGTCGGACCGCGAGGAGCTTCTGGTGAAGAACCGGGAACGACGAGCTCAGATCCGCGCGGAGGAGAAATCGGCAGTCAAGCGCCGCGAGAGCGGCGACGCGGAGGGCGACGAGGAAGCAGCGGTTGAGGACAGTTCCGACGGTGCGGTGGTGATGCCGTCGAGCAAG
Organism: Gordonia sp. (in: high G+C Gram-positive bacteria); assembly: GCF_012515855.1. GTDB lineage: Bacteria > Actinomycetota > Actinomycetes > Mycobacteriales > Mycobacteriaceae > Gordonia. Next base: position 13,957 of record NZ_JAAYXO010000193.1, read on the forward strand.
GTCGTCATGGTGCTGAGCGCGGCCGTTGTGGTCCTGGCGATCGCCGTGGCCGTCCTCGGCTACCTCTACGCGACGAGCGGTTCCAACGATGATGCCGACGCCCAGCAGCAGGCGATCAACGACGCGAAGACCTACGCGACCTCTGTCCTCACGTATTCGGCAGGCGATTACGCAGACCTGGACAAGCGAATTCGCGAGATCGCCACCCCCGAGTTCGCTGACCGCTACATCGCTTCGTCGCAGAAGGCGCGCGAGGGCAACGATGAGGCGAAGGCTGCGGGGTCGGCCGAGGCGAAAGAGGCCGGACTGGTCTCACTCTCCGACACAACCGCCGTGGTGCTCGTCGCGATCGATCAGAACGTGAAGACCCCGTTGGTTCCCGCGGTGGGGCCGGATGGCATGGACTACCAGTCGCGGGTCAAGATCACGCTGACGCGGGACGGCGACGACTGGAAGCTGTCGGATCTGTCGGTGGTGTAGGACTGCGCAGGATCGCCGCCGCAATCGCTCCGACGGTCTCGGCGTCTGCGTCCGGGTGCCCCACGGTGACGTCGGTGCAGGCGTTCAGTGCTGCGTGAATGATGAAACGCGCTGCCATCGGAGACGTCTCGGGTCGGACGCGTTGAAACCAGGTGGCCCATTCGTCGACGTTGAGGCGTTGTTGCCGGCGTAGCGCTCGGCGCTCGGTGGGGTCGAGCGTGCTCATGTCGCGCAGATAGACGGTCATGATGTCGGGGTCGGAGACGCACAGGCCCGCGTACTGGCGTGCCAGGGCGTCCAAGGCCTCATCCGGCGTGGTGGCCTGCGACAGCGCGCTCGAGATGGCCGACGTCGTCCGCTCGGATCCGCGCCACAGTGCCGCGACCAGGATGGCGGTCTTCGAGGGGAAGTGGCGGTAGACGCCCGACGGGGGCAGGTCGACGGCGCCGCCGATCTGTTCCATCGTCACCTCGTGAAAGCCGTGCTCGGCGAACAGTCTGATCGATTCGGTCAGAATGGCTTCGCGCTTGCCTAGCGGCGCGAGGCCTGCCGGATCATCGGCCGCCGCATCCTCGGGCAGTTCCAGGTCGAGGATCGCGTCGGCAGAGTTGCAGAGCAGGTCGACGGCCGCTCGACGCGCCAGTTTCACACGGTGCGTCACCGGACTGGCGATGATCGACAAGATCGCTGTCACCAGAATCGACGCGCCGGTTTCGGAAAGGGTGGGTCGGAACGCTCGCAGCAGTGAGATCAACCGGTTGCGCGACTGGGCCCGCAGCGCCGCGAGCTGGCGGCGGTCCTCGCCCTGGAGTATCCGGGGTTCGCGCCGGTAGATGTTGCCGGTGTCGCGGCTGTCGTAGGCGATGCCCGCGGCCGCGCGCAGGATCGCGCGCAGTTCGGCTCGCGGATCGTCGTCGGGTGGGACGTCGGCGATGGCCGCGGCGAGCCCCTGCGCCCGGCTCAGCAGGGCGGCGGCGAAGAGCTCGTACTTGCCGGAGAAGTGACGGTAGAGCGCCGGGGCGGAGATCCCCGCTTCGTCGGCGATCTCACTCAGATGGCTCGCGTGGAATCCGGTTTGGGCGAAGCTGCGGGCTGCGGCCAGAAGGATGACGTCGCGGCGATCTGCCGGCCGCTTTCGTGGCCGAGCGGTGGATGCTGTTCGGCCCCCAGAAGTCATGGTCGTCAATGCTAGATGAATCTCCGTCGAGATTCAGGCGCAATTGGATTATCTTAATACCTGCAGTTCAGGCGTCTTTACGGGGCAGAAATGTTAATCAGAATTCGCATGACGCAAGTCACTTTCGGTGATACGGTTGGTGGCGATTGTGACAAACCCGTCATGCGAGGAGAGCAATGATCAGCGAGCTGGACTGTGTCGACGGAGTGTGGGGAAGCGTCGACGACGACGGCATCGCCCGCCTCGAGATCGATCGGCCCAAGCAGATGAACGCTCTGGACGGGCCGGCATCGGCGCGAGTGATGGCGCTCTGCACGGAGTGGGCCGCGCGCGACGACGTCCGCGTGGTGATCCTCTCCGGCCGCGGTGGTTCGTTCAGCACCGGCGCGGACGTCGCAGGAATGGCGACGAGTTCGGCGTCGGCGGGCGGCTTCGGGGTGGACGCATCCCGGGCGATCATCGAGAACGGCTCCAACCTCGTCCGCGCGATCCGCGGACTGCCGATGCCGGTGGTCGCCGCGCTCGACGGTCCGGCGGTGGGCATCGGCGCGTCGATGGCGGTGGCGGCCGACCTCATCTACGCGACCAGTCGGAGCTACTTTCTGCTCGCCTTCGTCAACATCGGCCTGATGCCGGACGGCGGAGCCACCTCGATCTTCACCGCGGCGGTCGGCCGTGCCCGCGCCAACGCGATGGCGTTGCTCGGCGAGAAGCTCTCGGCCGCCGATGCCTACGACGCCGGTCTCATCAATGCGTACGTCGACGACCCCGCGGGGCTCGGCGCCGTTGTCGACCGTGTCGCCAAGCGGCTCGCCCGGTCGTCGTCGCAGGCGTTGGCCCTGACCAAGAAGGCGCTCGACGAGCACTCGCTCCAGGGTTTCGAGACCTCGCTCGATCGTGAGATCGCCGGGCAGACCGAACTCTTGCAGTCCCCGCAATTCCAGGCGGCGTTGGCGGCCTTCGCCAATCGCTGACCCGCTCGACCTTCAACCCCTCGACCTGCACCCACTCGATCTGCACCATGCCGGACCGGAACCTCACACAGGAGATGACATGACCGAAACCTTGGGATTCACCCTCACCGACGAGCCGCTGCGTTCGCGCCGCAATCACTGGAACAATCAGGTTCGACGACACGCGGCCGACAACCCGGACGGCCACGCGCTTCGCTTCCTCGGGCAGGCCACCACGTGGAAGCAGCTCGACGAGCGCACTCACGCGCTGGCGGCGTCGCTGCTGCGCCGGGGTGTCGGCTTCGGCGACCGGATCCTGGTGTTGATGCTGAACCGAACCGAGTACGTCGAGTTGACGCTGGCGGCCAATCTGATCGGCGCCATTCCGGTCCCGGTGAACATTCGGATGGCTCCGGCAGAGATCGCTTTCCTGGTGTCGGACTCGGGCGCCCGGGTCGTCGTCACCGAGACCATGCTGGCTCCGCTGGCCGATGCCGTCGCGCAGATCACCGGCGCCGTCGACACGATCATCACCGTCGGAGACCGTGCCAACGATGCGCACCTGTCGTACGAGGATCTGGTCGCCGAAGCGGGGGAGCCGCTGCCGGAGATCGACATCCCGGAGGAGACGGTCGCGCTCATCATGTACACGTCGGGTACCACGGGCAAGCCGAAGGGCTCGATGCTGACGCACCAGAATCTGCAGGCGCAGGGAGTCACCTGCATCCAGGCGCTGCAGACCACGAGCGACGATGTCGCGTCGTGCGTTGCGCCGATGTTCCACATCGCTGCGCTCGGTGCGATGACGCCCACCTTCTACATGGGCGCGACCACGGTGATTCACCCCCTCGGAAACTTCGACCCCAACCAGATGCTCGACACTCTCGAGGCCGAGGGGACCACCTCGATCTTCCTGGTGCCTGCCCAGTGGCAGGCGGTGTGTGCAGCGCAGCAGGCCAAGCCGCGCGACCTGAAGCTCCGGGTGATCAGCTGGGGCGCCGCTCCGGCGTCGGACACGGTGCTCAACGCGATGAACGAGACCTTCCCCGACGCGCTCAATGTCGCGGTGTTCGGGCAGACGGAGATGTCGCCGATCACCTGCGTCCTCGAGGGTAAGGACGCGCTGCGCAAGCTCGGCTCCATCGGCAAGGTGGTCCCGTGCGTGACCGCGCGCGTGGTCGACGCCGCCATGAACGACGTGGCCCCCGGTGAGGTCGGCGAGATCGTCTACCGCGGCCCCACCTTGATGGCCGGCTACTGGCAGAATCCGCAGGGCACCGCCGATGCCTTCGCCGGCGGTTGGTTCCACTCCGGAGACCTGGTCCGGCAGGACGAGGAGGGCTTCCTGTACGTGGTCGACCGTGCCAAGGACATGATCATCTCCGGCGGCGAGAACATCTACTGCGCCGAGGTGGAGAACGCGCTGTTCGGGCATCCGAAGATCGCCGAAGCCGCCATCATCGGTCGCGCGCACGAGAAGTGGGGCGAGGTTCCGGTCGCGGTGGCGGTACTGGCCGAAGGCGTCGACGACCTCACGCTCGAGGAGATGGAGCCCTACCTCAATGAGAATCTCGCACGATTCAAGCACCCGAAGGACCTGGTGATCGTCGACGAGCTGCCGCGCAATGCCGGCGGCAAGGTGGTGAAGCCCCAGCTCCGGGAGGCGTACGGCAGCAAGGACGCCGGCCTCGCGCACTGAGAACTGGAACGTGTTTCATTTTTGGTGAAAAGTGACTACGCTCGCTAGCGGAAGCGGCCACGGCCGCACGTCACTTTTCGGGTGCGGGCTTGCCGCAACAGGATTCGAATAGAGGTAGAGACTGTGAAGACCAAGGGCGCTATTCTCCGGGAACTCAATACGCCGTGGCAGATCGAAGAGATCGAGATCGGTGATCCGAAGGCGCACGAGATCAAGATCCGCATGGAAGCGGCGGGCATGTGCCACTCGGATCATCACCTGATGACCGGCGGCATCCCGATGGGCGGCTTCCCGATCCTCGGTGGACACGAGGGCGCGGGCGTCGTCGAGGCCCTCGGTGAGGGCGTCACCGACTTCGAGGTCGGCGACCACGTGGTCCTGTCGTTCATCCCGTCGTGCGGCAAGTGCAAGTCGTGCAAGGCCGGCGTCGCCAACCTGTGCGACTTCGGCGCCATGCTGCTGCAGGGTGAAGCGGTCTCCGACCACACCTTCCGGATCCACACCGCCGACGGTCAGCCCGTCTACCCGATGACCCTGCTCGGCACCTTCAGCCCGTACATGGTGGTCCACGAGGCCTCCGCGGTGAAGATCGACAAGGACATCCCGTTCGAGGTCGCGGCGCTGTGCGGTTGCGGCATCCCGACCGGCTACGGATCGTCGACCCGCAGCGGCGACGTCCGCCCGGGCGAGGACGTCGCGATCATCGGCGTCGGCGGCGTCGGCACCGCGGCGCTGCAGGGTGCCGTGATCGCGGGCGCTCGCAACGTCTTCGCCATCGACCCGGTGGAGTGGAAGCGCGAGCAGGCACTGAAGTTCGGCGCCACCCACGTGTTCGCCTCCGTCGAGGAAGCGATGAACGAGATCGGCAACGCCACCGAATGGGGCATGTGCCAGAAGGTCGTCGTCACCGTCGGTGAGGTCTTCGGCAAGGACGTCGACACCTGGCTCAGCATCACCGCCAAGAACGGCACCTGCGTCCTGACCGGCATGGGCAACATGATGGAGAACCAGGTGACCCTGAACCTGGCGATGCTGACCCTGCTGCAGAAGAACTTGCAGGGCAGCATCTTCGGTGGCGCCAACCCGAAGCTCGACATCCCGAACCTGCTGTCGATGTACAAGATCGGCAAGCTGAAGATCGAGGAGATGATCACCCGCCAGTACAGCCTCGACCAGATCAACGAGGGTTACCAGGACATGCTGGAGGGCCGGAACATCCGCGGCGTCATCCGCTACACCGACGCCGATCGGTAAATAGTCCCGCCGGAGAAGGCCCGTCGACGCGCCCGCGTCGGCGGGCCTTCGCCGTGGCATTAGTATTTGACGAAGTTTCGCATCGGGGCCATTCCGGCCATCGTTCACCAAGGGGAGTCATGGCGGAGAAGAAGAGTGCACGCGCCAAGCGCGGCGCAGAGATGGCCGAGCAGCAGACTGTGACGGGCGGTCGGTTCCAGGCATCGGCCGAAGCGAAGTCGACGGCGCTGATGTTGCGGATCGTGGCCGGTGTGCTGTGGGCGATCGCGATCGGTGGCGAGGCCTTCACCATCTTCTGGGTCCTGCGGCAGGACCCGATCCTCCTGTGGCTGCTGATCGTGATGATCGTGGCGATCGGCGCGTTCGCGCTCGGCGGGTCGTTCCTCTGGAAGAAGTCGAACCGGTACGACCCGGCGTCGGAGAAGGACAAGTTCCGCTTCTTCGTCCAGAACCAGCTCGGCGTGATCATCACGATCATCGCCTTCTTGCCGCTGATCGTCATGATCCTGATGAACAAGGACCTGGACGGCAAGCAGAAGGGCATCGCGGGCGCGGTAGCGATCGTCGTCGCGATCCTGGTGGGCGTGGCCAGCGCCGACTTCAATCCGCCGTCGGTGGAGCAGTACAGCGTCGAGACCAACGTCGTGGAGCAACTGACCGGTTTCAACGAGGTCTACTACACCAAGGGCGGATCGGTGTTCCACGTGTGCGCCGACGTCCCCGACCTCAAGCGCTCCAAGGAGATCCTGAGCGGGACGGTCGAGGAGGCGCACGCGCAGAACAAGGACCGCCTCACCAAGAAGTGGGTCTCGGAGGCCATCAACAACTGCGGCATCTCGGTGGAGCAGGTGGATCAGGTCCTGGCCGGTGTCGAAGGCGTCACCACCACGCTCGACGACGACCAGTTCGTCACGGGCGAGGACGGCTCGATCGCGGTGAACTCCGATGTCGACAAGTCGCCGAAGACGTCGGCGACCCAGGCCCCGGAGAAGGAGTCGGCAGAGCCGCAGCCCGTGGGCTGACATCGGCAGTAGGCTCGACAACTGTGAGATCTCTGCTTGCGCTTTCGGATTGGCCCGTCGACCACGTTGCGGCCGCAGTGCTGACCGCGGATGGCGTCGTCGGCGCCCACGGTGACACCGCCCGCGTCTACGAGTTGGCTTCGGTGACGAAGCTGCTCGTGGCGCAGGCGGTGTTGGTCGCCGTGGAGGAGGGCGCCGTGGACCTCAACACGGCGGCCGGACCGCCCGGCGCGACGCTGGCGCACTTGCTGTCGCACGCGTCGGGCATCGCGTTCGACACCAGGGACGCGGTGGCAGGGGTGGCCGAGCAGCGGATCTACTCCAGCGCGGGCTTCGAGGTCCTCGCCGAGCTGGTAGAAGGGGAGGCAGGCATCGCCTTCGACGACTACCTGCGCGAAGCGGTCTGCGAACCGCTCGGGATGTCGTCCACCGAGTTGGCGGGGTCCGCCGGGCACGGTGCGCGATCGAGCGTCGACGACCTCGCCGCCTTCGCCGCAGATCAACTGGCGCCGCGCCTGGTGTCGCCGGAGCTCGCCGCGCAGGCGTCGACGGTGCAGTTTCCCGGTCTCGACGGATTCGTCCCCGGCTACGGCAAGCACCGGCCGAACGACTGGGGACTCGGATTCGAGATCCGCGGAGAAAAGAGCCCGCACTGGACGGCCCCGGGACATTCGCCGCGCACCTACGGTCACTTCGGTCAGGCGGGCACGTTCCTCTGGGTGGATCCGGATCTGCGCGCCGCGGCGGTCGTGCTGACGGATCGGTCGTTCGGCGCCTGGGCCAAGCCGCTCTGGAGTGAGTTCAATCAGCAGCTCGTCGACGAGCTCTCCGCGGCGCCGGACGTGGGTCGTGCGTGAGCTGACCACCGACGAGTTCGGGATCCTGCTGTCGCTGTTCGCCGTTCTGCTGCTTGCGTTCTCCGCGGACTTCCACTTCTCGCGCAAGACGATTGCTCGCCATCGTGTCCAGGCGATCGTCTTCGTCAGCATCAACCTGTTGGGCGAGCTGGCTACGGTGGTCGCGATGATGCTGACCTGGGTCGCGCTGTGGAGCCCGTCGGCGTGGGAACGGATCAACGATCTGCTGGTGCTGGTGCCCGGATCGATAGCGATCGTGTGTGCCGTGACCTTGACGCTGGAGTCGGTCTACATGCGCGTGTCGTCGATCGTCGCAGGTGCGCGGATCGTGCCGCTGGCGGCGGACGATGATGACGACGACGGCGAGGATTCTTAGCGGAGAAGTCGCGCATAGCGGACCGGTCGGGATCGGCCGACGGGTACGGTCGGACCCAGGACACGGCGGAATCTCCAAAGAGGTGTCGCCGGGTGCTTGCGACGGCCCGCGGCTAGCCGTGTTCCCGCTTGAGTACTCACAGGGAGGCATGTCCGTGGCACGTCACGATTATCCGACTACCAAAGAGCTCCTCGAACTGGGGGCGCCGCGTCAGCATGCGGTGACGATCTATGCGCACGCAACGACCGCGCAGATCGACCTCGCCAAGACCACCGTCAAGAGTGCGATGGACCGCGCCCTCCGCACCTTGCGCGCCAACGGCGCCAATCATCCGCTCGAAGCCGCGTTCCACGACCAGGTCGCGAAGGTCCTGGCGGATGAAGGGTGGCAACGGCTCTCACGGTCGGTGGCGATCTTCGTGACGCCCGACGAGTACGAGATGTTCGTGCTCCCGAACGATCTTGAGAA
>NZ_JAAYXO010000194.1 GCF_012515855.1 Gordonia sp. (in: high G+C Gram-positive bacteria)
CCAGGGCGCTCTCACCGAGCATCACGGCGGTGGCCTTGTAACCGGGGTCGCCGTGCGCGCGCATCTGCGAGCGGTAGCGACGACCGCTGGTGGTCGTGGTGAAGGTCTGGGTCACGAAGTTGCCGGTCTCGCGGGTCTTCTCGCTGGGGCCGCTGCCCGGCTTGGGGAGCACGTAGTCGAGGACCTTGCGGGTGGGGGCGAAGCTCATCGCGCCCAGGAAGGCACCGGTACCGACGGTCACGACGCCGGCGAGCGCTGCCGAGAGGCCGGGGACGCCGCCCACGGACATCGTCTCCTGGTAGCGGAAGCCGTCGCCGTACGCGCCGTCGAGCAGGTAGTTGGAGCGCCGCACCACACGTGTGTTGTACGACGACATGAAGAACGGCGCCAGGGTGCCGCGGAGGCTCGGATCGACCTTCTTCGCGTCCACCGGGGTGATGTCGCTCGGTTCGGAGTTGATGCCGACGCGCGGAGTGTCGCCGGAGCCGCCGGAGAGGGCCTGCGGATTCATCAGCAGGCGGCGGGTGTCGGAATCCTTGGCCTGCTCCGAGATCACGCGGATCGAGTCGATGGTGCCGCCGGACAGTCCGCCGCGCAGGGAGGTCACGACCAGGGTGGTGTCGGTCATCTCGCCCGCCCCGTCCTCGGCGATCGTGCGGTGCAGCAGATACGCCCCGAGGTCCGACGGCACGGAGTCGAACCCGCACGAGTGAACGATCCGGGCGCCCGACGCGGCGGCGAGCTCGTCGGCCTTGTCGACCGAGTACCGGACGAAGGGGACCTCACCGGTGAGATCGACGTAATCGGTGCCTGCGGTGGCCGCGGCGATCACCAGGTTCTCGCCGTAGCGCAGGTACGGGCCGACCGTCGTGCAGACCACCCGGGTGCGTCCGCACATCGCGTCGAGCGAGGCGGGGGAGTCGGAGTCGGCGACGATCAGCGGCCAGTCGCGCGCCTTCTCCCCGAGGCGGCGTCGCACCGCGGCGAGCTTGGTCTCCGACCGTCCCGCCAGCCCGATGCGGGTCTTCGAGGGTGCATGGTCGGCCAGATACTGTGCGGTCAACTCACCGACGAACCCGGTGGCTCCGAAGACGACGACGTCCAATTCGCGACTCATGGCCTCGACCCTACTGGGCGAGGGCGTGCTACCGACACCGCCGCGAGCAGATCCGCGTCACGGATTGCGTGCGTACCCAACAGAGAAGGCGGAGAACGTCTTCGGTACCTGGCCGTAGAACGAATCCAGTTCGACCACATCCCATCCGGCATCGCTCACCAGCGCGGGGATGTCGCGCGTCAGGTGACAGCCGCCGCCGACCCGCTTCTGCAGCGGCTCCAATCGCCGCTGCCAGCGGCGCACGCCTTCGTCGGGGGCGTTGCCGTGCTCGAAGAAGGCGAAGACGCCGCCGGGTTTCACCACGCGGCGCAGCTCGGCCAGCGCGGCAGGCAGGTCGGGGATGGTGCAGAGGGTGAACGTCGAGAGCGCGGAGTCGAACGTGTCGTCGTCGAACGGGAGGCGCTGGCCGTCGAGGCCGGACCGCTCGATCGGGATGGTCGACGCCGCAATCCGCTCCGCTCCCAACTGCCATCCGGTGTCGCTCGGCTCGACGGCGGCGACCTGCGTGACCGCGTCCGGGTACTGGCCGACGTTGAAGCCCGAACCGAAGCCGATCTCGACGACTCGGCCCGACAGCGGCTCGCAGGCGCGGCGTCGAAGCTTGTTCATCGCGGGCATTCCGCAGGTCTTGGTGATGATCCGGGGCAGAATGCGGTCCTCGTAGAAGCCCATGGCAACGACACTAGCGGAGGGTGCGATACGCGTCTCACGCGTAGGGAGACATAGGGTCTACCCATGAATCCGTCCACCCTGCAGGCGCGCGTGATCGTCGACGAACTGATTCGCGGCGGCGTCACCGAAGCGGTTCTGTGCCCGGGATCCCGCAACGCTCCGCTGGCGTTCGCGCTGCACGCGGCCGACGCGCAGGGCCGGCTGCGCCTGCACGTGCGGATCGACGAGCGCTCGGCAGGCTACCTGGCGCTCGGTCTGGCCGCAGCGGGCAAGCATCCGGTGCCGATCGTGATGACGTCGGGCACGGCTGTCGCGAACATGGGACCGGCGGTGTTCGAGGCCAACTACGCGCGGATCCCGCTGATCGTGATGAGCGCCAACCGGCCCTACGAGCTCCTCGGTTCCGGCGCCAATCAGACCATCGAGCAGTTCGGCATGTTCGGCACGCAGGTGCGCGCCGCCATCAGCCTCGGGCTGGCGGAAGAGGATCTCGACACCAACTCCCAGTGGCGGTCGGCGGTCGGTCGGGTGCTTGCCGCCGCACGCGGCGCCCGGACCGGCAACGCGGGGCCCGTCCAGTTCGACATCCCGCTGCGCGAGCCGCTGGTGCCCGACGTCGGCGACCTGCCGGACGCCGATCTCGCGACGGTCGACGGCGGGCGGTTCGCAGGCCGACCGGGCGGCTCGCCGTGGACGGCCGCGCCCGTCGGGAGGCTCGACATCCCGCTGGACATCGATCTCTCCCGCGACACCGTCGTGGTCTCCGGCCACGGGGCCGGTGTGCATCCGGAACTCGCCGTGCTCCCGACGGTCGCCGAGCCCACCGCGCCGCACGTGACGAACCCGCTGCATCCGCTCGCGCTCGGCAAGCTGAAGCCGCAGCAGGCGATCATCTGCGGCCGTCCGACGCTGCACCGTTCCGTCGCACGCCTGCTCGCCGACCCGTCCGTCGACGTCTTCGCCCTCACCACCGGCCCGCGATGGCCCGACGTCTCCGGCAACGTCTTCGCGACCGGGACACGGGCGGTCGCGACTGCGCCGGCGCGCCCGGAGTGGCTCGACGAGGCCGCCCGCGTCAACGCCGATGTGGTCGCCGCCGTGGCCGACGAACTCGACGACACCGCAGAGACCACCGGACTGCACGTCGCACGGGCGGTCGCCGCGGTGATGTCGCCCGGCGACACGCTGATGGTCGGCGCGTCGAACCCGATCCGCGACATCGCGCTTGCCGGGACCGTGGCCGACGGCGTCACCGTGATGTCGAATCGCGGGGTCGCGGGCATCGACGGCACCAACGCCACCGCCATCGGCGCCGCGCTGGTGGCGCAGGGTCGCACCGTCGCGCTGATGGGCGACCTCACCTTCATCCACGACGCCACCGGGTTGATCATCGGCCCCGACGAGCCGCGCCCGGCCGACCTGCGGATCGTCGTCGCCAACGACGACGGCGGCGGCATCTTCGAACTCCTGGAGCAGGGCGACCCGCGCTTTGCCCGGGACGCCTACCTCGGCGTGTACGACCGCATCTTCGGCACCCCGCACCGCACCGACCTGGCCGCGATGTGCGCCGGATTCCACATCGGGCACCGTCAGGTGAGCCTGGCGGAACTGCCCGGCGTCCTGGCCGAGCCCGCACCCGCAGGCGGCATCGAAGTCCTCGAGGTCCGCACCAGCCGGGAGGGGCTGCGGAGCCTGCACGCCCGGATCAGCGCCCGACTCGACGCGGCTTCCGGCTACCCTGAGCAATCATGACCCGGACAGTGCAGCGGCGAATCCAGATCGCCCTGGCGGTGCTGGGCGTCGTGGTGGGACTCATCGGAACGGTCATCATCGCCGGCGCCTACCGTAACGACGCGAAGATCGACGCCAACAAGGCGACGGCGGTCGCCGATGTGATCTCGGCGGACCGGCTTCATGCCGCGGTCAACTTCGTCACGCCGGACGGGGTCCTTCGCAACCCCAAGCTCGGCCTGCTGTATCCGACCGATCTCGCAACCGGGCAGCGCATCCTGGTCGACTACGACGCGACCGACCCCGACAATCTCGCCCGTCCGGTCGGCCGCGACGCGAGCCTGTCGATCTTTCCCGCTCTGTCGGTGATCGCCGCGGGCTGGGTGTTGGTGATCATCCTCATGCTCGGGGTGGCCGAGACCGGGCGCCGCTCGCGCCGCGATTAGTCTGGTCGACATGACTGACAGCAGCGATCCCGGCACCCGCGCAAGTCTTGAGAAGGACCCGTCCGAGGTCGCCGAGATGTTCGACGGCGTCGCGCGACGGTACGACCTCACCAACACCGTCCTCTCGTTTGCGCAGGACCGCCGCTGGCGTCGCAACACCCGACTCGCGCTGGACCTCAAGCCGCGCGACATCGTCCTCGACCTCGCCGCAGGCACAGCCGTCTCGACCGTCGAACTCTCGACGTCGGGCGCCACGTGCATCGCCGCGGACTTCTCGCTGGGCATGCTGCGCGCGGGCGCGCAGCGCGACGTGCCGAAGGTCGGCGCCGACGCGTTGCACCTGCCGTTCGCCGATGCGTCGTTCGACGCGGCCACCATCTCCTTCGGTCTGCGCAACGTGGTCGACGTCCCCAAGGCGCTGTCGGAGCTGCACCGCGTCCTCAAGCCCGGCGGTCGCGTGGTGATCTGCGAGTTCTCGACTCCCACCGCCCGCCCGTTCCGGACCGTGTACATGGAGTACCTGATGAAGGCGCTGCCCGCGGTGGCGACCAAGGTCTCGAGCAATCCGGCCGCGTACGTCTACCTCGCGGAGTCGATCCGCGCATGGCCGGACCAGGCCGGGCTGGCCGCGCTGATCGGCGCCGCCGGATTCGACGATGTCACCTGGCAGAACCAGACCGGCGGCATCGTCGCGATCCACAAGGGCGTCAAGCCCGCCTAACTGAACGGCGGACGGTCTTCGACGCCTGCCGTCACCCGTCCTGCGCTGCGCCAGGCGCGGGCGATCAGGTCGGCGTCGTCGGCGGTCAGCAGATTGCCCATCACGCGCACGACGGTCGACATCAGCTTGGCCGACCGGATCCCGGGGCGTCCCAGCAGGGGAACGGTCTGCGGCACCGTCAGCAGTCCGGCGGCCCGGCGGGCGGCGGCGAACGCCGCCCCGTATTCGGTGCGCAGCAGTGCGGGCCAGGCGGTGGAGTAGTCGTTCTCGTCGGCGAGCATCTCGACCGCCAGCATCGCGGTCTCGATCGCGTAGTCGATGCCCTCGCCGTTCAACGGGTTGACGCAGGCGGCGGCGTCGCCGATCAGCATCCAGTTGGCGCCCGCGACTCCGCTCACGGCCCCGCCCATCGGCAGCAGCGCCGAGGCGATCTGTCGCGGTCGGGAGGTCAGTTGCCAGTCGTCGGTGACCATCGAGGCGTAGTGCTCGAGAATCGGTCGCAGAGCCATCGACGCCGGGCGCTTGGCGGTCGCGAGGGCGCCGACGCCGACGTTCACCGTGCCGTCGCCGAGCGGGAACACCCAGCCGTAGCCGGGGAGCAGTGCGCCGTCGGGATCGCGCAGCTCGAGATGGGAGCCCATCCACTCGCTGTCGGCGCGGCCGGAGTCCACGTACGACCGCGCCGCGACCCCGAATGCGGTGTCCCGATGCCACTGCCTGCCCAGCGACTTGCCGAGCGCGGAGCGGACCCCGTCGGCGACGATCACGTCGCGCACCCGGATCTGATGTCGCTCGCCGTCGCGGGTCACGGTCACCGATTCGATACGCCCGCCGACCAGCTGCGCGCCGATCGCCTTGGCGCCGGACACCATCGCGGCGCCCTGCTCGAGCGCGAAGAGCCGGATCGCGTCGTCGAGTTCGGTGCGGGCGATCGCGCTGCCGTGGGCGCCGAATCGGTTCGCGCCCGGCCAGTCCACGAGCTGCCTGGCTCCCCAACCGTTCAACTCCAGCCCGCGGATGCGCGGACGGCCCTCGAGCAGCGACGTGAGACCGAGTTTCTGCAGGCCGACCACCGCGCGCGGGGTGAGGCCGTCGCCGCAGGTCTTGTCACGAGGAAACACGGCGGCGTCGAGCAGGACGACGTCGATTCCGCGGGCCGCGGCGCGGGCGGCGGCCGCCGCACCGGCCGGTCCTGCGCCGACCACCAGGAGGTCGGTGGATTCGGGAATGGCGTCGCCGGGCGTTGCGCTGGTCACCCGACCAGTATGTCTGTCGGCGGGAGCAGTTACGCTTCTGGTGTCGCCGAACACCGAAACTGCGACGTTCGGAACACCGATGGGATTGGGCCAACAACGTGAAGTCCACTTTTACCGGACTGGACCTCGGGACGGATGAGTTCGCCGAGGAACTGCAGCGGGCGCTGCAGCGTGTCGAGGATCTGTTGATCAGCGAACTGTCGTCGGGTGACGACATTCTGCTCGAAGCAGCAACGCACCTGGCCAAGGCCGGTGGCAAGCGCTTCCGGCCGATGTTCGCGATTCTCGCCTCGCACTTCGGCCCGAACCCGGCGAGCGACGAGGTGATCACCTCCGCGACCGTGCTCGAGATGACGCACCTGGCGACGCTGTATCACGACGACGTGATGGACGAGGCCCCGATGCGGCGCGGTGCGCTGAGCGCCAACGCGCGGTGGTCGAACTCGATCGCGATTCTGGCGGGCGACTTCCTGTTCGCCCGCGCCTCGCACCTGGTGTCGACCCTCGGTCCCGAGGCCGTGCGGATCATCGCCGACACGTTCGCCGAGTTGGTGACCGGTCAGATGCGCGAGACCGTCGGCGTCGCCGAGGGAGGCGATCCGATCGAGCACTACCTCAAGGTGGTGTGGGAGAAGACCGGATCGCTGATCGCGACCGCAGGCCGCTTCGGCGCTTACACCGCAGGCGCCGATGAGACGACCGTCGCCACCCTGGCCCGACTGGGCGACGTGGTGGGCACGGCCTTCCAGGTCTCCGACGACATCATCGACATCGCGTCGGTGACCGACGATTCGGGCAAGACCCCGGGCACCGACCTCCGCGAAGGCGTGCACACGCTGCCGGTCCTGCTCGCGCTGACCGGCGACGGACCCGATGCGGTCCGTCTCCGTGAACTGCTGGTGGATCCGGAGACCGGGGACAACCGAGCGCTCGTCGACGACGCGGAGGTGGACGAGGCGCTGCGACTGCTGGTCGACTCCGCAGGCATGAAGGAGGCGCAGGCGCGCCTGGAGGCGATGGCCGATGAAGCGAACGCGCTCCTCGCCGGTCTGCCCGCGGGGCCTGCCAACGAGGCCTTTGCCGCATTGGTGCGCTACACGATCGATCGCGTCGGCTGAGTTCGCGCCCGGCGTCTCCTATCGTCGGGGTTTCCCAGGTGACGCCGGTTACGCTTGGAACTGTTGGGGTACTCCTGCGCGTTGATCACTGTGAGTACAGCTAATCGACAGTGAGGTGCCATGCATTTCAACGGCTTGAAGACGGCGGCCCTGATGGGGTTGATGTCGGCGATCATCGTCGGCATCGGAGCGGCATTCAACAATCGGACGATCTTGATCGTCTCGGTCCTGCTCGCGGTCGGAACCAACGCCTACGCCTACTTCAACAGCGCCAAGCTGTCGTTGAAGGCGATGCACGCGCAGCCGGTCACCGAGGTCCAGGCGCCCGAGCTCTACCGGATCGTCCGCGACCTCGCCACGCAGGCGCACCAGCCGATGCCCGCGCTGTACATCAGCCCCACGGAGTCCCCGAACGCCTTCGCGACCGGGCGCAATCCGAAGAATGCTGCGGTCTGCTGCACGTCGGGCATCATGACGCTGCTCGACGAGCGGGAACTCCGCGCGGTGCTCGGCCACGAACTGTCGCACGTCTACAACCGCGACATCCTGATCAGCTCTATCGCGGGCGCGATGGCCGCGGTCATCACCGGCCTCGCGAACATGGCGATGTGGATGGGCATGTTCGGCAACCGCGACAACGGGCCCAACCCGCTCGCGATGATCCTGATCTCGCTGCTCGGTCCCATCGCCGCGATGGTGATCCAGATGTCGGTCTCGCGTTCGCGCGAATTCCAGGCCGACAAATCGGGTGCCGAGTTGACCGGTGATCCGCTCGCCCTGGCCTCAGCGCTGGGCAAGATCTCCGGCGGGATCCAGGCCGCGCCCCTGCCGCCGACGCCGAACCTCGCCAATCAGTCGCATCTGATGATCGAGAGCCCCTTCCGCGCGGGCGAGAAGCTCTCCCGCTTCTTCTCGACCCATCCGCCGACCGAAGAACGGATCGCGCGACTGACCGAGATGGCCCGCGAGGGCGGGCAGCGGTACTAGCAGAGCGTTCAGGCGTCGTCGCGACGGAGCTTTCGTCGGGCCTCCCAGCGCCCGATGGACGCTGCGGCGACGGCGCCCACGGCCCCGCCGACGATGACTCCGGTGACGCCGCCGCCGTCCGAATCGCCGCGCGAGATCACCGCCGCGGCCATGGACGCCGCGCATGCTCCGAAGTACAGGCCGGCCACCGCGGTGCGTTTCCAGGACTCTCCGCCGTACGCGAGGGTGTTGGCGTCGACCCCGCGGGCCCGGGTGTACCGCTGCCACTCGATCCACGGAATCATGAGCGCGACGAACAACGTCACGGTCACCCAGATCGGGATGAACCATGCGACGACGGCGGCCACCGTCCACAGCAGCACCGTCGCCAGGATGAACACGTAGGCGTACGACTCGAGCATCACGGATCGTTCGCGTTCGTCGCCCCACGAGTCGTCGGTGCTGCTCAACAGCAGGGCCGGGAGGGTCTTTGCGGGTCGCTGTGCCATGTCAGTGCTCCTCGGGTAGGGGAAAAAGCTCTTCGACCGAACGGTCCAACCTCCGAGCGATCCGAATCGCCAGGTAGACCGACGGCGCGTAATCGCCGCGTTCCATCGAGACGACCGTCTGCCTGCTGACACCCACCGCCGCCGCGAGATCTGCCTGCCGCAGCCCCGCGGCCGCCCTGGCCGCCTTGACGCGAGAAGTGGAGTCGGACATAGCCAAAGTCAAGTCTCCTTGACATCAAATGTCAAGGAGACTTGACCTAACGAACGGGACCTCCCACGAAGCCGAAACGAGAGTGCCGCGAAGCTGGAACGAGGCGAGGGGCGGGAGTCGCCGACGAGCTCTCCGCAGCGACGAGGCGCTAGCCGAGGAGTGAGGACTGTCGAGGAGGCGACTCCCGCCCCTCGCCAGGCGGGCCCTGTCGAGGAACCGACTCCCGCCCTTCGCCGGGCGGAGACTGCAGACAGGGGCAAAGCGTAGACCGAAAAATCTTCGGCGTCCGAAGCGGGCACACAGCCCACTTCGAACGCCGAAGCTGTCAGGTGGTGGGGGTCTCCCGCGTAGAACCCCTACCGGTAGTTGACGAACTGCAGGGCGATCCCGAAATCCTCACCCTTGAGCAGCGCGATGATCGCCTGAAGGTCGTCGCGCTTCTTGGAGGAGACGCGGAGCTCGTCACCCTGGATCTGCGCCTTGACTCCCTTGGGCCCCTCGTCGCGGATCTTCTTGGAGATCTTCTTGGCGTGCTCGGAGTCGATGCCCTGGACCAGCTCGCCGGTGATCTTGAAGGTCTTGCCGGAGCCGACGGGCTCGCCCGCGTCGAACGCCTTGAGGGAGATGTCCCGACGGATCAACTTCTCCTTGAAGACCTCGAGGCCGGCCAGGGCCCGCTCCTCGGAGTCGGAGGAGATCACGATCTTCTCCTCGCCGGACCAGTCGATGCTGCTGTTGGTGCCACGGAAGTCGTACCGCTGCGACAGTTCCTTGCCTGCCTGGTTGAGGGCGTTGTCGACCTCCTGGCGGTCGACCTTGCTCACGACGTCAAACGAAGAATCAGCCATGCGGACACACTATCAGTGTCCTGAGCAGCGGATTTGCACGTACCGGGGGAGATCGTTGTATTCTGATTCCCGTTGCCTGAGCGGCTCGCCGGACTGTGTCTGGAGGGTCGGAGACGGTGGCACGGCAGATTGCCCGAGCGGCCAAAGGGAGCGGATTGTAAATCCGTCGCGCAAGCTTCGAAGGTTCGAATCCTTCATCTGCCACTACGAGATCTACATGCACGAAGATGAACTTGACCAGCGGTTTTGGTTAAATCCAGCTCCAGTGTGTAACCTCGTTGAGGCTCGTCGAACACGTGCAGAACGTGCGTGGTCGGCGTGAGAACGCCCCCTTAGCTCAGTCGGTAGAGCGTTTCCATGGTAAGGAAAAGGTCGACGGTTCGATTCCGTCAGGGGGCTCGCTTGGTTTTGACTACCCGGTCAAGACTGAACAGGGCGGTGTAGCTCAGCTGGTTAGAGCGCACGACTCATAATCGTGAGGTCGGGGGATCGAGTCCCCCCACCGCTACACATTCCGCCTACGCCGGTGGGACTTCGGCCCGAACGCGTGGGACCGTCGAACTGCAAGAGCTGAAAGTAGGCAACAAAGTGGCTTCCTCAACCGATGTGCGGCCGAAGATCACCTTGGCATGCGAGGTGTGCAAGCACCGCAACTACATCACCAAGAAGAATCGTCGCAACGACCCCGATCGTCTCGAGCTGAAGAAGTTCTGCCCGAACTGCGGGACGCATCAGAACCACAAGGAGTCGCGCTAAGCGGCGTCGCCGACAGGCGAAAACTCAAGAACCAAAAGCGAGCCATCTCCTTGTGAGGTGGCTCGCTTTGTGTTGTCAGCAGCTCGGATGCAGCTGACAATGTAACGAATCAGTTTCGAAAAATTTCCCGGCGGACAGCTGTGTGTTCGTCGGGTGATGTGCGGCCGTGTCGAGCCGGGCGAGGAGAAGGTGCGGTCGTGACCGGGCAACTGGAGGACATCTACGTCGACGAGCAGCTGGAGGCTGCCGTCGCCAACGAGTGGAGCGCGGAGCAGGTCGCCGAGCGCACCAAGTCGATGGTCGGCTACACCTACGTCGTCGACGACTACTACGAGGTCGGCCGCGAGATGGTCCGCCGGCACGCGCGGGCCGTGCAGTCCGACCATCCGGTGTTCTGGAACGAGGCGGAGGCGGCGAAGCTGGGCCACGACTCGCTGATCGCCCACCCGACATTCGTCAGCGTCCTCGGCTTGATCGTTCAGCGTCGGCTCTTCGAGGAAGTGATCACCGGCTACGACATGTGGCAGATCATGCAGACCGACCAGCGGCTCATCATGCATCAGCCGATGAAGCCGGGCGACCAACTGGTGTGCGAGGTCTCCCTGGAGTCGTTCCGCCAGTCGATGGGCGCCGATCTGCTCGTCAGCAAGAACGTGATCTGGAATCAGCACGGAGAGCCGGTGATGACCACCCTGACGTCTGTGGTGGCGCGAGCCGCCATCGAGGTGGATCCCGCCCTCATCGGCAAGTTGAACGCCGTGATGATGCACGTGGACGCCGAGGGCGTGGCCCACAAGACCATCGACGGGAACTCCGTGCATCGCGGTGCGGATCCCGTCGTCGAGCCCAAGGCCTATGGCGCGATCGACTTCGACGCGCTCGAGGTCGGCCAGGAACTGCCGACGGTCACCAAGACGCTGACCCTCGGCAACCTCGTCAACTATGCGGGTGTGTCGGGCGACCCCAACCCGATCCACTTCTCGCCCGAGGTGGCGAGCGCGGTGGGCTTGGACAGCGTCGTCGCACACGGCATGCAGACCATGGGGCTGGGTGCCAGCGTCATCGGAGACTTCGTGGGCGATCCCGCAGCGATCTACGAGTACAACGTTCGGTTCACCAGTCCGGTTTACGTGCCGACGGTCGGTGCTGCACACGTCGAGTTCGGCGGCAAGATCAAGTCGCTGGATCCCGAGACCCGTCGTGGCGTGATTGCGCTGGTCGGCAAGCAGGGCGACCGCAAGATCTTCGGTCGTGCGCAGGCGATGGTTCAGTTCAACTGACGGTGACGACCGGGGCGAGTTGGGCGGAGCGGCTGCTTTGCTCTACACTCATTCAAGTCTGAGCTTGAGACTTGCGCGCTGCCCGAGGGTGGCGCGTTGGTCTTGTTAGGCTTAGACAGTGCAAGGGCCGACGGGTCCGCGCAAAGGGGCGTAGCTCAACTGGCAGAGCAGCGGTCTCCAAAACCGCAGGTTGCAGGTTCAAGTCCTGTCGCCCCTGCCCATCGGGGCACTAGCAGACGAAGGGATCGGTGAGAAGGTGGCCAAGCGAGATCGCAAGGCTTCCGGCGACGTCAACGACGACCTCGAGGTCGACGTGGACCTCGATGCGTCCGACACCGGGGAACTGCGTCCCAGCGGCAAGCGCTCGGCGCGTGGCCGCCGGGGTGCTGCGACCGCAGTCGCCGAGCGTACGAAGTCGACCGAGGCCGTCGAGACGAGCACCGGCGCCAGTCGTAACCCGTTCGTCAAGATCTGGGTCTTCCTGAAGCAGGTCATCGCCGAACTGCGCAAGGTCATCTGGCCCACGCGCAGCGAACTGGTCAACTACTCGATCATCGTTTTCGTGTTCGTCGTGCTGATCACTGCGTTCATCGCAGGTCTGGACATCGGCTTCGCGAAGCTGATCCTGCTGGTATTCGGCTGACAGGCAACAACTACTGGGCGACCAGCCCGAGTGACCAACGAAGGAGCGTGGGGCAGTGAGCACCCCGGAGAACGAGATCGAATCGCCGGAGATCGGTGACGCGACCCCCGAGGCCACGCAGTCGGAGACGGAAGCGCCCGAAACCGCTCCCGAACCCGTCGACCCGGTCGCTGAACTGCGTGCCGAGCTGCGGCGTCTGCCCGGTGACTGGTACGTCATTCACTCGTACGCGGGCTACGAGAACAAGGTCAAGACCAACCTCGAGACCCGCGTTCAGAACCTCGACGTCGGCGATTACATCTTCCAGGTCGAGGTGCCGATCGAAGAAGTCACCGAGATCAAGAACGGTCAGCCCAAGAAGGTCAACCGCAAGGTGCTTCCCGGCTACATCCTGGTGCGGATGGAGCTCAACGACGAGTCGTGGAGCGCCGTGCGCAACACCCCGGGTGTCACCGGCTTCGTCGGCATGACCTCGCGTCCGTCGCCGCTGACCATCAAGGAAGTCGTTCAGTTCCTGATGCCGCGTGCCGAGGTCCGCAAGGCGGAGGCGGCCAAGGCCGCTGCCGCAGCCGGCCAGAGCGTCGAGGCGGCCGCCGCGGCGGCGTCGAACCTCGTCGAGGTCGACTTCGAGGTCGGCGAGTCGGTCACCGTCATGGATGGCCCGTTCGCGACCCTCCCGGCCTCCATCAGCGAGGTCAACACCGAACAGCGCAAGGTGAAGGTGCTCGTCTCGATCTTCGGTCGCGAGACCCCGGTCGAGCTCGGCTTCAATCAGGTCGAGAAGCTCTAGCACTGCTGCGCCGCGGCCGGTGACGGCCGCGCAACGAGAAGAGACTTCCGCGTATCCAGCGTGCGCGGATCTGTAGGAAAAAGGACAAGAGAGATGCCTCCCAAGAAGAAGAAGATCACCGGGATCATCAAGCTCCAGATCCAGGCGGGCCAGGCCAACCCGGCGCCGCCCGTGGGTCCGGCGCTCGGTCAGCACGGCGTGAACATCATGGAGTTCTGCAAGGCGTACAACGCAGCGACCGAATCGCAGCGTGGCAACGTCATCCCGGTCGAGATCTTTGTTTTCGAAGACCGTTCGTTCGACTTCAAGCTCAAGACCCCGCCGGCAGCCAAGCTGCTGCTGAAGGCCGCAGGCCTGCAGAAGGGCTCGGGCGTGCCGCACACCGACAAGGTCGGCAAGGTCACGATGGACCAGGTCCGCGAGATCGCCAAGACCAAGACCGAAGACCTGAATGCCAACGACGTCGAGGCCGCCGCGAAGATCATCGCAGGCACCGCGCGTTCGATGGGCATCACCGTCGAGGGCTGACATTCCCCCGAGAGGAGACTCTCGACACCCGTGGGAGGGCCGCGCTCGGCCCACTAACCACTAACTCCTGCCGGTACGGCGGGGAGAAGGAACAGAGCACATGAGCAAGAAGAGCAAGGCCTACCAGGCCGCCGCTGAGAAGATCGATCGCGAGAAGCTGTACAGCCCGCTGGAGGCTGTGTCGCTCGCGAAGGACACTTCTTCGAAGAACACCGATGCGACCGTCGAGGTCGCCGTCCGCCTCGGCGTGGACCCCCGCAAGGCAGACCAGATGGTCCGCGGCACCGTCAACCTGCCCAACGGCACCGGTAAGACCGCCCGCGTCATCGTCTTCGCCGCAGGCGACAAGGCCACCGAGGCCGCAGCTGCAGGCGCCGACGAGGTCGGTGCCGAGGACCTGATCGAGAAGATCCAGGGCGGCTGGCTCGACTTCGACGCCGCGATCGCCACCCCGGACCAGATGGCCAAGGTCGGCCGCATCGCGCGTGTCCTGGGCCCGCGCGGTCTGATGCCGAACCCGAAGACCGGCACCGTCACCAACGACGTGACCAAGGCCGTCTCGGACATCAAGGGCGGCAAGATCAGCTTCCGCGTCGACAAGGCGTCGAACCTGCACTTCGTGATCGGCAAGGCATCGTTCGACGCAGCCAAGCTGGCCGAGAACTACGGCGCCGCATACGACGAGATCATGCGTGCGAAGCCGTCGGCAGCCAAGGGCCGCTACGTCAAGAAGGTCACCATCTCGACCAACACCGGCCCGGGCATCCAGGTCGATCCGTCGGTCACGCGCAACTTCCTCGAAGAGGCCTGATCGCTTCTCTGCGGACAACGCTTGACGAACGCCTCCCGTCCTCGTGACGGGAGGCGTTCTTTTGTCTCTGTGGGGGTGCCGGAACCTGTGGACAACCGGTTCGGACGATGTCGGCGGCAGTCGCTACCGTGGCAGCATGCGCGACGACAAACTCCTCACTCGAATCGGCGGCCTCCTGCGTCAGGCGGAGGGGACCGAGAACGAACACGAGGCCGAGGCGTTCATGGCCGCTGCCCAGCGCCTCGCGACCGCCGCGTCCATCGACCTCGCGCTGGCGCGGGCGCATGATCCGGCGGCTCGAAAGGCCACGGCGCCGATCACGCGGCAGATCACCGTGGGCAAGGCAGGCAAGCGTGGGCTGCGGACGTACGTGCAACTGTTCGTGCAGATCGCGCAGGCCAACGACGTGACATGCGACGTCGCGTCGAACTCGACGTTCGTCATCGCGTACGGCTTCGAGACCGACATCGACACGTGCGAGGCCCTGTACACCTCCCTCGTGATCCAGATGGTGGCAGCGAGCGACGCCTACCTGAAGTCCGGCGCGTACAAGGGGGAGACGGCACGGCAGGTGGTCACCAAGAACGTCGGCTACCTCCGCCGTCGGGTGGTGGAGGAGAAGGCGCTGTCGCCGATCACCGCGCGCCTGAACTTCCAGTCGGCGTTTGCGGGCCGGATCGGCACGCGGCTGCGCGAGGCGCGCGACGAACAACGGGCCGAAGCCTCGCATGCCGACCAGCGGCTGTCCGCGGGAGCGTCGTCGGAGACGACGTCGACAGCGCTGGTGATGCGGGACAAGGAACTCGAGATCAAAGACTTCTACAAGACCGCGTCCAAGGCCCGCGGCACCTGGCGGCCGACCACCGCGACCGCCGGGTACTCGTCGGCCGCACGACGAGCGGGTGATCGCGCCGGGCAGCGTGCCAAGATCGGCGCCGATCGAGAGTTCGGCGGCGTCCGCGGCGCGCTGGAGTCGTGAGTCGCGACAGCGCGCGTTCGCGCGTCTATGACGCCGAGCGACTGGTGTTTCGGATGCTCGATCGAGCGGCCGGTGCGCACACGGTGCAGATTGCAGGCACACAACTCACGGTGCCGGCCGAAGCACGATTCGGGTCGGTCGACGACGTCACCGCCTACCTGCGACGCGTGACCGATCTGCGGACGGTGAGTGAGCGCTTTGCTCGCGCGAGTCTCCCGGTTGCTGTTCGTGCGCGGCGCGGGCAGCGCGCCGCTCATTACGAGCGCGGTACCGCGACCATCGCACTCCCCGACGGGCAGGCCGGCCGCTGGGCGCTGCGCGAACTGGTGGTCCTGCACGAACTCGCCCACCATCTCGACGACGTGGGCGACCCTGCGCACGGACCGAACTTCGTGACGACCCTGATCGAGCTGGTGGAGTCGGTCATGGGGCCCGAGACCGCCCTGATCTACCGGGTGATCTTCGGTGACAGCGGGCTCACCTGACCGACGAGGGGACGGCTCACCGAACGGCGGCCGTGGCCGTCACGATCGGGACCGGCTCGGTGCCGAGGTCGCCGTCGGTCTGGAACGTCAGGTAGCTGGGCTTCGCGGGGTCGAGCACCAGTTGCTGGCGACGGCCGCGGGCCTTGATCAGGTCCGGGACGATCGTCAGGTAACGGGGCAGGCTGGCGGCGTAGACGTCCACCCGCAGCCGATGTCCGGGTTCGAGGACGGCGTCGGTCGGGACCAGGTCGACGTCGATCCGCACCGGCTCGTCGGCCGGGACCGGGAGACGACGTTCCCGTGTCAGGTAGTGGTACGCGTCGAGCAGCACGCCGTCCTCGTCGTAGGTCGACCGTGACGGGTCCAGTGCGCGATTGGACGCGGTCAGGGCGCCGTTGGTGAGTACCGTGGACGTCCCGTCGGGCGCGACGTCGTTGACGGTGACCGCCCAGATGCCTTCGTGCGCGGTGGTCGAGACGTTGAGCCGGAGGTTCATCTCGCCGGACAGTTGGGTGCGGCGACTCACCGGTTCACTGGTGAAGGAGAGGCCGGTGCCCTCCTGGTAGCGCGAATCGGTGGAGAACTTCTCACCGAGGACGATGCCGAGCCCGGCGGTGACCTGCGAGAGGTCGCGGGAGGCGAAGCCGCGCAGGCTGGGACGGATCCGCAACGACCGTCTGCGGGCCGCGGGGGTGCTGCGGAGGCTGCCGTCGTGCTGGGTGTGCATCGCGGTGCCGGTCGGCTCCTCGGTGAGGAACAGGCGACGCGGCGCCACCTCCTGGCGAGGGAACGACGGTCCGCACGACCATCCGCCGCCCTGCTGCTCCAGCGTCACCGGTCCGTAGTTGTCGACGCCGTTCTCGATGCCCTTGAGCCAGCGGTCGAACCAGGCGCGCTGGAGCACGTCCAGGCGCGGCGGGCTGAACGGTCGCTGGTGATCGCAGCCCGGGTCGATGTGGTAGCCGTCCGCAATCAGCACCTGCTTGCGTCCGGGTTCCATCTGGAGCTTGGAGTACACCCGGGTGGCACTGCGGCCGAAGAGGTCGTGCCAGGCGCCGACGGTGAACGTCGGGCAGGTGATGTTCTCGATCTGCGGGTCGCGATCGGCGAAGTACGGATCGTCGAAGATGCGGTCGTCGCGGGCCGTGAGGAAGCCCCAGAGCAGCGCGCCCATCTCCGTTGCCGGGGAGGCCACGCGAGACGACAGCCAGCGGTAGGCGTCGCCGCG
This sequence comes from Gordonia sp. (in: high G+C Gram-positive bacteria), assembly GCF_012515855.1. Classification (GTDB taxonomy): domain Bacteria; phylum Actinomycetota; class Actinomycetes; order Mycobacteriales; family Mycobacteriaceae; genus Gordonia. Next base: position 17,096 of record NZ_JAAYXO010000194.1, read on the forward strand.
GATCACGTCCGCGACCGCGGTGGCCGGGTTCGGGACCCACTTGAGGCCGTTCACCAGGGCGAGCCAGAACGGGATGAACGCCGACGGCATGCCGCCGGTGATGTAGATGTCGCGGACGAGGTCCTCGCTGCCCTCCACCGCGAAGACGGCCTTGAGGGCGTCCGGTCGCAGGGCCGCGGTCTGCAGCGAGTTGATGGCCGAGTACGACCATCCGGTCATGCCGACACCGTCGGCGTACCAGTCCTGCTGGGTGATCCAGTCGATGATCTCGACGCTGTCCTGCTGCTCGCGCGGTCCGAGGATCTCCCATTTTCCGTGGGAGGTGCCGGTGCCGCGGACGTCGACGAGCACCTGGACGTAGCCCGAACGCACGAGATCCCGGTTGACGCCGAAGACGTCCCACAGGCCCTTCGAGAAGGTGCGAGTGATGCGCGACAGGCCCGCGAGGCTGCCCTCGTCGGTCGTGAGGGTGCTGCTGGCGGTCTTGACCGCGCTGCCGACCACCGGAGCGTGCAGGGCGTGATCGATGGTGTCGAGGATCGCGCGGTTGTACGGGTTCACGTTCAGGATGGCGGGCAGGGGAGTGCGGACCGGCTGGCCGAACCGGTTGGCCGGCCGGACGACGGTGGCGCGCAGGCAGACGCCGTCGCTCATGGTCAGTCGGACGCTGCGGTCGATGTGCACACGCGGGTATCGCTGGGCTTCGTCGACGGCCTGGCGCCATTCGAGGGCGGCGGCCCCGCCGGCCGCGTCGCGATACTTCGGCGCAGCCCGCAGCGACGGGCGTTGATTCGGAACTGCGAAAAGACCTTCGGACACGTCGTAGTCGAGCGACATTTCCTGGTCCCCCTTTTGGCTAAGCAGTGCGGGTCGGCAGGCCCGCGCGGATCCCACTGTGGCATGCATCACGCGTACGTCTCATCAATCTAGAACGATTGGGTACCAGATCGTTAATCCAGGTTTGCTGAACCGGTGTGCTCGCTTGACCCGATCGTGACCGAAACCGCAGCTTCGAGCAGCATTCCGGCCGAGATCTGCACGGATAGATCTCGTTCGGGCGTCCGCGACGATGCGACGGCGCCACCGATCTTTCGTGCCGCCTGCCCGGTCGCATCCGGCACGCGAGCGTCCTTGTGCCAGTCGGGGCCGAAGACTGGGAGTCCGTCGGCGGCGATGGCGCGGTGCTCCCACACCGAGTCCGCGCTGCGGAGCACCAGATCGCCCGCGCGGGCGCGCAGGTCGTCGGCGCCCGGAGCTCCGACGGGCAGATCCGTGGCGACGAATGCCAGGTACCGGGCGAGAATGCCGTTGAAGAGCCCGCCGTCGCCGCCGCCCGCGCCGGTGATGACGCCGCCGGACGACATGCGGTCGGTGACCGCCGTCAACAGCGCGTCGATGCGCTCCAGATAGACGGCGTCTCCGGTGAATCGGAAGGCTTCGACGTCGGCGCCGAGGGTGACGCCCTGGCAATAGGTGAAGACCGCGGGATCGAACTCGCGGACGCCGCCTTCCCTGCGCCACACGCCGTCGGCGATCAGGCCGGAGGGCAGTGTCAGCTCGCGATGCAGCCAGTCGGCCATCTCAACGGCACGCTGTGGCCGTCCGGTGCGGGCGAGGAGGATGGCGGCGGGGCCGTTGGCCGGCGCGTTGAAGAACGTGTCGGTGGTTCGCCACGGGATACCGCCGCCCAGGTCCGGGGACCACGCGCGGTGCATCTTCGACGACAGTGCGTGCAGGGCGAAGGGGTGCGAGGTGCCGACCATCGGGTCGAGGTGGCGGTCGACCCGTTCCACGGCCAGTCCCAGCCAGGCCATGTCGTCGTAGTAGTTGTTGGTCCAGCGCCCGAGATTGTGGAGTCGGATGCCGCGCAGCAGGGCGACGGCGTCGGCGGCGCAGCGGTGGTCGTTGCGGTGGACCGCGCCGTCGACCAGGAGATCCACCAGGTGTGCCTGCCACCAGTAGTTCCACGACGCGGTCAGGCGTGCGCGGAGGGTCGGATGGTTCACGCGGGGCCAGGCCACGGCGCCGATCCTGGTGCCCGGCACCCATCCGCCGAGGCGGCGGAGGTGGCGGGCCTCGATGGCGGTCTGGGCGGCGGCCGCCCGAGTCTGCGAGGACGATTTGGATTCGGCCGTCATGGCGGTTAGCCTATTAGCCGGTGCAGTGAGCTGTGAAAGCAGGTCGCTGCGTCAGTTCAACCAGAGACCGTTGGTTGTCGGACGTGTTCCGATCGAAGGCCCGATGCAAGTCGGCGGCCCACGCAGGATGAACGAGGTGAGACTTCAGCTCGACGACGACACCTGTCGTTCCGCGCCCTGTACGCCCCGTGCCTCCTGCACGGGGCGTTTGTCATTTTCGCAGAGAGTCGGCGCTCGAGCGCTCCGCCGCCCATCGCAACGTCTGGACAACGGTGCCCGGTCCGTCCGGGTACGACGAATGTGACACGAGAGGAGGCGAAGTATGGCTAAGGCTGACAAGGTCTCTGCAGTTGCAGAGCTTGCTGGGCAGTTCAACGAATCCACTGCTGCTGTGATCACCGAATACCGTGGACTCACGGTTCCGCAGATCCAGCAGCTGCGTCGTTCGCTCGGCGAAGGCGCTACCTACTCCGTCGCCAAGAACACCCTCGCGAAGCGTGCGGCCTCCGAGGCCGGCGTCGAGGGTCTCGATGACCTGTTCTCGGGTCCGACCGCAATCGCCTTCATTGAAGGCGAGCCGGTTGTGGCTGCCAAGGCGATCAAGACGTTCGCCAAGGACAACAAGAACCTGGTCATCAAGGGCGGTTTCATGGACGGCCGTGCGCTGTCCGTGGCTGAGATCGAGCAGATCGCCGACCTGGAGACCCGCGAGGTGCTGCTGGCGAAGCTGGCAGGCGCCATGAAGGGCAACTTGGCAAAGGCCGCAGGGCTGTTCAACCAGCCTGCATCGCAGGTCGCGCGTCTCGCCGCGGCTCTGCAGGAGAAGCAGGAAGCTGCCGGCGACGCCGCGTAGTCCGCTCTGTTCTCCACCCCGGCTCACGCGGCTGCTGCCAAGGGAGCCGAACACCCATGAACCAGCCTGCGACGCAGGCGCCCCGTGCAAGCGGGGATTTAACGGAAGGACGCCATCATGGCGAAGCTCA
>NZ_JAAYXO010000195.1 GCF_012515855.1 Gordonia sp. (in: high G+C Gram-positive bacteria)
CTGGTCACCATGTGTGCGGGCGGCGCACTGGCGACCGCCACCATCATCGAACGCATCTGATCGCGGCGAGCAGGCAGACGAGGACCATGGACCCGAATTCGCGCCCGGCACAACTCGATTCACCGGTGGTCGCGCAGATCATCAAGGTCGGCTCCCGACTCAACACCAAGCTGTACCAAGTGACCCGAGGCAAGCTCGGCGGCACCTGGCGAGTCGGTGCCGCGCTGCGCAATCCCACCCCCGTCTGCCTGCTCACCACCGTCGGCCGCAAGTCGAGTCGGGAGCGAACCGTGCCGCTGCTGTACCTGCGGCACGGCGAGTCGATCGTCCTGGTGGCCTCGCAGGGCGGCCTCCCCAAGAACCCGGCGTGGTACTACAACCTGCGCGACGAGCCCAAGGTCCGCATTCAGGTGGGCGGCGACGATCGTCAGTACGTGGCCCGCATCGCCGACGACGCCGAGCGCGCCGAACTGTGGCCGCTCCTGGTGGAGCTGTACGCCGACTTCGACACGTACGCGGCGTGGACCGACCGGAAGATCCCGGTGGTCGTCTGCGACCCGGCGGCCCAGGTGTAGTTCCTAGCGACCTTCCGCCGAGCAGCAAGAATCCGGCTGTCCCGACTTCGGTCGGGACAGCCGGATTCTTCGTCCTACGGGAGGTCGACCGGCTTGCCGTCGGCCAGCAGCGACAGCACGGACTTCGGACAGCGGGTCACGGCGGCGATCACCCGACCTTGCGCCTCCGGCGTCACGTTCTCGTCCGTGACGACGACGTATCCGTCGTCGTCGAGTTGGAAGTGGTCGGGTGCGGCCTTCACGCACTCGCCGTAGCCGTCGCACAGGTCCAGATTCGCGACGACGGTCAGCTTCGGCTCGGCATCCATGGCGACTATCCGACCGCGCGGCCGGCGCCTTCCCAGAACTGCGCGCGCAGCGCCTTCTTGTCCGGCTTCCCCAGTGCGGTCAGCGGAAGTGCGTCGACGAAGACCACCTGCTTGGGCGATTGGACGGCCCCCTTGCGTTCCTTGACGGCCGACTGGATCGCTGCGGCCACGGCACCCTTGGCGTCGTCACTGCTGTCGGCGTCGGGCCGGAGGACCACCACGGCAGTGACCGCCTCGCCCCACTTCTCGTCGGGCACGCCCACCACGCCGACCTGCGCGACCGCCGGATGCTCGGCGGCGACGTCCTCCACCTCGCGCGGGAACACGTTGAAGCCGCCGGTGACGATCATGTCCTTGGTGCGGTCGACGATGAACCAGAAGCCGTCCTCGTCCTCGCGTGCCACGTCGCCGGTGTGGAGCCAGCCGTCGACGAAGGTCTCGGCGGTCTGCTCGGGCAGGCCGAGATATCCGCCGGCCAGCAGCGGACCGGACACGCAGATCTCGCCGGGCTCACCGCGCGCCACGCGGTTGCCCTCGGAGTCGAGTAGCGCCGTGCGCAGGAACGCCGAAGACCGACCGCAGCTGCCCAGGCGCGCCGCGTCGTGCTCGTCCTTGCGGAGGTAGCTGATGACCATCGGGGCCTCGGACTGGCCGTAGTACTGCGCGAAGATCGGGCCGAAGCGGTCGATGGCCTCGGCCAGCCGCACCGGGCTCATCGGCGAGGCGCCGTAATAGACGGTCTCCAGCGACGAGAGATCGCGCGTCTTGGAGTCGGGGTGGTCCATCAGGGCGTACAGCATCGACGGCACCAGCATGGTCGCGGTGATCCGTTCGCGTTCGATGGTCTCGAGGACCTCGGCGGGATCGAACTTGCTGAGCACCAGCATGGTGCCGCCCTTGATGAGGGTCGGGACGAAGAAGGCCGCGCCCGCGTGCGAGAGCGGCGTGCACATCAGGAACTTGGGATGCTCGGGCCATTCCCACTCGGCGAGCTGGATCTGCGTCATGGTGAGCATGGCGCGCGCGGTGCCGACCACGCCCTTCGGCTTGCCGGTGGTGCCGCCGGTGTACGTGATCGAGACGACGTGCTCGGGGTCGAGGACCGCTGCGGTGAGTTCGCGCGCCTCGAGCTTCTGCGCCGCGGCGACGATGTCGGTGCCGACCGCGGCGAGTTCGGCGGGGACCGGGCCCAGCGTGAGCACCTGCACGAGACTGTCGACGCGCTCGACGAGCTCCACGGCGCGCTGGACGAACATCGGATTCGGATCGATCACCAGCGTCGTCACACCGGCGTCCGAGAGGACGTAGGCGTGGTCGTCGAGCGAGCCGAGCGGATGCAGCGCGGTGCGGCGCCAGCCCTGCGTCTGGCCGGCGCCGATCACGAAGAGCACCTCGGGGCGATTCAGCGCCAACAGTCCCACTGCGGTGCCGGTACCCGCTCCGACCGCTTCGAATGCCTGGATGTAGCGGCTGACGTGCTCGGCCATCTGTCCGCCGGTCAATTCAGTGTCGCCGAGGCGGAGGACGGGGTTGTCGCGGTGCCGCTTCAGCGCGGCCACCATCAGGTCGCCGAGGTGGACGGGGTTGCGCAGCACATCGACCGTGTTCGTTTCAGATCCCATACTTCGAATACTAGAACGTGTTCTAAATTCAGGGAAGCGAGTGGGACATTCTCGGACTAGTATCGAAATATGACGGATCTGGACCAGGCAGCAACCCGACGAGACATCACCGATGCGCTTCTGACCGCGATGGATCGACGCCACGAGGTGCTCGACGCCATCGTCGACGCCGACGACCGCGACGCCGCAGCGACCGCGATCGCCGAGCTTCTCGGAAAGTCGAAGCTCGGCGCCGAAGCAATTCTGAACATGTCGTTCTACCAGCTCACCAAGGCCGAGCGCCGCAGCAACCAGGCTGAGCTCGACAACCTCAACGAGGAAGTCACGTTCACCCTGGCCGAGCGCCCGGCCAGCACCGGCGACAGCCTCGACCTCCGCCCGTTCTCCGCAGACGACGACGCCGATCTGTTCGCCGAGCGCACCGCCGAACAGGGCGTTGCCGGCGACGGCTCGGGCGCCCCCGCCGGAGCGGTCAGCGAGGAGATCGCCAAGGCCGTCGATCGCGTCGACGCCGAAGACGCCGTCTGGCTGGTCGCCGTCGAGGGCACCACCAAGATCGGCTTCGTCTTCGGCGAGTTGACCGGCGGCGAGGTGGACGTCCGCATCTGGATCCGCCCGTCGGCCCGTAAGCACGGCTACGGCACCGCCGCCTTGCGGAAGTCGCGCTCGGAGATGGCATTACTGTTCCCGGGCGTCCCGATGGTCGTGCGCGCCCCCAGCGCCTGACACTGACCGACGCCACAGAACCGACAGAACAGCGGGCCGGATCCGAAAGGGTCCGGCCCGCTGTCGTCGTGCGCCATCCCGCCGGTTGCTAATCCGCCGGACCCAGCACCTGATCCAACATGGTCGCGAAGCCGAACCGAAGCGCGTCGATGGAATCGACGGTGCCCATCTGATAGCCGATCAGCAGGTACATCGCCACCTGTGCGTACAACTCCGCGGTCTGCGGGTCGTCGATCAGCTCGGCACTCGTGTCGGCGATGACCCGCGCACGTTCGCGATCGACCTCTTCCAAATGCGTGAGCACTTCGGCGTCGTGCGTCGACCAGACGCGGATGGCCGATTCGGTCTCCCTGTTGAGGGTGAGGCCGACATTCACCAGGAAGTCCACCCTCGCACGGGGATCGTCGACTGCGAGCGCACCGTCGATGAGCCGCCGACTCTGCTCGTGGCGCCAATGCGCGATCAGCGCCGTCTTGAAGTCCGCCCAGCTGCCGAAGGCGTGATAGAAGCTGCCGGTGGTGGCCCCCGCCGCCGCACAGACCTGCGCCAGTTTCAGGCCCGCGTGACCTCGCTCCCCCAGGACCGTCAGGCCCGCATCGAGGAAGCGTCGTCGCGCATGTTCGGACGGCACCGACTTCTTCACCATGCGATCCACCTTTTCACACGGGCCGAAGTGACTCCTTGCACAAAACTGTAAGTCGACTTACAGTTGCTGCAACAGCCCAGAAGGAGCAGCAGCCATGGCACTCACCACCTTGAGCCCGAAGTCCCTGAAGAACACCTCGTCCCTGACCGCCGGGATGGATCCGGAGACGCAGTTCCACGAGATCTACCGGAGCCTCGCCTCCTACGAGTTCCCGTGGGACATCAACCAGGCACTGAGCTTCGCGCTCTTCCGCACCTACGCCGTCCCCAGTGTCGGTGAGCTGCTCGACCGGACCGCCGAGTTCCGCGACCGCGCGCAGCGCCGGTACGACGACACCGTCATCCTCCTGGAGGTTCCCCTCCTCGAAGGCTTCGACAGCCCCAAGGGCAAGGACTCGATCCGCCGCATCAACCAGATGCACAAGATGTACGACATCTCGAACGACGACATGCTGTACGTCCTCGCGACCTTCGTGGTGGTGCCGGTGCGCTGGATCGCCGACTACGGGTGGCGCGACCTGACCGCCGACGAGACCCGCGCCATCACCCTCTACTACCGCAATCTGGGTCGACACATGGCCATCAAGGACATCCCCGAGACCTTCGAGGAGTTCGCGGCCTTGATGGACAGCTACGAGATCGAGCACTTCGTCTCCGGCGGGACCCCCGGCGTCCGCCGCATCGGCGACGCGACGCTCGACCTCTTCAAAACCTTCTACCTGAAGCCGGTTCGCCCGCTGATCGAGCCGTTCAGCCGCTCGGTGATGGACGACGCACTGCTCGACGCCTTCGGCTATCGCAAGCCGAACGCGGTGTTCCGTGCGGCGTCGATCGCCGGCCTCAAACTGCGCGGCAGGGCGGTGGCATACCTGCCGAAGCGACGCCGCGCGCAGCACGCGCAGGACATGGCCCGGGTGAAGTCGTACCCCAACGGCTACACGATCGATCGGCTGGGCACCTTCGCCAACTCGGGCTGCCCCGTCCAGCACTGACCCCAGCGGGCTACTTGCCCTGCCAGTTCGGTTCGCGCTTCTCGGCGAAGGCCCGCGGCCCCTCCATCGCGTCGGCGGAGGTGAAGACCTTCAGACCGAGCTCACCGTTGACCGCCCACGGCTCCTCGCTTCCCCACGCCGGATTCCAATCCGACGGCCCGGTCTGCGTGCGGTACATCATCTGCTTGCTGTACTGCACCGACAGCGGCGCATTGGCGGCGATCTTCCGCGCCAGTTCCAGCGCGGTCTCGAGAACCGCCTCGGCCGGGACCACCCGGTTCACCAGGCCCCAGTCGAGCGCGACCGCCGCCTCGATCCCGTCGCCGGTCAGCGCGAGCTCCAGCGCCCGCTTCAGCGGCAGCTGCCGCTGCAGGCGAACCACGCCGCCCGCACCGGCGATCAGTCCTCGCTTCACTTCGGGCAGCCCGAACACGGCGGTGTCGGCGGCGACCACCAGGTCGCACGCCAGCACCAGCTCCGTGCCGCCACCCATCGCGAAGCCGTTGACCGCCGCGATCACCGGCTTGTCGATCCAGTGCTGGACGATTCCGGCGAAGCCCCATTCCGGGTGGCCGTCGGCGGCGATCGACTCGCCGCGCGCGATGGCCTTGAGATCGGCGCCCGCGCAGAACGCACGACCGTTGCCGGTCAGCACCACGGCGCGCACGGCAGGATCGGTCGACGCCTGCTCGAGCGCCTCGCCCACGGCCGTGGCGAGCGCGGCGTTGACCGAGTTCATCGCCTCCGGTCGATTCAGCGTGAGGACGGCGATGCCGTCGCGCACCTGGTAGCGGACGGGATCGGCCGAGGAGTCCGACATGCGTTTCCTTTCGGTTGGGTTCGGTACCGGCGAGGCCTCACGCCTTGCGGCGCGGCACCGAGAAGCGGGCGACGATGGCGGTGATGTCGCCTGCGTCGTTGACTTCGAACGACTCCGTCACCGGAGCGGCCAGGCCGATCGGCTTCGGATGCACGTGCACGAAATAGGTGGAGTTCACGGTGTTCCCGTCGACCGTGGCCTCGAACTCGCTGATCCGGTGGATCAGCTTGAACTGCGGTCCACCGTTCAGACTGCGTCGGATGTGATCGCCGTTGCGGCCGGTCTTGACGCCCAGCTCGATCCGAGTGCAGCCCGGATCGAGCGGAACCGCCGACGCGTCGTGGCTCACCAGCGCGTCGACGTATGCGCGCGCCGCCGCGATCCGATCGGCGTCAGCGAGCGCCATATGCCTTCACCTGCGCCGGCGATGCCGCGATCAGCTCGGTGACGACCGGCGTCAGCTCGGCGACCTCCCAGCGAGCACCCTTGTCACGCGAGGCCGCACGCTGCCAGCCGTCGAGCACGGTGACGGTGCCGCCTTCCACCTCGAAGAGGCGACCGGTCACGGCGGCCGACTCCGGCGAGCCCAGCCACACCACGAGCGGCGAGATGTTGGCCGGATCCATGGCGTCGAACGAGCCGTCGGCCGGAGCCGCCATCTGCGCGGCCATCTCGTCGCCCGCACCCATCGTCATCTGGGTGCGCGCGGCGGGGGCGATGCCGTTGACGGTGACGCCGTAGCCGCCGAGTTCGGCCGCGGCCTGAATGGTGAGCTCCGCGATCGCCGCCTTGGCTGCGGCGTAGTTGCCCTGGCCCACCGAGCCGAAGATGCCTGCGCCCGAGCTGGTGTTGATGATGCGCGCGACCGGCTGCTGTCCGGCCTTCGACTGTGCGCGCCAGTAGGCCCCGGCGTGGCGGAGCATCACGAAGTGCCCCTTGAGGTGCACCCGGACCACCGCGTCCCACTCGTCCTCGTCGAGCGAGAGCAGCATGCGGTCGCGCAGGAAGCCCGCATTGTTGACCAGCACGTCCAGGCCACCGAAGGTGTCGACAGCGGTCTGCACGATCGCGGCACCGGTGTCCCAGTCGGCCACGTCGCCCGCCGCGACGACGGCTTCGCCGCCCGCCGCCTTGATCTCCTCGACGACGGTCGCGGCCGAGTCGGCGGCGTAGTCGTTGACGACCACCTTCGCGCCGTCGGCGGCGAAGGCGAGTGCGTGGGCGCGGCCGATTCCCTGGCCCGCCCCGGTGACGATGACGACGCGGCCGTCATTCAGTGTGTTGGTCAATGCTTTTCGCTTTCTCTTCTTAGGACTTGTTGCCCGCGTTTGCCGCGGACAGGAAGGCCGGCTTCTCGCCGCCACCGTGCACGGTGACGGTGGAGCCGGTGATGAACTGAGAGAGCGGCGACAGGAAGAACGCCACCGCGTTGCCGATGTCGGCGGGGCGGGCCAGGCGGCCCATCGGGATGGTCGCGCCGACGGCGGCCACGCCCTCGTCGTCGCCGTAATGCAGGTGCGACAGCTCGGTCTCCACCGGGCCGCACACCACGGAGTTCATCCGGACCGCGGGGGCCCATTCCACGGCGAGCGATTCGGTGAGGTTGTCCAGTCCGGCCTTGGCCGCACCGTAGGCCGACGTGCCGGGAGACGGCCGGTGGCCGCTGACGCTGGAGATGTTGACGATGGCACCGCCGCCCTCCTGGTCCGCCATCACCGCGTGGGCGGCCCGCGCGACGATCAGCGGCGCCATCAGGTTGAGCTCGATGATCTTGCGCGAGAAATTGTCGGAGGCGTCCGCGGCGAGCGCGAACGGGGAGCCGCCCGCATTGTTGACGACGCCGTCGAGCCTGCCGTGCTTGGCGACGATCGTGCCGATCATCTCGGCCACCGCGTCGCTGTCGCGGACGTCGCACGAATAGAACTCGCGGTCGTCGTCGCCGGGGCGGCGAGCGCAGACGATCGGGACGGCGCCGAGGTCTTCGAGGACCTGGGCGATGCCCGCGCCGACACCGCGCGCACCGCCGGTGATGAGGATCGTTTTGCCAGTCAGTCCCAGATTCACCGGGCTGTGCACTGCTTCGGTCATGGTGCTACTGTAACAAACAACCAAGCATTTGCTTGGGTGGCTCCAAAGCTCCACCGCGAGCCTCCCCCACGCCTCAAACGAAGGAGTCGGTGTGCCGATCACCACCGCCCGTGCCGAATCCGGCATCGTCACCGTGACGGTCGACGTTCCGCCGGTCAACGCGCTGCCCAGCGCCGCCTGGTTCGAACTCGCCGATGCAATCACCGCCGCAGGCGCCGACCCGGAGACCTCCGTGGTGATCCTGCGGGCCGAGGGCCGCGGCTTCAATGCCGGCGTCGACATCAAGGAGATGCAGAACACCAGCGGCTTCGACGCACTCGTCGGCGCCAACCAGGGGTGCGCCGCGGCGTTCTCCGCCGTCTACGACTGCGCCGTCCCGGTGATCGCCGCCGTCAACGGCTTCTGCGTCGGCGGGGGCATCGGCCTGGTCGGCAACGCCGACGTGATCGTCGCGTCCGACGACGCGATCTTCGGCCTCCCCGAGGTGGACCGCGGCGCCCTCGGCGCCGCCACCCACCTGGCCCGCTTGGTCCCCCAGCACATGATGCGGACCCTGTACTTCACGGCGCAGAACATCACCGCGCAGCAGCTGGTGCACTTCGGCTCGTGCTACAAGGCCGTCCCCCGCGAAGAGCTGCTCGAGACCGCCCTCGAGGTGGCCCGCCTCATCGACGCCAAGGACACCCGGGTCATCCGCGCGGCCAAGGCCGCGATCAACGGCATCGACCCCGTCGACGTCAAGACCAGCTACCTGCTTGAACAGCGCTACACGTACGAACTGAATCTGGCCGGCGTGGCCGACGAGCATCGCGATGCGTTCGTCGAGACCGGCAAGACGTTGAAGGAGAACAAGTAGATGCCAACCGACAAGACCAGCACGCTCGACGACGTCGTCGGCGAACTGCGCGACGGCATGACGATCGGCATCGGCGGCTGGGGTTCCCGGCGCAAGCCGATGGCCCTGGTGCGCGCCATCGCCCGCTCGAACGTCAAGGACCTGACGGTCGTCACGTACGGCGGCGCCGACCTCGGCCTGCTGTGCGCCGCAGGCAAGGTGAAGCGCGCGTACTACGGCTTCGTTTCGCTCGACGCCGCGCCGTTCTACGACCCGTGGTTCGCCAAGGCCCGCACCTCCGGGACCCTGGAAGCGCGTGAGATGGACGAGGGCATGATCAAGTGCGGCCTGGAAGCAGCCGCCGCCCGTCTGCCCTTCCTTCCGATCCGCGCGGGACTCGGCTCCGCCGTCCCCGAGTTCTGGGAGGGCGAGCTCAAGACCGTCGAGTCGCCGTACCCGGACGCCGACGGCCGCACGCAGACGCTGATCGCGATGCCCGCGCTCAAGCTCGACGCCGCGTTCGTCCACCTCGACCTCGCCGATGCGCACGGCAACGCCGCGTACACCGGTGTGGACCCGTACTTCGACGACCTCTACCTGGCTGCCGCCGAGCGCCGCTACCTGGAGGTCGACGAGATCGTCAGCACCGAGAAGCTGGTCTCGTCGGTGGAACGCGAGCGACTGATCGTCAACCGCATGAACGTCGACCGCGTGGTGCACACCCCGAACGGCGCGCACTTCACGTTCGCCGGCGGCTACGGCCGCGACAACGCCTTCCTCAAGCACTACGCGACGTCGGCCGCCGACGACGCGACCTGGTCGGCGTTCCGCACCCGCTTCCTCGACGTCGACGAGGCGACCTATCAGAACGAAGTCATCAAGTGGCAGGCCGAGCAGGAGGAAGCCAAGTGAGTAACGCTGAGATCACCCGGGCCGAGTACTGCGTCACCGCGTGCGCGGACATCTTCACCGGCGCAGGCGAGATCATGGCCTCGCCGATGGCCACCAACCCGCTCATCGGCGCCCGCCTCGCACGCCTGACCACCGAGCCCGATCTGCTGATCACCGACGGTGAAGCACTGATCCTGGCCGACACCCCCGCCGTCGGCAAGACCGGTGCCATCGAGGGCTGGATGCCGTTCCCGAAGGTCTTCGACGTCGTCGCCTCCGGTCGTCGCCACGTCGTGATGGGTGCCAACCAGATCGACCGCTTCGGCAACCAGAACCTGTCGGCGTTCGGCTCGCTCAAGCAGCCGACCCGCCAGATGTTCGGCGTCCGCGGCGCTCCCGGCAACACCATCAACCATCCGACGAGCTACTGGGTCGGCAACCACACCGCCCGCGTGTTCCCGGAGCAGGTCGACATCGTCTCGGGCGTCGGGTTCGACAAGGTCGACGAGCGCAACCCCGCATACGACGATCTCAACATCCACCGCGTCGTCACCAACCTCGGCGTCTTCGACTTCAGCGGCCCGGGCCACACCATGCGCGCACTGTCGCTGCACCCCGGCGTCACCGCCGAGCAGGTGGCCGAGAACACCGGCTTCCCGATCGCCGACCTCGACTCGGCGCCGGTCACCGCGACCCCGACCGACGAGCAGCTGCGGCTGATCCGCGAGGTCCTGGATCCGAAGAGCCTGCGCGACCGCGAGGTCAAGTCGTGAGCGCAGCGGAGAACGCCCCCGCGCCGATCTCGACGCGGTTCACCGAGATGGTCGGGATCAAGTACCCGATCGTGCAGACCGGTATGGGCTGGGTGTCGGGTCCGTCGCTGACCGCGGCCACCGCTAACGCAGGCGGCCTGGGCATCCTCGCTTCGGCGACGATGACCTACGACGAACTCGAGTTCGCGATCAAGAAGACCAAGTCGCTCACCGACAAGCCGTTCGGCGTCAACCTGCGCGCCGACGCCACCGACGCCGACGAGCGCGTCGACCTGATGATCCGCGAGGGCGTCAAGGTCGCATCGTTCGCGCTGGCGCCGAAGAAGGAGCTGATCGCCAAGCTCAAGGATCACGGGCTGGTGGTGGTGCCGTCGATCGGTGCCGCCAAGCACGCGGTCAAGGTCGCCTCGTGGGGCGCGGACGCGGTCATCGTGCAGGGCGGCGAGGGCGGTGGACACACCGGTCCGGTCGCCACCACTTTGCTGCTCCCGTCGGTGGTCGACGCGCTCGGCGGTAACGACGGTCCGACGTCCATCCCGGTGATCGCCGCGGGCGGCTTCTTCGACGGCCGCGGCCTCGTCGCCGCGCTGGCCTACGGCGCCGACGGCGTCGCGATGGGCACCCGCTTCCTGCTGACCTCCGATTCGGCCGTGCCGGACAGCGTGAAGCAGGAGTACCTCAAGCGCAGCCTCAACGACACCGTCGTCTCGCTGAAGGTCGACGGCATGCCGCACCGGGTGCTCCGCACCGAACTGGTGAATGCCCTCGAGACCGGCTCGCGCGCCAAGGCCCTGGTCGCCGCGGCTCGCAACGCCAACGAGTTCAAGCAGATGACCGGCATGAAGTGGACCAGCATGCTGCGCGACGGCGCCTCGATGAAGAAATCGGGCGAGCGCACGTGGCAGCAGATCATCATGGCGGGCAACACCCCGATGCTGCTCAAGGCCGGCTTGGTCGACGGCAACACCGAGGCGGGCGTCCTCGCCTCCGGTCAGGTGGTCGGCATGATCGACGATCTCCCCTCCTGCGCGGAGCTGATCAACTCGATCATGACCCAGGCGCACGCGCGCCTGGCCGCGCTGCCGAGGTAGGCAACGCACCCAAGACCCAAGCCCGGCCGACGACGTCTCCGCGTCGGCCGGGCTTGTCCCACCTGGACCCCTCGCATGACGTTCCTGGCTATGGTGGGCGCTATGGCCGCTATGGAGTTTCGTTTGGACGGGGCGCTCGCACGCGCAGCACGACACCTGAGCCAGGTGTCGCCGAAGACCATCGCCCGGTACGCCGGGGTGGAACCGGAGTTGCTGCGCCAGTACGAGAAGGGCGGCGATTCTCTCACCCCGGGCGAGATCCGCCGGGTCACCGAAGCGCTCATGCACTACGGCGCTCACTTCATTCAGGAAGACGAGTTCGGCGGCGTCGGAGTCCGTCGAAAGTTCACGCAGTCGAGCATCATGCTGATCGAGACCTGGGAGAGCGAAGGCGGCCCGGTCGCCGAAGACGACGTTTAGTCGGCCAAGGTCTCGGGCAGCCTCGCCATCGTGAACAGCTCCGGCTCGAAGAACGCACCGACGTGCACGATCCGACCGTCCGAGATGGTCAGCACGTCGAGCTGAAAACGACGCCAGACGTCGCCGTCGCGCAGGTACATGCCGGCCGCAGGTTGCCCGTTGCAGGTGGTCTTGACCATCTTGAGGTCGCCCGCGACCTTGGCCGGGCACTGGGTGAGCGACAGGACGCCGATCTCCTCGGCACCGATGTACCAGCCGGGGAACGGCGGCATCTCCCAGATCGCGTCGTCCGCGAGGACGCCGACGACGCCGGGGATGTCGTGGCGTTCGAAGGCCGAGCAGAACTCGTCCCACACCTGCTTCTCGTGCTCGGACAGTTCCGCCGCACGACGACCGTCGCGTCGGGTGCCCTCGCCGACCGTCGACCGCGCCCGGGCCAGCGCGCTGTTGGCCGCGGCCACCGTCATGTCGAGCGCCTCGGCGGTCTCCGCTGCGGAGAACGCCAAGACATCGCGCATGATCAGCGCGGCCCGCTGCCTCGCGGGCAGATCCTGCATGGCGGCGACCATCGCCAGGCCCACGCTCTCGCGAGCGGTGACCGCCGCCGCCGGATCGCCCAGCGCCCCGTCGGGCAGGGGTTGCAGCCACAGGATCTCGTCGTTCGCGACCACCGGCCCGCGCGGGTCGGACGATTCGGTGCCGAGGCCGGTGGGCAGTGGCCGTCGACCCCTCCCCTCCAGCGCCGTCAGACAGGTGTTGGTCGCGATCCGATACATCCAGGTACGGACCGACGACCGCCGCTCGAATCGGTGGAACGCCCGCCACGCGCGAAGGTAGACCTCCTGGAGGACGTCTTCGGCGTCCGTCGCCGAACCGAGCATGTGATAGCAGTGCACCAGCAGTTCGGCGCGCAGGGCGCTCGTGGCCTCGTCGAAGGCGCGGTCGTCGGTCATACCCGGATCAATTCCCGTTCTGGTCAGCTTGCGCTCTGGTCAGCTTCCACTCTGGGCTGCGGCGTGGGCCTCGGGCCCGGCCTCAGCGGCGGCCGGATCCATCCACATGATCTCCCAGCCGTGCCCGTCGAGGTCGTAGAACGAACTCCCGTACATGAATCCGTGGTCTTCGACGTCGCCCGCGGTCGCGCCGGCAGCGATCGCCTTGCCGACCAGCTCATCGACCACCTCGCGGCTGTCGACATCGAGGCACAGGATGGCGCCGCTGGTGGTCTTGGCGTCGATGATCTCCCGTCCGGGCACGAAGGTCTGGTAGAAGTCGCGCTTCAGGAGCATCGCGACCATGGTCTCGCCCAGCACCAGTGCGGCGGCGTTCTCGTCGGAGAAGCGTTCGTCGAAGCGGTAGCCCATCGCGCCGAAGAACTTCTTCGACGCCTCCAGGTCGGCGACGGGCAGATTCACGAAGATGGTCTTGTGCATGGCTAGTCCAATCGTCTGCGGCGCCCGCGATTCGAGGCCGTCATAGTTATAGACCGGTCCCGGCACCGAAACTGATCGGTCTCGGCGAAAAAATTGCGAGACGGACAGAATTTCGTAAGGAACTGCACCGGGGAGTCACCATTTCCTACGCAGTTCTACCGCGCTACGCCTTGGGCGAGACGTCTCGGATGGTCGGGGCGTCGTCGGGCACGCTGAGCACGGTGATCTCGTCTCCCGCAGCGATGCTTCCGCGTTCGATAACACGGAGGTAGGGTCCGACCCGCCCTTCCTGCGCGAAGCGCTTCACCCAGCCCCTGGCGTCGTCCTCACGGCCCCCGCCGCCCATCCAGCGCGCGAAGGTCTGGCACGGGATCCGCGGCGAGGTCACCTCGACGACCACCTTGTCGCCGATGCGCCAGCGCTCGCCGATCCGAGCTTCGTTCACGTCCATGCCGACGGTGCGGAGGTTCTCGCCGAATCGGCCGGGCGGGATGTCGCGGTCGAGTTCGGCCGCCCAGAAGTCGGCGTCCTCCTGCGCGTACACGTAGAGGGCTTTGTCGAGGCCGCCGTGATGCTTGCGATCGGCCTGCACGTCGGCATAGGCCCCGTACTCACCGATCCGGACCGGACCGTCGACCGGACGCTTGTCGATCGCAGTGGTGCCGATCTTTCCCTTGTCCGGATGAAGCTCAGCCACCACGCAGATCGCCGTCACCTGTGCCATGCGGCAAGGGTACTGGGCGAGGCCGGTCAGCTCTCCGCGAGGACTTCGGTCTCCGTGCACGGATCCCGCCGCAGCGTGGTCGCGAAGGCTGCCGCCGACAGCAGGGTGCACCCCAGCACCACCACCGCCATCGGTGTGGCGCTGGTGCCGCCGCCGATCCCGACCAACGGCGGCACGATGGCACCGATGACGAACTGGGACGTGCCGAGAACCGCCGACCCGGAGCCGGCGCGCTGATGCACCTGACCGAGCGCCAGCGCGGTCGCATTGCCCGCGGTGAAGCCGAACGACGAGGTGAGGCAGAACATCAACGTCAACAGCAGCCAGTGGACGCCGGGTGCGAGCAGCACCGTCAACAGCATCGCGACGCCGACGGTTACCAGGAGCCCGACACCGACCGCCAGCATCCGCTCGGGCCGCACCCGGCCGACGAGCCGGGTATTAATGGTTCCCGCGATGCCGATCCCGACGGCGTTGAGCGCGAACAGGAGCGAGAAGGCACCCGGCGAGAAGCCCATCAGATCCTGGATCACGAACGGCGAGGCGGAGATGTAGGCGAACATCGCACCGAAGCCGACGGCGAACGTGGCGGTGTAGCCGAGATAGCGTCGGTTGCCCACGACCGCCCGCATGTTGTCCGCGACGGTACCTGCGTCGAAGGTGTGCCGCCGCTGCGTCGGAAGCGTCTCCGGAACGAACGCGAGCACCGACACCAGCATCACCACCGCAAGGCCGACCAGCACGACGAAGATGCCCCGCCACCCGATGGGCCCGATCAGCGCTCCGCCCAGCAGCGGCGCGACCACCGGCGCCGCGCTGGTGATGATCATCATGATGCTGAACAACTTGGCCGACCGGTCGCCGCTGGTGCGATCGGCGATCACCGCCCGCGCGACCACCACCCCGATGCCGCCGGTGAGACCCTGCATGAAGCGGAATCCGATCAACACCTCGATCGACGGAGCCAGGGCACAGCCGATCCCCGCGACGATCAGCAGCACCGTGCCGAGGAGCAATGGCCGTCGTCGACCGAGGCTGTCGGACAGCGGCCCCATCAGCAGCTGCCCGGCGGCCAGACCGAGCATGAACGTGGTCAGCGTCAGCTGCACCATCGACGGCGACGTGTGCAGGTCGTCGCCCAGCTCGGGCAGACCCGGCAGATACATGTCGATGGCGAGCGGAGCGATGGCCGACAGCAACGCCAGGCTCAGCAGCATCGGAATGGGAATCGCGCGATTCACCGCGACCACCTCGGGGGAAGACATGAGGCGACGGTACCGCTGCCGACCGGCGATGCCGGAATCGCTCTCGCTCACCGGTAATCTGCCGGACGTGGACTTCTCCCTGCTTCGACGCGACCCGGATGTCGGCGGCGCCGACCTTCCGGCGTCGGACGCCGCCGATCGGCTCATCCTCGACGAGGCCGCCGACCTGCTGGCCGCCAGCGCGCCCCACGCCGTCACAGTGTTCGACGACGCTTACGGCGCCCTCGCGATCGGCGCGACAGTCGGCGGGGCCACCGCGGTGCGCAGCCACCAGGACCTGATCACCGGCGAACGAGCCCTGGCGCGCAACGCCGAGCGGTTCGGGGTGTCCGTCGAGCAGTGCGCGTTCGACGCCGCAGCGGTCGCCGGTGCCCGGGTGGTCGTGATGCGTCTGCCCCGCAGCCTGGACCGGCTCGCCGAAGTCGCGGCGCTGATCGCCGCCCACGCCGATCCGGAGGTCGTCGTGGTGGCCGGCGGTCGGATCAAGCACATGTCGGTCGCGATGAACGACATCCTCGGCGAGGTCTTCGATCGCGTCGACGTCAGTCACGCCCGGCAGAAGTCGCGGGTGCTGTTCGCGCGCGGGCCGCGGGGCGCACAGAAGTCGGGCGCAGAGAAGTCGGGCTTTTGGCCGCAGACTCAGCGGCACGACGACCTCGGCCTCACTCTCGCCGCGCACGGCGGGGTGTTCGCAGGCACCCGGGTCGACGTCGGCACCCGGTTCCTGCTGTCGACGCTCGACCCGGCCGTGCCCTACGCCCGGACCGCTGTCGACCTCGCCTGCGGCAGCGGGCTCGTCGCCTCCTGGCTGGCGACGTCGCGACCGTCGATCACCGTGCTCGCGACCGACCGCTCGGCCGCCGCGGCGGCCTCTGCCCGCGCGACCGCCGCCGCCAACAACGTCGCCGACCGCGTGACTGTGACGCAGAGCGACGGCTTGGAGTCGGTCGCCGACGCCTCGCAGGAACTGGTGATCCTGAATCCGCCGTTCCACAGCGACGCCGCGATCTCCACGGACATCGCCCGTCACCTGTTCGTCGACGCCGGCCGTGCGCTGGCGCCGGGCGGCGAACTCTGGTGCGTCTGGAACTCGCACCTGCGCTACCGCCCGGTGCTGGAGAAAGAGGTCGGCCCGACGCGTCAGATCGCTCGGAACTCGAAATTCACGGTGACGGCGTCGCGCAAACCTTAACGCGCAGTCGTCTGCGACCGATCCTGCGACAACGCACTATGCGTTCGCTCCCGCACAGGGTCGAAGCCTATGCGGAAACTAGCGCATGATGCGTGCGTTTCATGGCCGCTCGTCTAGCGCGGCAGGATGCCGTCCAACACGATCGACAGGTACTGGTCGGCGATCTGTTCGACGGTCATCGACCCGCCGGGCCGGTACCAGCGGACGGCCACCCAGACGGTGTCGCGCATGAAGCGGTAGACGAGGTCGATGTCGAGGTCGGGACGGAAGTCGCCCTCCTCGACGCCGCGGCGCAGCACGGACTCCCACAGGGTGCGGAACTCGAGATTGCGCTCACCGATGTACTCGAAGCGATCCTGCCCAGTGAGCTGTCGCGCCTCGTTCTGGTAGATCGCGACGGCGGTGTGCCGGGAGTCGATGGCCTCGAACGACGCGACCACCAGCCGCCGGATGGTCTCGGTGGCGGAGAGGTTCGCATCGACGATCTCGCGGTAGCTCGCAAAGAGGGAGTCGAGGAAGTCGCGGAGCAACTCGTCGACCATCGACTCCTTGGAGTCGAAGTGGTGATAAAGGCTGCCGGACAGAATTCCAGCGGCGTCGGCGATGTCGCGTACGGTGGTCGAGCGCAGGCCGCGGTCGGCGAACAGCTCGCCCGCGATACCGAGCAGTTCGTCTCGTCGGCTCGGTCCGCTCGTCGTGCTCTTCGACGCCACCATGCCCTCCCTTGTCAGTCATCACCACCCTAGCAAATGCTTGGTTGGTATCCCTACTCCCGCAACACGACAACCGCGGACCCGTGTCCGGATCCGCGGTTGTCGTCAGGGATTGGGGTCAGCGCTTCTTGGCGACCTTCTTGATCGCGCGACCGTTGAGGAATCGCCACATCTTCATCTGCATGTCGGTGATGCGCTTGTCGCTCTTGGTGAACGGCGCCGACATCATCTCGGCAAGCGAGATCGGCATGGTCGACACGGTGACCGCGCGAGCGTGGCTGAAGGTGTTGAAGCCGAACTCGCCGTGGTAGTTGCCCATGCCCGACCGCCCGACGCCGCCGAACGGCAGACCCTGCGACATCAGGTGCAGCGCGAAGTCGTTGCCCGAGATGGAGCCGCTCCGCGTGTTGTCGGCGACCTGCTGCAGGTTCTCGTTGTCGTCGCCGACCCAGTACAGGGTCAGCGGGTGACCTGCCGAGTTGATCTTGTCGATCGCCTCCGACAGCTCGCGGTACGGGTACACGGTCAGCACCGGACCGAAGACCTCGTCGTCTTCGATCTTCATGCCGGGCTTGACGCCGGTGAGCAGCGTCGGCGGGATCTTGCGCGCCTCGTCGTTGGGCAGTTCCTCACCCGCGGGCGTCACCTGGAGCTTCTGGGCGCCGAGCTCGACGGCGTCGTCGATCAGACCGACGATCCGCTTGTAGTTCTTCTCATTGACGGTCGACGTGTAGTCGCCGTTGCCGACGATGGTCGGGAAGTTCTTGGTCCAGCGCGCGAGCACCTTCTCGGTGAACTCGCCGACCTTGGCCTCCGGCACGAACACGTAGTCGGGGCACAGGCACACCTGGCCGCCGTTGACCATGCGGGCATCGGCCAGGAAGTTGGCCGCCTTGGTGATGTCGGTGGTCTTGTCGACCACCGCCGGGTTCTTGCCACCCAGCTCCAGCGTCACCGGAACGAGGTTCTTGGCGGCCTCCTGCGCCACCGACGAGCCGACCTCCGGCGAACCGGTGAAGAACATGTGGTCGACCTTCAGCTTGGCGAAGTCCGAGCCGCCGCCGTGCTTGCTGGTGATGACCGCCAGTTCCTCGATGGAGAAGTAGTCCGGCGCGACGCGCGCGATCACATCGGTGGTCCGACCGGTGATCGACGACGGGCGCATCAGGACGCGGTTGCCCGCCGCGAACGCCGACGCCGCGGGCACGATCGTCAGCTGGAGCGGGAAGTTCCACGGGCCCATGATGCCGACGACGCCGAGCGGATCGCGGCGCAGGCGCTGCTTGAATCCGATGAGACCCTGCACCTTGGCGACATTGGTCTCGCGCATCCACTTCTCCGCGCTGCGGCGCTGGTGGGCGAGGTCGACCATGCAACCTGCCACGTCGGCAGCGATCGAGAGGTCACGCGGACGGGTACCGAAGTCGGCCTTCAAGGCCTCGGTGAGCTCATCGGCGTGATCGAGCAGCAGCTGGCCGAGCCGGTTGATGCGATCGATGCGGGTGACCGCGTCGGGGATGCCGTCGCGCAGGAACGCCGCCTTCTGAAGTTCGAGCAGTTCTTCCATCGTGTGCGATTCCGAAGACACCTTGTCTCCTGCACGCACGACCACATCTGCTGGCTTGGTCATTCCACACTCCACTCACTTCGATGAGACAAAATCGTCTAGTCATCCCAAGTGTAGCCACTCGGTGGCTCGAATCACAGCGTCGATTCAGCGGATTGCGCGCGCCAGCTGCGGCCACGACTTGTGCAGTTGGTCCTGCCAGTAGGGCCACGAATGGGTGCCACCGATCGGACGATCGACCGTCGCCGGAATGTTCAACTGGCGCAGCCGCGAGGCCAACTCCTCGGTGCAGAACTTCGTGGCCGCCTCGATGGCGCCGCCGACGACGATGCGGTCGGCCAGCACGTCCGCCTCGGGCACCTCCGCGAGGTTGTCGTGCTCGCCGGGCAGCCCGGTCGCGCTGCTCAGATAGAGCGACATGCCGCGCAGCCCTGCGGCGTTGAGCACCGGATCGTTGGCCTTCCACATCGGTCCACCGACCTTGCCCCACATGTTCCGGGCGTCACCGCCGCCGCGCGTCTCGATGACGAGGCGCATGAACAGGGATCCGTGCTGCGTCGAGGTGCTGGCACAGCCGCTGTACGAGCCGACCGCCTGATACAGCCCCTTGTTGGCGATGGCCAGGTTCAGCACCGACGTCGCCGACGAGGAGATGCCTGCGATCGCATTCTTGCCGGAGGTGTTGTAGGTGCCGTCGATCGCCGACGGCAGTTCCTTGCCGAGGAACGTGGCCCATTTGTTGACGCCGAGCTTCTCGTCGGGCTTGATCCAGTCCGTGTAGTACGAGAACGCACCCTGCATCGGGATCACCACGTACACGTGCTTGTTCGCGAAAAACTCCACGACGTCGGTGTTGCGCTGCTACGTCGCGGAGCCCTCACCGCCGCCGGCGCCGTTCAGCAGATACAGGACCGGCGCAGGCTTCGACGTATCCTTCGGACTCAGGATCGTCAGCGGAATGTTCCGGTTCATCGCCGCCGAATGAACGGGGATGTCGGCCTGCTGCGGCCCCACCGACTGACTCGAGGCGATCCCCGGTGCGGCTTGGGCGGGACCGGCCGCGCCGACGAGAACGAGTGCGGCGGCAGACGCCACCGAGGCGAGGCGAACCAGCAATGGGCGTTTCATGAAGCGACGACTCCTTGCGCGTCAGACCGCGCGGTTGGGGAACGACCCATTCGACGCCGCCGACGAACCCGAGACGGCCTTCAATGTAGTCCGTTTGAACTATAGGCAGATAGCGCAGAACCGACAGCACAGTTTGACAAGTTCGCGTGTCTCAATCACCCGAGCCGACCGCAGATAGTTGCCGCGAACAGGCCATTCACGCCCGGCGCGGACCCCGACAACGAATCATGACGGCACAGATTTGCCGTCGCCCCCTGCACCCGGCGTTCGGTACGCCGCCGAACACCGAGGCCCGGACCGACGATGTCGATCCGGGCCTCGATTCTCGAGCAGGCGGGTGATCAGCCCAGTCGTTCGATGATGGTGACGTTGGCGGTGCCGCCGCCCTCGCACATGGTCTGCAGACCGTAGCGACCGCCGGTGCGCTCGAGTTCGTTGAGGAGCGTCGCGAACAGCTTGGCGCCGGTGGCGCCCAGCGGGTGGCCGAGGGCGATGCCGCCACCGTTGGGGTTGACGCGGGCCGGATCGGCTCCGGTCTCCTTGAGCCAGGCGAGCACGACGGGGGCGAAGGCCTCGTTGATCTCCACGACGTCGATGTCGTCGATGCTCATCCCGGTCTTCTCCAGGGCCCACTTGGTCGCCGGGATCGGCGCAGACAGCATCATCACCGGGTCGTCGCCGCGCACCGACATGTGGTGGATGCGAGCGCGCGGAGTGAGGCCGTAGTCCTTCAGCGCCTGCTCGGAGACCACCAGGGTGGCAGATGATCCGTCGCAGATCTGCGAGGCGACGGCCGCGGTGAGGTCGGAGCCCTCGGCAAGGACGTTCAGCGACGCCATCTTCTCCAGCGAGGTGTCGCGCGGGCACTCGTCGACAACGCAGTCGCCGAGCGGCACGTACTCGTTGTCGAAGCGGCCGGCCGCGATCGCGGCCTTGGCGCGCTGGTGGCTCTGCAGCGACCACGCCTCCATGTCGCCGCGGCTGATGTCCCACTTCTTGGCCATCATGTCGGCACCGACGAACTGGCTGATCTCGGCGTCGCCGAAGCGCTTGTTCCACCCGGGCGACTCCGCGGTCGGGGTGGTGAACCCGAGCTCCTGGCCGGCGATCATCGCCTGGCTGATCGGGATGGCACTCATGTTCTGCACACCGCCGGCGAGGACGACGTCCTGCGTTCCACTCATCACGGCCTGCGCCGCGAAGTGGATGGCCTGCTGGCTGGAGCCGCACTGGCGGTCGACGGTGGTGCCGGGAACGCCGAGCGGCATTCCGGCGGTGAGCCACGCGGTCCGCGCGATGTTGCCCGCCTGCGGACCGACGGTGTCGACGCAGCCGAAGATCACGTCGTCGACGATCTCCGGGTCGATGCCGGTGCGTTCGACGATGGCCGAGATGACGTGGGCGCCGAGGTCGGCCGGGTGGACACCGGCGAGGGAACCGCCGCGCTTGCCGACCGGGGTGCGGACGGCGTCGACGATGTATGCCTGGGGTGCGGTCATGGGAGGTACTCCTTCGAGAAGTTCGGGGTCAAGCCCGCTGGCTGGACACGGCAACGACCTCACCGGTCATGTACGTGCTGTAGTCGCTGGCGAGCATGGCGATCACCGAGGCGATCTCCCACACCTCCGCCGCGCGGCCGTAGGCCTCGCGCGAGGCGAGCTCGTCGAGCAGGTCGTCGGTGGTGACCTTGGCGAGGAACGGGTGCTTGGCGATCGACGGCGAGACCGCGTTGATCCGCACGCCGTAGTCGGCGGCCTCGACCGCCGAACAGCGGGTCAGCGCCATGACGCCGGCCTTGGCCGCCGCGTAGTGGGCCTGGCCGCGCTGGGCGCGCCAGCCGAGGACGGAGGCGTTGTTGATGATCGAGCCGCCGTGGTCGGCGTCGCGGAAGTAGCGCAGTGCCGCCCGGGTGGCCCGGAAGGTGCTGTTGAGCGTGATGTCGAGGACGCGATCCCACTGCTCGTCGGTCATGTCGGCCACGGGCGTCTCGCCGCCCAGGCCCGCATTGTTGACCAGGACGTCGATACGGCCGAGCTGCTCGGCGGCGTTCGCGATGAGGGCGTCCACCTGCTCGGTGCTCGAGACGTCGCAGACGAACGAGACGATCTGCCGGTCGCCGAACTCGGCATTCAGCTTGTCGACCGTCTCGCCGAGCCGACGCTCGTGAAAGTCGGAGACCAGGACGTCGGCGCCTTCCATCAGCGCGCGGCGTGCGGTGGCGAAGCCGATGCCGGTGCCCGCGGCAGCGGTGACGACCACCTTCTTGCCTGCGAGCAGGTCGTGGCCCGGGGTCTCTTCGGGCGGGGTCGCCAGGGGCGAGACGGGGCGGGATTCGGTCATGCGCGTGCCTCTCGGGGAAGGCCGAGCACTCGCTCGGCGATGATGTTTCGCTGCACCTCGTTGGAGCCGCCGTAGATGGTGTCGGCACGGGTGAAGAGCAGAAGTCGTTGCCACTCGTCGAGTTCGACGTTCTCGGGGTCGTGAATGTCGTTGGCCCGCCCCTCGGTGGTGGCAGGCGGCCCCACCAGCGACGGGGCGCCGACCACCGCGACGGCGAGTTCGCCGAGGTCGCGGTGCCAGTTCCCCCACAGCAGCTTGGTGACCGACGCGGCACCTGCCTCGGAGACGATGTCGCCGGCCAGCGTGCGTCGAGCGTTGGCCTCCATCGCCATCAGGCCGACCTTCGCGCGACGCAGTCGCCCGGCGATCTCGGGGTTGTCGATCGCGCCGTTGGCGCGGGCGAGGGCGATCAGATCGTCGAGTTCACGGCGGAAGCCGACCTGCTGACCGAGGGTGGAGACGCCGCGCTCGAACTGCAGGAGGCCCATCGCCACCTTCCAACCGTCGCCCGGCTCACCGACGATCAGATCCGCGCTGGTCCGGGCGTCGTCGAAGAACACCTCGTTGAACTCGGAGGTTCCGGTGATCTGCTGGATGGGGCGGATGGTGACGCCGTCCTGGTCCAGCGGGACCAGCAGGAAGCTCAGGCCCTTGTGACGCGTCGACCCCTTCTCGGTACGTGCGATCACGAACGCCCACTGGGACAGGTGCGCCAGCGAGGTCCAGATCTTCTGTCCGTTGATCACCCAGTCGCCGCCGTCGAGCTTCGCGGAGGTCGCGACGCCCGCGAGGTCGCTGCCCGCACCGGGTTCGGAGTAGCCCTGTGCCCAGAGTTCGGTGACGTTGACGATGTGCGGGAGAAAGCGTTCCTGCTGCGCGGGCGTGCCGTACTCGATGAGCGTGGGGCCCAGCAGCTCCTCACCGAGGTGATTGACGCGTGCCGGGGCGTTGGCGCGCGCGTACTCCTGGTGGAAGATGATGCGCTGCTCGATGGTCGCACCGCGGCCGCCGTGCGCGAGGGGCCAGCCCAGGCACGTCCAGCCCGCGGCGGCCAGGTGTCGGTCCCACTCGAGGCGCTCGGCGAAGAACTCGTGCTCGCTGCCCGGCCCGCCGCGGCCGCGAAGTTCGGCGAAGTCACCCACGAGATTGGCTTCCAGCCAGTCACGCACGGCGGTTGCGAACACGGTCGCCGCATCCGGCGTCGCTGCTGCCCATTCGCCCAGATCGACGGTGCGATCGGCGAGGTTGATCGTCGTCATGACCGCTAGCTTAACCTACCAAGCATTTGCTAGGTTTTGGATATGCTCCCGAACGTGCTGACCACCCCCGCCGCCCTGCATCGTGCCGAGAATCAGTGGCCGACCGGCGTCGCGATCCTCGACGACCAGTGGGGCGAGAACGTCAGCCTCACGTGGCCGGAGTTGGCCGACCGAGTCCGCCAGTTCGCCGCGGGCCTCATCGGACTCGGCGTCGAGCACGGCGATCGCGTGGCGGTGTGGGCACCTAACAGCTACCACTGGCCCATCGCCGCACTCGGCGTTCAGTACGCCGGTGCCGTGCTGGTTCCGCTCAACACCCGCTACACCGTCAGCGAAGCGTCGGACATCATCGAGCGCTCGGGCGCCCGGGTGATCGTGGCGTCGGGTGCCTTCGGCGGCATCAACCGCCTGGCGGAAGTCCTCGGCGCGCCGATCAGCGAGGGTCGCACCATCATCTCGGTGCCGCTCGACGACGCAGCCGACGCGGACGGCGCGCTCACGTGGGGCGCACTGATGTCGTCGGCCACCTACGAGTCGGTCGAGCAGGCCCGCTCTCGCGCCGACGCCGTCCGCGAGGACGACCTGTCGGACATCCTCTTCACGTCAGGAACCACCGGCGCACCGAAGGGCGTCATGGCCGAGCATCGGCATACCCTCCACGGCTCGCACGGCTGGGGTGCCAACGGCGAATTGCGCGAGACCGACCGCTACCTGATGGTGAATCCGTACTTCCACACTTTCGGCTACAAGGCGGGCATCCTGCCGTCGGTGCTGTTCGGCACCACCATGGTCCCCCTGGCGGTGTACTCCCCGACCGTGTCGATGGAGGTGGTCGCGCGACAGCGGATCACCGTCTTCCCCGGCGCCCCCACCATCTTCCAGACCATTCTCGACGACACCCGCCGTGCCGAACACGACCTGTCGAGCCTGCGACTGATCGTCACCGGCGCGACCATCGTGCCGGTGGTACTGATCGAACGCCTGCAGTCGGACCTCGGCGTCGAGACCGTCGTGACCGCCTACGGCCAGACCGAGACCAGCGGATTCATCACCACCTGCCGCCCCGACGACGACGCCGTCACCGTGGCCACCACCTGCGGTCGTGCGTACGACGGCATGGAGGTGAAGCTGTCGGAGCAGGGCGAGGTGCTGACCCGCGGCCTCATGGTGATGCGCGGTTACCTCGACAACCCGGAGGCCACCGCCGAGACCATCGATCCGGACGGCTGGCTGCACACCGGTGACGTCGGCACGCTGGACGAACGCGGAAATCTCACGATCACCGACCGCCTCAAGGATATGTACATCTGCGGCGGCTTCAACGTGTACCCGGCCGAAGTAGAGCAACTGCTCTCCCGCTTCCCCGACGTCACCGAGGCCGCCGTCATCGGCATCCCCGATGAACGACTCGGTGAGGTCGGCAAGGCCTTCCTCACCGTGAAGGCGGACGCGACCGTCGACGCCGACGCGGTCATCGCCTTTGCCCGCCAGCATCTGGCCAACTTCAAGGTCCCGCGGGCGGTGGAAGTGGTCGAGGCCTTCCCCCGCAACGCGTCGGGCAAGATCCTGAAGCGCGAGATGAGCTGAGCGCGGAGCAGTCGGCTATGCGTCGCGACGCAGCACGAACCGCTGAATCTTGCCGCTCGGCGTCTTCGGTAGTGAGTCGATGAAGTGAACCGTCCGCGGGTAGGCGTGCCTGGAGTACTGGTCGCGGACCAGGTTCTTCAGCTCGGTGGCGAGTTCATCCGTGCCCTCGACTCCGGCACGCAGGACCACGAACGCCTCGACGACCTCGCCGCGGATGCCCTCGGGATCGGGGCGTCCGACCACCGCGACCTCGTTGACTACCGCGTGTCCGGCCAGCACGCTCTCCACGTCGAACGGTCCGATGCGGTAGCCGGCGGCCAGGATCACGTCGTCGTCGCGTGAAGTGAACGAGAGATAGCCCTCGTCGTCAATCTTGCCGGTGTCCGCCGTCAGGTACCAGGCACCGTCGGCGGTGAAGCGTTCGGCGGTCTTCTCCGGCGCACCGTCGTAGCCGGAGAACCACAGCAGCGGACTGGCCTTGACGTCCAGCGCGATCTGCCCCTCGGCGATGCCCGCGGTGAAGCCCGGCATGGCCTGGCCCATCGATCCGACCTTCAGCGGTTTGGCGAGCTCGGGATGCCAGTGGTTGCCGATCACCATGCCGAGTTCGGTCTGACCGTAGTGGTCGCGGACCTCGCACCCAAGGTTCTCCACGCCCCACGCGACGATGTCCGGCGTCAACGGCTCACCGGCCGACGAGGCTCGCCGCAAGCTGATGGCCTCGAGGTCGGCACCTGCGCGCATCGCGCGGTAGATGGTCGGCGCGGCGGCGAAGTTGGTGACGCCGAAGGTCGAGATGACGTCGACGGTCGACTCCGGGGTGAAGCCCTGGTTGAGGAGGAGGCTGGTGCGCCCGCCGACCATCGGCGCCAGCAGTGCGTAGTAGAGCCCGTAGGCCCACCCCGGGTCGGCGGCGTTCCAGAAGACGTCGTCCTCGGTGACGTCGAGCGAGTACTCCAGGTACACCTGGAACGACGCGAGGCAGAACAGCGGGACCGGGACGCCCTTCGGCTTGCCGGTGGTGCCCGAGGTGTAGAGCTGCACGAGGGTCGCGTCGCCGCCGATCGCCACCGACTCGGCGATCGGCTCGGCCGAGGCCGCCTCGGCGACGAGGTCGTCGACGTCGAGGACGGTGACCGCGAGGGGGTCGACCTTCTCGCGCTGCGAGGCGTCGGTGACCACGAACCGCGCGCCCGAGCTCTCCGTCCGCAACTCGATGGCACCGGTGGCGAACGCGGTGAACAGCGGGACGTGGACCGCTCCGAGACGCCACAGGCCCAACAGGGTCACCACCAGTGCGCGCCGCTTGCCCAGCAGCACCGGCACGCACTCGCCGCGCTGAATCCCCTTGGCGGCGAGGACCGTCGCCATCCGGCGCGACTCGTCCGCGAGCTGCCCCCAGGTCATCGACTCCGACGTCATGTCGGGCTCCACGAGAGTGAAGGCCACCGCTTCGGGGTCGTGCCGGTCGCACAGCAAGTCGGCCGCACTCGCGGTCGGGCTCCGGTACTCCTCGAGCCAGTCCAGGGCCTGCTGGTCCGCGTTCATCGACTCTCCACTCTTCTCTCCCGACAGCATCTGGGACAATGATCGTTGTGACACGCGGCACCGGCAACCCTCCGAAGAGGGGCGCACCCCAGAACGACCTCGGACGGCACCTGCGCCGACCGCTGGAACGACTTCGCAGGCACACCGGTGCCAGCCTCGCCTTCGCGGGCCGCGTGGTTCCCGGCTCGTCCGACGAGCACGCGATCGAGCTGAGCTACTTCGACGGCGACGTTGTGGGCCCGCTGCGCGGTGCGCGGCTCGACCACGGGCACGGGCTCGGCGGCCGCGTCCTCACCAACCGGCGGTCCACCGCCCTGCACAACTACGTCGAATCGCCACTGATCACACACACCTACGACGCGATCATTCGCGCGGAACGGCTGTACTCGATCGTCGCCGCACCGATCATCGTCGGGCGCAAGCAGATCGGCGTGCTGTACGCCGCCCGGCGCAGTCACCACGACCAGCTCGGCGACTCACTCGACATCGTGACCGACGAAGCGCGCGCCCTGGAGCAGCAGCTCACGGTCTCCGAGGTGCTCGGCGGACTGCGTTCCGACCGCGACGAACTCGAGCTCGCCGCGTGGCGCAGCCGCGTTCAGGACTCCCACGCCAAACTGCGCGGCCTGGCCGACACCGTCGACGACCCCTCGGTCCGCGCGCAGATGCTGGAGATCGCGGCGCAGCTCGCAGGCGAGGCGCCGCACGACGAGCCGGCCGTCCGCCTCACCGCTCGGGAACAGGACGTCCTGGGGCTGCTCGGCGCGGGCCTCACCAACCCGGCGATCGCCGACCGCCTCGGCATCGGCCTGCACACGGTGAAAGGCCACGTGAAGTCGCTGCTGGTGAAGCTCGACGCGTCGTCGCGCTTCGAGGCCGTCGTCAACGCGCGACGGGTGCGCCTGATTCCGTAGCAGTGCCGCCCTCGCCGCCATCGGCATCGCGGCCGGGACCGGGGCCGTTGGTACCGGAACCGCAGCGGCCAACGGATTCCACGCCGGCAACAACGGCTACACGTATCACGTCCATCGTGACCGGTTGATGATCACGGCGCCCAACGGAACGCTGATCTCCGACGAGCCCTGGTTGGTCTACCAGGAACGGTGATCGGCCTACTGAACGGGCTTCACCAGCGGGAACAGCACGGTCTCGCGGATGCCGAGTCCGGTCAGGGCCATCAGCAGACGGTCGACGCCCATACCGGTGCCCGCCGTCGGCGGCATGCCGTACTCCATGGCCGCGAGGAACTCCTCGTCCAGCACCATGGCCTCGTCGTCGCCCTCGGCGGCGAGTCGGGCTTGGTCGACGAAACGCTCGCGCTGGATCACCGGGTCGATGAGCTCCGAGTAGCCGGTGGCCAACTCGAAGCCCCGGACGTAGAGGTCCCACTTCTCCACCACGCCGGGAATGGTGCGGTGCGCGCGGACCAGCGGGGAGGTCTCGACAGGGAAGTCGCGGACGAAGACCGGTTCGTCGAGCTTGTCGCCGACCATGTGCTCCCACAGCTCTTCGACGAGCTTGCCGTGGCCGTAGCCCTTGCCCTTGGGGACCTCGAGGCCCACGCGCTCGGCGATCGCGAGCAGCTCGTCGACCGAGGTCTCGAGCGGAACGATCTCCTGGCCCAGCGCCTCGGACAGCGACGGGTACATCGACAGCGACTTCCACTCACCGGACAGGTCGTACTCGGTGCCGTCCGGCATGGTCGGCGTCAGCGTTCCGAGCGCGCCCATCGAGACCGCCTGGACGAGTTCGCGGATCATGACGGCGGCGTCGTCGTAGGTGCCGTAGGCCTGGTAGGTCTCGAGCATCGCGAACTCGGGCGAGTGCGTGGAGTCGGCGCCCTCGTTGCGGAAGTTGCGGTTGACCTCGAAGACGCGCTCCAGCCCGCCGACGACGCACCGCTTGAGGAACAGTTCCGGCGCGATGCGCAGGTACAAGTCCATGTCGAAGGCGTTGGAGTGGGTGACGAACGGTCGTGCTGCGGCACCGCCGTGCATCGTCTGCAGCATCGGCGTCTCGACTTCCAGGAAGTCGCGTTCGGTCATGAACTTGCGCAGCTGCGCCATCACCTCGACGCGGGTCCGGGCGACGGCGCGCGCCTCGGGGCGGACGATGAGGTCGACGTACCGCTGCCGGACGCGCGACTCCTCGTTCATCTCCTTGTGCGCCACCGGCAGCGGACGCAGCGACTTCGACGCCATGTCCCACGAGTCGGCCATGATCGACAACTCGCCGGTGCGGGAGCTGATCACCTCGCCGTGAACGAAGACGATGTCGCCGAGGTCGGTGTCGGCCTTCCAGCGGGCGAGCGACTCCTCGCCGACGCCGTTGAAGCTGACCATCGCCTGCAGCTGGGTGCCGTCGCCCTCCTGAAGAGTGGCGAAGCAGAGCTTGCCTTTGTTGCGAAGGTAGATGATGCGGCCTGCGACGCCCACCTGCACACCGGTCTCGGTGCCTGCTTCCAGATCCGGGTACTCGGCGCGGATCTGCGCGAGGCTGTGGGTCCGCTCCACGGAGACCGGGTACGCCTGACGGCCATCGTCGAGAATTCGCGTCCGCTTGTCCTGGCGGACGCGAACCTGCTCGGGGGTCTGATCTGCGGCCGCAGAGTTGGCATTCGGGGCGCTGGAAACCTGGTCACTCACGCACCCCAGGTTATGCGCCCCGGGAGGATCAAGACCAATCGGCGCGCGCGTCCACGATCAGTGGGTGTCGAAGAGGCCGAGCGCATCGTCGCCGACCGAACCGTTGACGCGTGCCGCACGGAGCGCGGCATGACCGCCGACCACGAATCGGGCACCGCGAACACCGCGCGCCTGCAGGTGCCAGGCCAGCATCTCGGCGTCGTAGCCGTCGTCGGAGATCAGCACCCAGCGAGCGTCACTGGTGGCGCCGCGCAGGCGGGCATGAGAATCGGGATCGAGAAGCTCGAGTGCAGTCTGGATGTCGAGTGCGACGGCCCCGATCAACGCGCCGCCCGCGGCGCGACTGTGCGCGTCGCGAAGGTCGACTGCCACGGCGCCTGCGGCGGTCGCGGCTCGGTACTGGTCGGCCTGCAGCGACAGCGGAGTGTCGGAGTACGAGGTGGTGACGGGTGCAGAGAATGCGAGAGTCATGACGAGGGACTCCTCTGGTGATGGAACGAGCGGGGGTTGGCGATTGGGGCCGACCGCGATACGCGGTTTCAGCCTCGACAACACTCCTGACAGCTCTTCATCACGAGTCGAGTGTGCCACAGCCGAGGTGCGACGACCAGGGTTTGCAATCACGCTGGTTCTAAGTCACAGCACGCGGTCGGTCCGGCCTCGACATCCGCGGTGCGGAACGGCACGGAAATGCCGAGTGAACAACATCTGACACGTACTTGAATCAGAACCGCGTACCGGGGTTTACAGTGGCAGCCATGTCGAATCCCGTGTCACGTCGTCAGTTCCTGCGCGCCGGTGCCGCAACCGCGGGCGCGGTGGCCGTCGGAAGCACGTTCGCCGGGCACGTGCACGCGAACCCGAGCGCGACGGCCGACACGGCGGGCACCACGCTCGCGAAGGTCGCGGTCCCGGGCAAGGCCCGCAAGGGCGGATATCGCCCGCTGGTGCAGGGCGGAGGCTGGCCGCTGTTCGTCCGCCAGGAGCTCGCGACGGCGAAGTCGGGACGGGAGACCAAGCGTTCGGCGTTGGCGTCGTTCGTCCAGATCACCGACATCCACATCACCGACGTGCAGAGCCCGGCTCGGTTCGAGTACGTGCACCAGATCCAAGCTCAGGCGTTCCGGCCGCAGGAGGCGCTCGGGACCCAGGGCGCTGTGGCCCTGGTGCGCAGCATCAACTCCGTCGCGCGCGGTCCGTTCACCGGCCGCGCGTTCGACTGCGTGGTCTCGACCGGCGACAACACCGACAACCACGAGACGTGCGAGCTCGACTGGTTCCAGCGGGTCCTGTCCGGCGGTGACATCACGCCCAACACCGGTGCCAAGAATCGGTTCGAGGGACTGCAGGCGCTCGGCTCGTCGCTGTACTACCGCCCAGAACTCGACTCGTGGGACATCTACAAGGACCGCGGCTTCATCCAGATCCCCGGCATGCTGCGGGCCGCTATCCGCACCCACCGCAGCCCGGGCCTCAACGTGCCGTGGTTCGCCGTCTTCGGCAACCACGACGATCAGCTCCTCGGGAC
>NZ_JAAYXO010000004.1 GCF_012515855.1 Gordonia sp. (in: high G+C Gram-positive bacteria)
CCGTGTTCTACCCACACATTCAGGCCACCGCAGACGGCAGCGGCATCCTCACCCACGGCGGCACCGTCCTGGCCACCCGCACCGCCGAAACTTCCGGCCTCACCGCCGCGCTCCGGACTGCGCTCGCGCCGTGGCGTAGACCCCTCGCCACCCACGATCCAGCGAAGATCATCCTGGATCTGGCCACCAGTCTGGTCGTCGGCGGTGATTGTTTGGCTGACATCAGCATGGTCCGCGGTCGCCCCGATGTATTCGGTCCGGTGGCCTCCGAGCCGACGGTCTCACGCCTGATCACCACCCTCGCAGCCGATCCCGAGCAAGCGGTGAACGCGATCCGGGCCGCCCGCGCCACTGCCCGGCAGCAGGTGTGGTCCCTGGCCGCCGATCACGCGCCCGATCAGGGTCGGTCAGCGAAGAAGCCGTTGATCATCGACATCGACGCAACACTGGTGACCGCCCACTCGGAGAAAGAACAAGCCAAACCAACCTATAAGCGCGGCTTCGGCTTTCATCCATTGATGGCATTCATCGACCACGGACCCGAAGGCACTGGTGAGGCCGCCGCCGCGATCCTGCGACCCGGCAACGCCGGTTCCAACACCGCCGCCGACCACATCACGCTGACCAAGAAGATCCTCAACCAGATCCCGGGCACCGGGTCGCGGCCGGGACGCTCGATCCTGATCCGCACCGATTCGGCCGGCGGCACCCACGACTTCCTCGCCTTCCTGAACCGTCGACGACTGTCGTATTCGGTCGGCTTCGGACTAAACGAGACCATGGGTCACCTCATCGACCAGTTGCCGAAGAAGGCATGGACCCCGGCCTACGACCCCGACGGTGTACCCCGCAAGAACGCTGACGTCGCCGAACTGACCGGCGTCCTGGACCTGTCGGGGTGGCCGGCCGGGATGCGGGTCATCGTCCGCCGTGAGAAGCCGCATCCGGGTGCTCAACTGCGGATCACCGACCGCAACGGGTGGCGCCTGGTCGCGTTCGCCACCAACACCACCAGCGGCCAGCTCGCCGATCTGGAGGTCCGCCACCGACGGCGGGCTCGCTGCGAAGACCGTACTCGGATCGCGAAAGACACTGGCCTGACCAACTTTCCACTCACAGGGTTCGCGCAAAATCAGATCTGGCTCGCCGTGATCGAGTTGGCGTGCGATCTGCTCGCCTGGACCCAAATGCTCGCATTGGCCGGCACCGCCGCCCGTCTCTGGGAACCCAAGAAACTCCGCACGCGACTGTTTGCGACCGCGGCGCGCCTGACCCGTCACGCCCGCAGGCTCCGGCTTCGCTACGACCAACAACACCCGTGGAGCGGCCTGCTCGCCGCCGGTCTCGAGCGCCTGACCGCCTACCCGACACCCGGCTGACCCGGCAGCCGAGCCCTGACCTCACGAGATGAAAGAACCAGCTCTTCCGGTGATGTGAAACCCGGACGCCCCGACGCTCGGCCACCTTGTCGCACCCGACAGACATAATCAGCGCGCAGCCATCAAACCGAAACCGCACAGGCCGGGACGTCACCCCGATGAAATTTCGAGGCTAGCGCCTCGGCCTACTCGACCACCGTAGAAAGGCCGAGTGCCGCACGCGAGCGCAGCGAGCCGCGCACGAATCGAGACCCACGGACACACCGGCCTCGATACACCCTCGGCTAGCGCCTCGGCCTACTCGACCACCGTAGAAAGCACAACAACGAGAAAGGCCGCACACCTTCCGGTGTGCGGCCCTTCACGTCTGCGCGGGGTGATTACAGCGCGGCGATGATGTCCTCGACGCGGTCCTTCGCGTCACCGAACAGCATCTGCGTGTTCTCGCGGAAGAACAGCGGGTTCTGGACACCGGCGTAACCGGCGGCCATCGAACGCTTGAAGACGATGACGTCCTTGGCGTTCCAGACCTCGAGAACCGGCATGCCTGCGATCGGCGACGACGGATCCTCGGCGGCAGCCGGGTTCACCGTGTCATTGGCACCGATCACCAGAACGACGTCGGTCTCGTCGAAGTCGTCGTTGATCTCGTCGAGCTCGAGGACGATGTCGTACGGCAGCTTGGCCTCGGCCAGCAGCACGTTCATGTGCCCGGGCAGACGACCGGCGACCGGGTGGATACCGAAGCGGACCTCGATGCCCTTGGCGCGCAGCTTGGCGGTCAGATCGGCCACCGGGTACTGCGCCTGGGCCACAGCCATGCCGTAACCCGGGGTGATGACGACCGACTTGGCTCCCGCCAGCAACTCGGCTGCGGCATCGGCCTTGATCTCGCGATGCTCGCCGTAGTCGGTGTCATCGGTGGCGGGCGCCTCGATGCCGAAACCGCCGGCGATGACCGAGATGAACGACCGGTTCATGGCCTTGCACATGATGTAACTCAGGTAGGCACCCGAGGAGCCGACCAGCGCACCGGTGACGATGAGCAGGTCGTTGCCGAGCAAGAAGCCCGACGCGGCCGCGGCCCAACCGGAGTACGAGTTGAGCATCGAGATGACGACCGGCATGTCGCCGCCGCCGATCGAGGCCACCAGGTGCCAACCGAGGAACAGCGCCAGCGCGGTGATGACGCCCAGCAGGATGTAGCCCGTCGTGTCGTCCTTGACGTCGCGAGCGACGTAGAACGCGGTCAGGATCACGAAGATCACCAGCGAACCGACGTTGATGAAGTTCTTGCCCGGCAGCATCAGCGGCGCGGACTTCATCTTGGCCGACAGCTTGAGGTTGGCGACGATCGAACCGGTCAGGGTCACCGCACCGATGAAGATGCCGATCGCGACCTCTGCGGCGTGAATGCCGACCAGCGCACCGTAATCAGCGTCCTCGGGGCTGGCGTGGACACCGGTGATGGCACCGTTCCAGCCGATGAGCACCGCGGCGAAACCGACGAACGAGTGCAGCAGCGCGATGAGCTCGGGCATGCCGGTCATCTCGACGACCTTGGCGCGCCAGAAACCGATCAGCGCGCCGATCACGATCGCGCCGATCAACAGACCGATCGGCAGCCACTTGTTGAAGGAGGCGCCCGCGAACTCGAGGTGATCGAGGTCCTTGACCATCATGGTGATGGTCGCGACCAGCGCGATGGCCATGCCGACCATGCCGTAGGTGAGACCGCTCTTGGCGGACTCGTGCTTGCTCAGGCCCGCCAGTGACAGGATGAACAGCAGCGAGGCGACGATGTACGCCGCGAAAGTCATGGATTCAATAGTCATGATGCGTCAGGCCCCCTTGCTGAACATCGCCAGCATGCGACGGGTGACAGCGAAGCCACCGAACACGTTGATGGACGCGACCAGGATCGCGATGGTCGACAGCACCAGAACGGTGACATTGGTGGTGGCCGACTGCAGGATCGCACCCACCACCACGACACCCGAGATGGCGTTGGTGACCGACATCAGCGGCGTGTGCAGGGCGTGCGCGACGTTCCCGATCACGTAGTAACCGATCACGATCGCCAGCATCAGCACCGTGAAGTGCTGCGGGATGTCGCCCGGAGCGAACGCGTTGACCAGGAAGAAGGCGACGATGCCCAGGAGCACCAAGCCGATCTTCTTGCCCGCCGACATCGGCGGCTTGGGCTCGGCGACCGGAGCCGGTTCCGCGGCAGCGGCCTTCGGAGCAGCCGAGACCTGCACCGGCGGCGGCGGCCACATGCCCTCGCCGTCACGGGTGACGGTGATGCCGCGCTGGACGATGTCGTCCATGTCGAGCGTCAGCTCGCCGTTCTTCTCCGGCGTCAACAGCTTGAGCAGGTTGACGATGTTGGTGCCGTACAGCTGCGAGGTCTGAGCGGCCAGACGACCGGCGAGGTCGGTGTAACCGAGAATGGTCACGCCGCCCTCGGTGACGACCTTCTCATCGGCCACGGCACCGGCAGCGTTGCCGCCGCTCGACGCCGCCATGTCGACGATCACCGATCCGTGCTTCATGCCCGCGACAGTCTCTTCGCTGAGCAGGCGCGGCGCCGCACGACCCGGGATCTGGGCGGTGGTGATGACGATGTCGGCAGCGCGTGCTTCCTCGTCGTACATCGACGCAGTCGCAGCCTCCTGCTCGGCCGTCATCTCCTTGGCGTAGCCGTCCTCGGACTTCTCCGCCTCGAAGTCGACCTGCACGAACTCCGCGCCCATCGACTGGACCTGCTCGGCGACCTCGGGACGCACGTCGAACGCACGCACCACGGCGCCCATCGCCGACGCGGCACCGATGGCGGCCAGACCGGCCACACCGGCGCCGACCACGAAGACGCGAGCCGGCGGGATCTTGCCCGCAGCGGTCACCTGACCGGTGAACATCCGACCGAACTCGTGCGCGGCCTCGACGACTGCGCGGTAGCCGGCGACGTTGGCCATCGACGACAGCACGTCCATCGACTGGGCACGCGAGATGCGCGGCACGGCATCCATGGCGAGTGCGGTGACGCCCGCGGTCGTCAGCTTCTCGAGCAGTTCGGGGTTGCGACCCGGAGCCATCATCGAAATGAGGACGGCACCGCGGCGCATCCGCGCGATCTCTTCGTCGGTCGGTGCATTGACCTTCACGACGACGTCCGCGCCCCACACCTCGTCGACCGAACCGATCCGCGCGTCCGCTGCGGTGAACGCAGCATCCGGCTGCTCCGCGCGATCGCCCGCACCGGCTTCGACGACCACGTCGTAGCCGAGCGACTGCAGTTGTGCGACCGTCTTACCGGTCGCGGCGACGAGAGTCTCGCCCGCCTTTGATTCCCGGGGGATGCCGATCAACATGTCGCTGCCTCTCCCACACTCATAGCTTCACCTTGTCTTACAGAGACGCGGCGCACGATCACTCGACACCGCATCTGTATGACGTCAGGAAGTAGCCCGCCGGGGTGTACGGGCGTCATGCCTGAGGCCGGCCAGTGCTTCATCGAACTCGCGCGACACGCTGCAGGAGGCCACGGCCGATCCTGCTGATGGAAAACGTGGCATGAACTTAGCACGCACCCCGACGGGTCCCGAGACGCGGTAACCTACGTCACTTACCGACCGGTAACAATGCCTTTAAACCTTGACAGAGCGTGCGGCATGCAGTCCCGCGCGGCGGCCGAAGTACGACCCCTCGCCGAGCTGGGTGCCACTGGCGTAGCCCTTTCCGTCCTGCGCGAGGTTCGCGGCGCACGCGCCGGCCGCATAGAGCCCGACGATCGGCGTGCCGTCCTCGGCAAGCACCTGACCGTCCACCGAGGTCGCCATTCCGCCCACGGTAAAGCCCGCGTAGAGCGCTTTTCCGAGGCTCATGTCGAAGGCGGCCCAGGGCCCGGTGTCCTGCGGCGCCAGGAACTCCGCGCTCTTGTGGAAGTCCGGGTCCTCCCCCTTGTCGGCGTACTCGTTGTACCGGTCCAAGGTGGCCTTGAGGGCCTGACGATCCAGGCCCAGCCCGTCGGCCATCTCCTCGACCGTCTCCCAACCGTCGATGAACGGCGCGAGCGGGAAGTCCGGCCGCTGCATGTGCGCTTCGTCGACGATGAGGTAGGCGGCGCGATCGGTCTGGTCCATCACGAAACCCGAAGTCCGGGAATGATAGGAGTCTTCGGCGACGAACCGCTTGCCCTCCTTGTTGACCGCGAGTCCGGTCAGCAGGATCGACGGCGGGTACACCGGTGCGGTGATGAAGGCCTGATCCATGTGCTTGAGGGCGGCGCCGACGGAGGCGCCCATGCGAATCCCGAGGCCGTCGTCGAAGGTGTTGCCGAGAGTGAACGGCTTCTCGGCCAGCTGCGGCACGTACTTCGCCACCATGTCGGGATTCATCACGTAGCCGCCGGCGGCGATCACGACCGACCCGGCCTTGATGAAACCGTCCTTCGGGCCGTCCTTCCAGTAGACGCCGACGACATCGCCGGAGGTCTCGTCGACCACCAGCTTGCGCGCGCCGACCTCGTAGCGGATCTCGACGCTCAACTCGCCGAGTCGCTTCACCAGGAGCTCGATCACCATGCCCGCGCCGCCGGTGTCACCCGGGACCGGAACCTTGTGCCCGCGCGGCGCCGGGGCCGCCTGGTCCTTGAACGGCCACACCTTCTCGTTGCCGGTGTACATCAATCCCTGGGTCTGCGGCTGGATGACCGCCTTCTCCGGGTAGTACGAGCGCTCGAACTCGAAGCCCAGCGCTTCAAGCCAATTGAAGTGGTCGACACTGTCGTCGCAGTAGGCCTTGATCTTCTCCGGCTCGGGGTCCAGCGACACCGCGGTGAGGTACTTGGCCATCTCCTCCGGGTTGTCGTCGTGGCCCGTCGCTTGCTGCACCGCCGTGCCGCCGCCGAGGTAGAAGTGCCCGCCTGCCATGCAGGTGGTCGCACCCGCGGCCGCCGACCGCTCCAGCACCAGCACCGATGCGCCGGTCGACGCGGCTTCGGCTGCGGCGCAGCAGCCGCCGATGCCTGCGCCGATCACCAAGACGTCGACGGTGTCCGTGTAGTCCGTGACATCGGAGGCGTTGACAATTTCCGGAAGGTCGAGTCCGCTCATGCTGGACAGCCTAGACCAGAATTAGAACGTGTTCTAGTGATTCCTCACGGCGCGCGCTGACGACGAAGCGGCCCGCCGGAGAAGAACTCCGTCAGGCCGCTTCGTCGGCGACTGTGCGTAGGAAAAGATCAGGCGCCGGACGACGCCAGCTCGGCGTCGATACGCAGCAGACCCGACCCGTCCTCTTCG
Source organism: Gordonia sp. (in: high G+C Gram-positive bacteria) (assembly GCF_012515855.1). Taxonomy (GTDB): domain Bacteria; phylum Actinomycetota; class Actinomycetes; order Mycobacteriales; family Mycobacteriaceae; genus Gordonia. Next base: position 6,686 of record NZ_JAAYXO010000004.1, read on the forward strand.
ACCATCCGAAGGCGGCCGACGATCTCGCCGACCGTGTCCTCCTCTTCGATCTGCTCGCTGATGAACCAGTCGATGGTGGGACGCGAGTCGATGTCGCCCTGCTCCTCGGCGAGGCGGTACAGCTCGCGAATCGCCTCGGAGATCTCCTGCTCGGCTTCGAGGGCGATCTCGAAGAGCTCCGTGACGTTGTCGGCCTTGATGGACGGGACCGTGATGTCGCCGATCAACGGGTGGTTGCCGCGGGCGACGAGGTGCGCGATCAACCGATCCGCATGTCCCAGTTCTTCTGTGGCATGCGCACGCATCCATGAGGCCATTCCGGGCAGATCGCGCAATTCGAGCTCGATCGCCAACTGACGGTAAAGCATTGCCGAGCCGAATTCGCGAGTGATCTGCCGGCCGAATCCAACTTCGAGATCTTCGGACATCTTCATTGTTCGCTCCTTCACAGAAATCCACGACGAGACGTTCGTCGACAGTGGTCAATTCTAGGCCAGTCAAACAGCCCTGACCAGCAAGGAAAGGGTCACCAAAGCCAGCTTAGGTTCGGGACGCCTGAATAGTTCAGGCCGGTCCGGGATAAGAACTCTGCCCCGCCCGGACAATCGGTCGGGGCAGAGATTCAGTTGTCGTTTCAGACTTCGGCCTCCACTTCGGCATCGGCGTCTCCGTCGCGATCGGCTTCGATATCGGTCGGTTGCAGTCGCGAAACCCACCACACGCGAGCGGCACCGACCAGGCCGATGGCCAGGCAGACCACCGCGACCCAGATCGAGATGCTGGTAGCGTCGGCGAACCCGTCGCTGAGCGCGTCCGCGAGTTCGGTGGACCCCTCCTCCCGAACACCGGTGATCGCACCGCCCGCACTGCTGCGGGTGGCCTCGGCCAGCGAATCCGCCTCCGGGCCGTGCACCCCGGCACTGCCGAGGGTCTTCGGCAGGACGTTCACCAGAGCCAGCGACAGCGCGGCGCCCGACACGGCGGTACCGAGGGCGGAGCCCACCTGACGCACCGTGCTCTGGGTGGCCGATCCCTGACCGGACTCGTCCATCGGCACGTCGCGCAGCACCATGCCGGTCAGCTGCGCCGAGGCCAAACCCATACCGAGGCCGTAGATCACCAGCGGGATCGCGATGATCCACGCCGACGAGTTGCCCGAGATGATTCCGGCGATCACGCCGGCACCGATCAACTCCAGCGCCAGACCGACCAGCACGGTGCCCGCAGAGCCCACGAGTGCAGCCACGTGCCGGGCCATCGCTCCGGAGAAGAACGCGCCGAGCGCCATCGCGGCCAGGATCCAGCCTGCTTCCATGACGTCGAGGCCGAGCGCGTTGACCAGGTACAGCGGCAGAACGAAGAGAACAGCGAACTCGGCGATGGCCACCGTGCCTGCGGTGACGTTGCCCCACGCGAAGGTCGGCAGCGAGAACAGGCGCACGTCGAGGATCGCCGACTTGTTGGTGGAGATCCGCCGCTTCTCGCGAATCCAGAACACCACCAGGGTCACGACCGCGATCGCGATCATCACCGGAACGATCGAGATCGCCGCGTCGGTCGACCACGTCAGGCCGAACACTCGAAGCTCGCCGATGGCCTTCCACCAGCCCAGCGTCGGCCCTTCGATCACCGCGAACACCAGTGCACCGAAACCGATGGCACTGAGCAGTGCGCCGCCGACGTCCGCGCCGCGACCTTCCACGCCGCCGCGGGTCTCGCGGACGGTGAACATGGTGACGACCAGCAGGATGATGCCGATGGGGATGTTGACCAGGAAGATCCAGCGCCAGCTCGCGTACTGGGTCAGCGCGCCACCGGCCAGCGGGCCGACGGCGGCCGCGCCGGAGATGACGGCGCCCCAGACACCGAACGCCGCGGCGCGGTACTTGCCGCGGAAGATCGCGTTGACGGTCGAGAGGGTCGACGGCATGATCGCGCTGGCGCCGACGGCCTGGATCGCGCGGGCCGCGATCAGTGCGGTGGCACTGTCGCTCGCGGCCGCGAATCCGCTGCCCACCATGAAGATGCACAGGCCGATCACGAACAGCAGACGACGGCCCCAGCGGTCGGCGAGCCGACCGGTCACCAACAGGATCGCGGCCAGGACCACCGCGTAGAGGCTGCTGACCCACTGCGCGTCGGTCAGGTCCAGGTGGAGGTCGCGGATGATGACGGGCAGGGAGACGCTGACGATTGTTCCGTCGAGGACGATCAGGCCGAGGCCGATCGACAGGACGACCAGCGCACCCCAGTCCTTGCCAGATGGACGGACGGCGTCGGACGGCTCGACCGCCGCAGCAGGTTCGGACTTCACGCCGAGTGATGCAATCCGAGCATCACGGGCGTTATTGCACCTTTGCGGCGTACGGCACGCCTTAACGCCGTCCGTCCCGGGACCTTCGGTCCCACGGGTATCAACCCGCCTTGGTCATGCTGCTCCGCTTGGACCGGAACCCGCGCAGGCGCAGGCTGTTGGCGACCACGAACGCCGACGACAACGCCATGGCCAGACCGGCCATCATCGGGTTCAACAGCGCCGCCGCCGCCAGCGGCAACGCCGCGACGTTGTAGGCGAACGCCCAGAACAGGTTGCCCTTGATGGTGGCCAACGTCTTGCGCGACAGCGCGATCGCGTCGACCACCGCCCAGAGGTCACCGCTGACCAGCGTGAGGTCGCCCGCTTCGATCGCGACATCGGTGCCGGTTCCCATCGCCAGGCCCAGATCGGCCGAGGCCAACGCGGCGGCGTCGTTGACACCGTCGCCGACCATCGCCACCACTCGGCCCGATTCCTGCAGCTTCGCGATCGCCGCGACCTTGCCCTCGGGCGTCACATCGGCGATCACCTGGTCGATGCCGACCTGCGCCGCGACGTGGCGGGCGGCGCCTTCGTTGTCGCCGGTCAGCAGGACCGGGCGCAGCCCCATCCGCTTGAGTTCGGCGATCGCGGCCGCCGACGTCGGCTTCACCGTGTCGGACACGACGATCACCCCGGCGACGGCGTCGAGGTAGGTCACGACGACGGGCGTGGCACCCGCGTCCGACGCCTCCGCGATGCGCTTGCGCATCTGCTCGTCGAGCGGAACCGGCACGTCGCGCGGACCGGTCACCGTGACCCGGAGGCCGTCGATGAAGGCGGTGACGCCCGCACCGGCCAGGTTGCGGAACTCCGCGGTCAGCGGGAGTTCGATACCCAGGTCAGCGGCACGTCGGACCACGGCCTTGCCGATCGGGTGCTCCGAGTTGGCCTCGACCGCCGCGGCACGCGCCAGCAGGTCGGCCTCGTCGACGCCGTCGGCCGCGATCACCTCGGTCACCGACATCTCGCCGGTGGTGACGGTGCCGGTCTTGTCGAGGGTCACGGTGTCGACGCGACGCGTCGACTCCAGCACCTCGGGGCCCTTCAGCAGAATGCCGAGCTGGGCGCCGCGACCGGTGCCGACCATCAGTGCGGTGGGCGTCGCGAGTCCGAGTGCGCACGGGCAGGCGATGACAAGCACGGAGACGGCTGCGGTGAGCGCGACGGTGATGCCGCCGCCGACGCCGAGCCAGAATCCGAGGACGCCGACGGCGATCGCGATGACGACCGGCACGAAGACCGATGAGACGCGGTCGGCCAGGCGCTGAACCTGTGCCTTCCCGGCCTGGGCATCGGCGACCATCTTGGCCATGTGCGCCAGCGCGGTGTCGGAGCCGACGGCCTTGGCCTCGACCTCCAGACGGCCCTGCGCGTTGACGGTGCCGCCGACCACGGTGTCGCCCTCGGTGACCTCGACCGGGATCGACTCGCCAGTGATCATCGACTGATCGACCGCAGAGGCGCCCGAGACCACGACGCCGTCCGTCGCGATCTTCTCGCCGGGACGCACCACAAAGCGTTCCCCGACCTGCAGCTCGCCGATCGGCACGGTCACTTCGCGGCCGTCGCGCAGGACGGTGACGTCCTTGGCACCGACCTCGGCCAGTGCCCGCAGGGCATCACCGGCCCGCAGCTTGGACCGCTTCTCGAAGTAGCGACCCGCCAGCAGGAACGTGGTGACTCCCGCCGCGGCCTCCAGGTAGATGTTGCCTGCGCCGTCGCCCCGCGAAGCGATCAAGTCGAAGCCGTGGGTCATGCCGGGAATCCCGGCGGTGCCCCAGAACAGCGCATAGATCGACCAGCCGAAGGCGGCCAGCGTGCCGATCGAGATGAGGGTGTCCATCGTGGTGGTGCCGTGCCGGGCGGTGGCCAGCGCCGCGCGGTGGAACGGCAGGGCGCCCCAGACGACGACCGGCGCGGCCAGCGTCAACGACAGCCACTGCCAGTAGGTGAACTGCCACGCGGGGACCATCGCGAGCACGATCACCGGGATGGTGAGTGCCGCGGAGACCAGCAGTCGTTGGCGGAGTTCAGCGAGTTCGATCTCGGCGCGCGACGGTGCCGGGTCCTCGTCGTCCGTGACGACGGGCGTCGGCGACGGCGGGACCACCGGTGTCGCGTCGTAGCCCGCAGCCCGCACCGCCTCGACCAGCGAGTCGGGCGTCACACCGTCGTCGTACTCGACGTGAGCCTGCTCGGTGGCGTAATTGACGGTGGCGGTGACGCCGTCGAGTTTGTTGAGCTTGCGCTCGATGCGGTTGGCGCACGAGGCGCAGGTCATGCCGATGAGTTCGAGATCGAGTTCACGATCGGCGATCGATTGAGTCATCCGTGCGCACCTCCCTGATCGTGTTCAGTGGAATGCCCGTGTGTCGGCTGCGGGTCGTCGTCCCACGGTCCGACGGCCTGGCCGATGCCGAAGAGGACACCGAAGACCACCGCGAGGCCCGCGACGAATCCGGCGATCCGTACGCCGGGCCTCGACAGTGCGGTCACTGGACCTGGTAGCCGGCTTCGGCGACTGCAGCGCCGACGACGGCCGAATCGAGCGGAGCGTCGCTGGTGATGTCCACACGGCCGCTGGCCACGTCGACGTCCACCTGCTGCACGCCTGCGATCTCGGAGATCTCCTCGCGCACCGACGCTGCGCAGTGTCCGCAGGTCATGCCGGTGACGGTGATGGTGGTGGTTGCGCTCATTGCTCTGTACTCCTCAGTAGACGGGTAGCGAAATCGGGTGTGGAAGCGGGTGTCAGGGGCGACGGCGGGTCAGGACTTCACCAGACGGGTGATGGCCTTCATCGCCTCGTCGACCTTGGCTGCGGCGGCCTCGTCGCTTTCGCGGGCGGCCTCGACCACGCAGTGATTCATGTGGTCGTGCAGCAGACCGAGCCCGACGGATTCGAGGGCCTTGGTCATCGCCGAGACCTGGGTCAGGATGTCGATGCAGTAGGTCTCTTCCTCGACCATCCGCTGCAGGCCTCGGGCCTGACCCTCGATCAGCTTGAGTCGGCGGATGAACTTGTCTTTCTCCGCCAGGTAGCCGTGACCGGCATGGCCATGGTCCACGGCTGGTTCGTCGGTAGCCATCTCGCCTCCTTTGATACCCCCATTGGGTATCCCGGATTCAGTTGTACGCCGAAATCGACCTGCTGTCTACCCCCTAGGGGTATCAGAATGGGTGACGAGCGCCACCGAGATCGTCGACTCATGCGTTCGGCGAGAACGTCAGTGAGACTTCATCGCCTCCGACAGCCGCGCAAGCGACTGCGTGACATCGTCCAGTGCCGCCGAGATCGCGCCGTTCCGGTGCGTTTCGGGCAGGCCGCGCAACTGGGCGACGACATCGTCGACCACCGAGGTCATCGACTCGAGGTCGAGCTGACTGCGAAGCGGTCGTCGCGCGCTCGGGACTCCCATCCGTACCGGATCGGAGTTCGACGAGATCACGCGAATCAACGGCGTGGTGAGCACCGCCTCCGTCCCCGGACGCACCTCGAGCCACTGCGACGCGTCCCGATCCTGACGATCCTTGCGCCGGCGCCCGCGGACCGGCACCACGTCGGCGTCGGCGACCGCGTCCATCGGGGAGTGCCGGGACGGCTCGAACCGATTGGGCCCGGACACCGTCGTCTCACGTTCGGTCGGGCGCTCGAGGTGGTGCTCGGCGACATACTCGCCGCGCGAGTCCGGCCACGCGGGCGCAGGGGAATCGAAGCTGCCGGGCGGGAACGCCAGCATGTCGGTCGATGGCATGCCCTTGAGGCTCGGCATCCCCGAGAAGAGGTCGTCGAGCGCCGACAGCGTGGTGGTCGTGTCTTCCGGAGGCAACGCGGGCGGCATCCGCATCGGGCTGACCTCAGGCGGCGGTGTTGCAGCCACGGGTACCACCGGTGGTGGGGTCGACGCGACCGGTTCTTGCGGGATGGCGGGCATCGCGAAGCCCCCGGTGTCCGCATGGCGCGACTGCGACTGCGCGGCCGGAAAGTCCTGCCCGACCGGCGCGGCGTACCGATGCGGCCCACCGTGCCCGCCGAAGTACAGGCAGGGGGCGCCGTCGAGGGCCTGGGCCGGACACTCGAACTCGTCCGACAGGTTCTGGGCCCCGCGCGCGTAGTCGCCCCACATCAGCCAGCGGCGGCGGCCGACATGCTGCTGAGCGCCGTCGGAACCGTGCGCGCCGTCGTGCCCCTCGGGCAACACGCAGGCCACCAGCCAGTCGTGTTCGACGGTCAAACGCAGTGCGGCGCGCTCATGCGCGGTGGCGACAACCGACGACCAGCAACCGCCACTGCGCATTCCGACGCCTTTCCGTTGAAGTCCCCTGTTGGGCTGAGTCTACGGAGACGGTCCGACACTCACCAGACCCGAGGCATCCTCGAACCCACAAGCGACACGATCGCGAGTCAGTCGACGAGAACGCCGGCCACCATCTGCCCTTCGACCAAACGGAAACGGTGCGACCGACCGACCTCGTCGACCTGGGGGAAATCGGCCCGATAGTGACAGCCCCGCGATTCCTCGCGTGCCCGCGCCGCGGCGACCACCGCGCGCGCGGCCAGCGTGAGGTTGGCGTCCTCGATGTCGGCCACCGTCGCCAACCGCCGGGCGGGCGCACCCTCGAGCAGCGCCGCCACCTCGTCGAGACCGTCCGCGGTGCGGTCGAGCGCCCCGTTGGCCGACATCGCGTCCTGCAGCTCGGCGCGGTCGCACGCGGGCAGCTCGCTGAGCTTCGGGCGGTCGACGTCGCCGCGGACACCCGGCTCCGATGCGACGGCGCGGGCCGTCGCGCGGCCCATCACCAGCCCTTCGAGGAGGCTGTTGGACGCCAGCCGATTGGCGCCGTGCAGACCGGTCCGCGCCACCTCGCCCGCCGCGAACAGGCCCGGGACGCTGGTCCGACCGTCTCCGTCGGTCACCACCCCGCCGCACAGGTAGTGCGCGCCGGGCACCACCGGCAGTCGTAGATCGTCGATGTCCAGGCCCGAGGCGCGCACACCCGCGGTGACCGTCGGGAAACGACGCGCGAAGTCGGGCACCGGTGAGAGGTCGAGCCAGACGTGCGGCGAGCCGGTGCGTCGCATGGCCGCGGTCACCGCGCGCGCGACCACATCGCGCGGTGCGAGGTCGCCCAGCGGATGCACCCCGGCCGTCACCGAATCGCCGTCGGTATCGACCAGGATGCCGCCCTCGCCGCGCACGGCTTCGCTGACCAGCGTGCGACGACCGTGCGCACCCGGCACGTACAGCATGGTGGGGTGGAACTGGATGAACTCGAGATCGGCCACCTCCGCTCCCGCGCGCAGGGCCAGCGCGATGCCGTCGCCGGTGGATCCGGCCGGGTTGGTGGTCGCGGAGTACACGTGCCCCATGCCGCCGGTGGCGATCAACACCGAGGCGGCTCGAACCACACCGCGCACGCCGCCGCTGACGAACTCCAGGCCTGCGGCACGACCGTCGGCGAGCAGGACCTGCGTCGCCACGGCGTCGTCGAGCACGCGGACCGGCGACTGTGCGACCGCGGTGGCGAGTGCCTGTTGCACGCGCGCACCGGTGGCATCGCCGCCCGCGTGGATGATGCGGCGCACGCTGTGCCCGCCCTCGCGGGTGCGCAGGAAGCGGCCGTCGGAGCCGGTGTCGAAGTCCGCGCCCCAGCCGACCAGCTGCGCGACGGCCTCCCAGCCGTCGGCCAGGATCGGCTCGGTGGCGAGCGGGTCGGTGAGCCCAGCACCGGCAGCGAGGGTGTCAGCCAGGTGGAGTGCGACGGAGTCCTCGGGGTTGTCAGGCTCCACCACGGCGATGCCGCCCTGCGCGTAGAAGGTCGACGTCGACTGTTCGCCGCCGGAGGCCTCCCACGCCCGGCCTTTGGTCAGCACCGTCACCGACAACCCGTCGGCAGCGGCCACCAGCGCCGCGGTCAGCCCCGCCACACCTGCGCCGACCACCACCAGATCGCTGCGGATCACCTCGCCCATGACTTCTCCCAACAGTTATCGACTAACAATCGAAAACGTGCGTTGAGAGTACGCCGCTCCTGCCGGGCGGCGCCAGTGGCCCACCTCACTCACCCCGCAGCGGGTCTCGCGGCCCACCAAACGCCTGTCTGCCACCCGGGTTCGCGACCGGCGGTCCACTACACTCGGCGAATGGTGACGACCAGACAGAACGACGACAGCGACGAGGCCCGCGACAGCCTGCCTCGCGTCTCTGCGGTCACCGAGGCCTCCCGTTTTGCGAGCACTGCGGGCCACACCGCGGTCGGTGTCGGCCGCTTCGTGACCAGCTCCGTCACCGGACTGCTCCGCGGCAAACGGCCTGGAACCGCGACCGTCGCCCACGAGGTACGGCGCACGTTCGAGCAGCTCGGCCCCACGTACGTGAAACTCGGTCAGCTGATCGCCTCGAGCCCCGGAGTCTTCGGCAAGACCATGGCCGACGAGTTCGAGACCCTGCTCGACCAAGTGGCCCCCGCCGACCCGAACGCCATCCGACAGGTGTTCGTCGAAGAGCTCGGCGCCGAGCCCGAAGAGGTCTTCGCTCAGTTCGACATGACACCGATCGCGTCGGCGTCCATTGCTCAGGTGCACACGGCCACGCTGCCGACCGGCGAAGAGGTGGTGGTCAAGATTCAGCGTCCAGGCATCGCCGGACGCCTGGCACCGGATGTCGCGATCCTGGAGCGGTTGGCCGGTCTGGTCGAGATCTCCGATTACGGACGCATGTTGAGCGCCCGCCACGTGGTGGAAGACTTCGCCGACGGCCTCGACTCCGAACTCGACTTCCGCAACGAGGCCGCGACGATGGCCGAGTGGTTCGAGTGCCTGCAGCCCGGACCGTTCGGCGATCGCGTCCGGGTGCCCGCCGTCTACGACCACCTGACCACCGCACGCGTGATGACGATGGAGCGCATCTACGCCACCCGCATCGACGACGCCCGAGCCGTCCGCGCCGCCGGTCACGACGGAGAAGCCCTGTGCCGCAATCTCCTGCTGTCGCTGCTCGACTCCGCGTTTCACGGCGGGCTGTTCCACGGCGACCTGCACGCGGGCAACGTCTTGGTCGACGCCGACGGCAAACTGGTGATGCTCGACTTCGGGATCGTCGGCCGCTTCGACGCCCGGACCCGGCGCATTCTGCGGCAGTTGGTGGTCGACCTGATCGTGAAGCAGGACTACGACTCCGCCGGGCGCGCGATCTTCCTGTTGGGCGCCGTCCACAATCCCGGATCCACCGCCGCTGGCGCCGCGGACATCAAGAAGGTCGCAGCACCCCTCTCGACCACCGAGATGGCGTCGATGTCGTACACCGACCTCGGACGACAGCTGGCGGCTGTCGCGAAAGCGCACGACGCGCGGCTTCCGCGGGAGTTGGTGCTCGTCGGAAAACAACTGTTGTATGTAGAGAAGTACATGAAGCTGCTGGCTCCGCGATGGAAGGCCATCTCCGATCGTGAGATCTACGGCTACATGGCGGGAATCATGAAGGAAGCCGAGCGCGATCGTCGCGCACGCGGCACCGCGGGCCGCCCGGCCCCGGAATCCCAGCCTTCGGAATCCCAGACCGCACGCCCGACCGAACTAGGAGACGACCGGATATGAAACGTGCCGCGCTGGCACTGCTAGCCTTCCTCGGCGTCGCGTGCATCGTCGCGGCCATCGCCATTCCGACCTACCTGGTGCCGAAGCTGAAGGTGGTCCCGCTGGACCTGGACATCACCTCTCTCGCAACCAGCGTCCCGAGCGACGGCGACGCAGGCGATCGTTTCCCCGCCGTCATCTTCGATCGCTGCTCGGTCACCAAGTCCAAGGCCGCGACGCTCGACGCACATCTGACTCAGCAGCGCCGTTCGGTGATCATCGAACCGTCCGACGCCACTCAGGCCACCCTGCAGTCCGGACAGACCCTGCAGATCGACCGTATTCGCGATGCCCGCGGCAAGGAGACCGAGGTGACGATGTCGGCGAACGACGCCGACCGCAAGTGCGACGACGGCCTGCTGAACGCCACCGTCGACCGTGTCTCGGTCGATCGCGAGAGCTCGGCACCCAACGGGAACGTCAGCTCGCTGCAGCTGGCCGCGGTGCCCGAGGGCGGCAACATCGACGAGGTGTCGGTGAAGCTCGAGAACCGACAGGGCTTCCAGTACAAGTTCGGCTTCGACGTTCAGAAGCGCGATTACTACTACTACTACGACACCACCACGCGCCAGGACGCGGTCGCCAAGTTCGTCGGCGAGAAGACCATCGACGGCGTCAAGACCTTTCACTTCCAGGCCGACGTCCCCGAGGTAAACCTCTCCGATCTCCCCGATGCGGCAGGCGAGGCCCCGCTCGGCACCATCCTGAACATGCCTGCCAAGTGGTGGGGCATCAAGGGCAAGGGCGTCAAGTCCAACGACATGATCACGATGCACCGCTTCGGCAAGGCCGTCCGCAACGTGTACGTGGAGCCGACCACCGGCACCATCATCTTCGGTGAAGAAGACCAGGAGCAGTACTTCAAGTCGCCCGACGACAGCGGTGAGGCCCCCAAGGCCATCAGCGACTTCCGCATGACCGCGATGAAGAGCAAGTTCGCCTGGACCGACGAGACCGTCGCCCAGCAGGCGGAGCGCGCGGACAAGTACCTCAGCCAGTTGCGCTGGGGCGGCACCATCGTCCCGATCATTCTCGGCATCGTCGGCGCGGTCCTGCTGCTGGCCTGGGCACTCCTGGTCTGGTTCGGTCGTCGCGGCGACAACGGCGGCCCGGCGGGCGAGGTGCTCGACGAGAGCCCCGACGGCCCGAACCCGGGCGACGGTGGCAACGGATCCGAGGCCCCGACCCCCGAGGCCCAGACCCCCGAAGCCCAGACCACGGTGATCCCGGCACCCGGCGCCCACGCCGCCGCGCCCTACTCCCCCTACGAGGACGGCCCGGGACAGGCGACCACCGTCTTGCCGCCGCTGCCCGAGGACCCGCAGACCCAGGCGTTCGGCGCGTACCAGAGTCCGGACGCCGCCGCGCCGTACTACCAGCAGGAACCGCAGACGCAGGCCTTCGCTCCCGGCGCGCACGAGCAGCCGCCGGTGGCGAGCCCCGCCGACGTGACCGACACCGAGGCCTTCCGCGCGCCGGAGACTCCGAATCCAGACGGGTTCAGCCCGTACACGACCGATCCGACCCGCCCCATGCCCGACTTCGATCGGTACCGCCGGGAGCCGTAGTCGGGAGAACCATCCGCGTTAGACAGCGAGATCCGCGTAGTCAGGAACTACGCGGATCTCGCTCTTTTACGCGGATTGACTGAGCTCCGATCAACCTTGCTTCGCGACCGCGCGGCCCGCGGCGCGGCCGGAGAAGATGCAGCCGCCGAGGAAGGTGCCCTCGAGCGCGTTGTAGCCGTGCACGCCGCCGCCGCCGAAGCCGGCGACCTCGCCCGCGGCGTAGAGGCCGTCGAAGGCGGTCCCGTCGGGGTGCATCACCTGCGAGTCGAGGTTGGTCTCCAAGCCGCCGAGGGTCTTGCGCGTCAGGATGTTGAGACGGACGGCGATCAACGGACCGTGGGTCGGGTCGAGCATCTTGTGCGGCTTCGCGACGCGGACCACCTTGTCGCCCAGATAGTTCCGCGCGTTGTGCATCGCCATCACCTGCGCGTCCTTGCAGTACGCGTTGTCGACCTGGCTGTCGCGCGCCGACAGGGTGCGCTCCAGCGACTGCAGGTCGATGTGCCCGCCGCGGCCGATCTCGTTCATCCCCGCGACCAGGTCCGCGAGGTTGTCGCGGACCACGAAGTCGACGCCGTGCTTGGTGAACGCCTCGACCGGCGGCGGCATGCCCTTGGCCAACCGGCTCTTGGCGGCCACCTTCAGTGACTTCTCGGTGATGTCGGGGTTCTGCTCGGAGCCCGACAGCGCGAACTCCTTCTCGATGATCGATTTGGTGAGCACGAACCACGAGTAGTCGTAGCCGGTGGCGAGGATCGCCTTCATGGTCTCGTTGGTGTCGAACCCCGGGAAGTTGGGTGCGGGCAGGCGATTGCCGTTCGCGTCGAGCCACATCGACGACGGCCCCGGAATGATGCGGATGGCGTGGTCGGACCAGATGGGATTCCAGTTCTGGATGCCCTCGGTGTAGTGCCACATGCGGTCGCGGTTGACGATGTTGCCGCCCGCGGCCTCCGTGATGCCGAGCATGCGGCCGTCGACGTAGTCCGGAACACCGGAGATCATGAACTCCGGCGCCGGGCCGAGGCGTTCGGTGGGCCAGTTCTCGCGCACCAGACCGTGGTTGTGGCCGATGCCGCCGGAGGTGACGATGACCGCCCCCGCACGCAGTTCGAAGTCCGCGACCTCGACCCGCGACGACGGCACGCCGCGCTCGGTGTCGGTCGGCTCCAGGACGCGCCCGCGGACGCCGACCGCTGCGCCCTCTTCGACGATCAGTTCATCGACGCGATGACGGAAGGCGAAAGTCACCAGCCCGCGCTTCTCGGCATCGAGGACCTGCTCGGCGAAGATCCGCACCACCTCGGGGCCGGTGCCCCAGGTGAGGTGGAAGCGCGGGACCGAGTTGCCGTGGCCGTCGGCGAACCCGCCGCCGCGCTCAGCCCAGCCCACGACCGGAGTGAAGCGCAGTCCGAGGTCGTGCAGGTACTGCCGCTTGACGGTCGACGCGAACTCCACGTACGCGCGCGCCCACTGCCGCGGCCAGTAGTCCTCGTCCTCGCGGTCGAAGCCCGCCGAGGCCATCCAGTCCTGCAGGGCCAGTTCCGGGGAGTCTTTGACTCCCAGACGACGCTGCTCGGGGCTGTCGACCAGGAAGAGCCCGCCCAGCGACCAAAAAGCCTGCCCGCCGAGATTCTGTCGGTTCTCCTGATCGACGACGATCACCTTGCGACCGGCTTTCGTCAGCTCGTACGCCGCGACCAGACCTGCCAGTCCTCCGCCGACCACGATCGCGTCCGCCGAAACCTTCTCCGACACAGGCACACCTCTCCGCGGACCTCATCCGTCCACCGACTCCGATGTGGCCCACTGCACAGGGGCCACTTTCACGCCAGACAATACCCGCGAACCGCGCCCCGGCGGATCGTCGCATCTGGCGGTGGCGGCGGACTCCGGCCCGCTTCGGGCAGCAATGACATCCAAGTCACCCACGTGACCAAAGGTCTCCTGGAATACTGAGCCTCCTGGACACTGAGACGAATTCGCCAAGTCGTTTCAGCCAGTCAAGTCGTTACAACCGGCCAAGTCGTTACAGCCAGTCATGCCGTTTCAGGATTCGCGTCAGGAGAGCCACTTTGAACCCAGCATCCGTGAACCCAACATCAGCGCCGCCGCACGGCAGTGATGACATCACGTGGTCGACGATGGCACGCGGGGTGCTGGGCCTCTTGCGCGACCTTCCGGTGATCGCCCGCCAACGACCGTCGCTGATCCACCTCAATGAGCACCGGCGCTGGAGTGCGGGCAAGGCGTTCTCGGACGCGGCGGCCAAGCACCCGAACAAACCGTTCCTCCGCACCGGGCGCACCGTCTACACCTACGACGAGTGCAATCGTCGCGCCAACCGCTGGGCCGCGGTCCTCACCGCGCAGGGCGTCCGCCGAGGCGACGTGGTGGCGGTGGTGGCGCACAACAGTCCCGAATGCGTGATCGCGATGCTCGCGATCGTGAAGCTCGGGGCCGTCACCGGGATGATCAACTACAACCAGCCCGGCGACGCCCTGAACCACAGTTTCGGGGTGCTGGTCGAGGCCAATCGCGACGGCACTCCGCTGGTCGTGGTGCACGACGACGAGTCGACCGACCTGGTGTCGAACCTCGACGACGCAATGGAGACGGACA
>NZ_JAAYXO010000032.1 GCF_012515855.1 Gordonia sp. (in: high G+C Gram-positive bacteria)
CGGACTACAACGACTACCAGCCCACCCCGTACACCGGAGCCGAACGCTCCGAGGTTCTCGGCTTCATCAACGAGATCTCGCCGAAGTTGAACGGAAAGATCAGCACCCGCTTCACGCCGGTGCCCGCTAGCAGCTGACGCGCCGGTCGCGAGACATCACGACACCGGGGCATCACGACGCTACTGTCGGAGCCCGACCAGGTAGGCGGCCGTGCTCGCAACCATCTGATCGTCGTCGTCCCGCAGGTGCAGCAGCGCATCGTGCGCTATTGCGCCGGGGATCTCGCCCAGCGCCTGAGCCACGCGGCAGCGCACCCCGGCCGGAGCATCCACGAGTGCTCGCACGAGCGGTTCCGCGATCTGGTCTCCGGCAGCGGTTCGGCGCGCGAGTGCCGCGAGCGCATCGGCGGCGTCGACGTCGCGAACACCGTCGACGATCAGTGAGACGAGAGCCTCCGGCGGCACATCGTCGACTCGATCGGCGAGTTCCAGCACCGCGCCCGCCCGGATCTCCACGTCCGGATCGACGACCGCCGCGCGCAGCGCCGTCGTCGCCTCGTCGCCCGGAATATCGATCAGTGCCGCCACCGCTCGCCGACGTCGGACGACATCCCGATCAGCGGCGGCCGCGACGAGCGGTACGACGGCCCCGGTCCCGCTGCGCGCCACGGCCCAGCGCAGCGCTCCGGCGACGTTGAGATCGGCTTCGTTCAGCAGCGAATCGACCAGGGCCGCCACCGGGGACTGCCGATCGTCGACGATCAACGCTGCCCGCTGACGATGATCGGGCGTCGCCGACGCAAGCGCGGAGAGCTGCGCGACGATCCCGAGGACCTGCTCCCAATCGTCGGGGCCGGATTCGTCGATGTGCTCGAGCCTGGCGAGCAATCCCTGTTCAGCGCGGATCCGTTCCGCGCTCCGCTTCTTGAGTGCGGCGACCAGCTCCGCCGGCGCGAACGTCGGATCGTCGAGCGCTTGGCCCACCTCACGCAGCGACAGGCCCAGCGACCGCAAGCTCTCGACGTGGAAGATGCGCGTCACGTCGGCCGCCGTGTACTCGCGGTATCCCGACCCGGTGCGGGCACCGGGTGTGACGAGGCCGAGCGCATCGTAATGCCGCAGCATCCGCGCACTCACGCCGGAGCGCTGCGCCACCTCACCGATCCGCATGGGCTATGCCCCCGGACCGAGCGCAGCGACTCGACGCGCGGCCTCGACGTCGAACGCGAACCCCGACTCGGGATCGCGCATCAGCGCCTCGGTCGCCACGGCATGGCCACCGACCATGGGGTCGGCGGCCTTCTGTGCCTCCCGCACCGCAGGCAGCGCGGCATCGGCGAGCTGCATCAGCGCGCGACTGAGGCTGCGATGCATGTCGAGATCGCCGCGTCCCAACTGGGTGACCAGGATGTCGGCGACCTCCGGCGCGTCGTCGGCCGTTGCGTAGAGCACCGCCACCCGCCATGCGCTGCGCGCGACTTCGTCGTCCGGGTCCACCAGCAGGGCGCGGGTCAGCGTCGTCCATGCGCGGCGATCGCCGATCTTGGACAGCGTGTGCAGCGCTTGACTGCGTGCCTGCGGGATGTCGGACTCCAGCTGCCGCATCAGCGCCGGAACGGTCTGGTCCACCGAGTGCCGGGTCAGCGCCCACGTGAGCATGTCGCGGACATAGAAGTCGGGCTCCACGGCGCATCGCGCGACAAGCGGTCCGACCGAGTCCGGGCGCGGCTCGGTCCCCGCGGCCAACGCCGCCTTCAGCCGGATGCTGGACGACGCCGCCCCGAGCGCCTCGACCACTGCGGTCATCGCGACCACCTCCTTCGTTGGAGGCAACTCAACACCTTGTCACAGTGTGAAGGTCAAGAGATCAGCCGAACACTTGATCAGAAGTCCCCGAAACCGCCCCCACCGAAGTCCCCACCGCCGAAGTCACCGAAGCCGCCGTCCCCGAAGCCGCCGTCCCCGAATCCTGAATCCCCGCCGCTGTAATCCCCACCGCTGTTATCCCCGCTGCTGTTATCCCCGCTGCCGTAATCCCCGGCCATCTCGCCGCCGTCCATCTCGCTCCCCCCGAAGTCGCCGCCGGCCGCATCAGCGGCGGCGACACTGTCGGGGATCCCCGCCATTCCCGAGAACAGGGAGCTGAACAGCAACGCCGATCCGATTCCCCAGGCCCCACCGACCAGGGCCGGTCGCCACCACGGCTCCGAGTACCAGCCCGCAGGCACCGACCGGCCTGCGACGCGGCCTCCCGGGTAGTAGTTCGGGGTCTTGTCGGTGGGCTTCGGCGACGCCTCGACGGTGCGACCCTCGAAATCCACCGAGCGCGCCTCGGTCACCGCTCCGGCCACTCGCTGACCGTCGAGTTCGGGGATCGGCGGCCCCGGGTCGAGGTGAAGGGCCGTGCGAGCTGCCCTGATGTAGTACAGCCCCTCGACTGCCGTCTGTTTGGCGAGAAGCGCTTGGCCGGGGGTGGCGGCCTGTTCGATCTGCGATCCGGCAGCCGTGAACCGCTCACCGGCGTCGGCCAGCGCCTGTGTCGCGGCGCGGTCGTCGCCGGGTTGGAGCGAGTACACCTGGCCGCCCAGCCGTTCGATCGCCTGCCGCGCATCTGCCTTCGCGTCGTCGAGTCGCGCCTGACCGGCTCTTGTCTCGTTCGCGCGACTCCGCAGAAGCAGAACGACACCACCGCAGATAACCAGCACGGCGATGACCATCAGCAGAATGTCCGGCATGGCTACGAGCTTACGGCGCAATCGGCCTCGGGCCTGACACGCTTGGTGAACTCGACTCTTCCGGTTGTGGGTTGTATCCGGACTGCATCACCGACATGGTGGATCACATGGCCGACGACAGCGAGACCCCGTCCAGCGAGATTCCCCCCGGCAACGATTCCGAGCCCGAGACCGCTCCCGGCGACGTCCCGGGAGACGACGAGAGCGTCCTGGTTGACCCCTTCACCCACAAGACGACCGTCGTCACCCCGAGCGTCGCTCCGGTCCACGCGAGCCTGCACGTCGCCGAAGACGACACCGACGACGAGATCACGCAGAAGCTGATTCGCCAGGGTGTTCGGCTCGGTAAGGGCGGCATCGCGCCGGCCGTGTTCTGGCCGTCACTGGTCATCATCCTGGCCGTGAGCGTCATCGCCGTCCTCTTCCCGGACGGCACCGGCACCGTGTTCTCGAATGTGCAGAACTGGATCGTGGCCAACCTCGGTTGGTACTACATGCTGATCATCGCGTGCTTCGTGGTCTTCGTCGTCGGACTGTGCTTCTCCCGACTGGGCAGCATCCAGCTCGGCAAACCCGACGAGAAGCCCGAGTTCGGGCGGATCAGCTGGTTCTGCATGCTGTTCGCCGCAGGCATGGGCATCGGTCTGGTGTTCTACGGCGTCGGCGAGCCGCTGACCTACGCGACTGTCCAGCCCAAGCCCGGGTGGGGCACGGATGTGCAGGACAAGGCCGAGATGGCCATGGCGCAGACGTTCATCCACTGGGGCCTGCATCCCTGGGCCGTGTACGCCGTCATCGGCCTGGCCCTGGCGTACGCGATCCACCGCCGCGGCCGTCCGGTCTCGATCCGCTGGGCGCTGGAACCGCTGCTCGGCGATCGAGTCAAGGGCTGGGCAGGCGACGTCATCGACGTCCTCGCCATCTGCGGCACCATGTTCGGCGTCGCCACTTCACTCGGTCTCGGTGTGCAGCAGATCGCCAAGGGCATGGAGTCGATCGGTGTCATCGACTCCGCCGACAACACCCTGCTGGTGATCCTGATCGTCGTGATCACGTTCCTTGCAACGCTCTCGGTGGTCAGTGGCCTCGGCACCGGCATCAAGTGGTTGTCGAACATCAACCTGTCGCTGGCCGGCCTGCTGATGATCTCGCTGCTGTTGATCGGCCCGACCCTGTTCCTGCTGAAGAACTTCGTGCAGTCGCTCGGCGTGTACTTCGCCAACTTCTTCAACATGACGCTCGACGTCGGCGCCTTCCAGGGCCAGGAGACGCAGGACTGGTTGAGCGACTGGACCATCTTCTACTGGGGCTGGTGGATCGCGTGGGCGCCGTTCGTCGGCGTCTTCATCGCGCGCATCTCGCGAGGCCGGACGGTCCGCGAGTTCATCGCCGGCTGCCTCATCGTTCCGACGCTGGTCGGCTTCATCTGGTTCTCGGTCCTGGGCGGCACCGGCCTGCACCGCCAACTGCTCGGCGACGGCGACCTGGTGGTCGACGGCAAGGTCTCCGCCGAGGGCTCGCTGTTCCAGGTGTTGTCGGACATGCCGCTCGGCACCTTCTTCTCGATCCTCGGCATCGCGCTGGTCGCGATCTTCTTCATCACCTCGTCCGACTCGGGTTCGCTGGTGGTCGACATGCTGGCTTCGGGCGGGCACCCCAACCCGCCGGTGTGGTCGCGGGTGCTGTGGGCCGTCCTCGAGGGAGTCGTCGCGGTGGCACTGCTGCTCGCCGGCGGTCTCGGCTCGCTGCAAGCCGCGTCGCTCGCGACGGCCCTGCCGTTCAGCATCATCCTCGCCATGATGTGTGTCGCCACGGTCCGCGGCCTCAAGTTCGAGTACGACAAGATGCGACATGAGGAACGCACGCAGCGCCTGGCCTCGGCGACCTCCCACATCGCCGACGAGGTCTTCCACACGATCCCGGACGACGCCGGTGTCCGCGACTACCTCGACGATCGCATCGACTACCGGATCTCCCGCACACGCGGAGTCTTGGACCGGCACGGGGTCAAGGCGAAGAACCGTCCGGGGCCGGGCCGGTCGAGTTGAGTCTGACACCGTCGAGTTTGGCGGGGTTGCGGATCGCGTAGACCGCAGTGACCGCCCCGTCGCAGACCTCGACGCACGTGATGTTGTCGACGACTCCATCGATCGACACCACCGCCGCAGGCATGCCGTTCGCGACCGTCATCCGCAGACCAACCTCGCCGAGTTCGGCGGCCTTGCCCAGCAAGCCGACCACCAGGCGCGCCACCGTCGCGGCCCCCTCCACTGGGCGGCGCGATGCGGACACCACACCGCCTCCGTCACCGACGAACACCACGCCGGGCGCCAACAGGTCCATCAGCGCCTGCACCTCTCCGGTCGCGGCCGCGAGCAGAAAGCGATCAGCGACCGCCCGCGCGTCCGCCGGGTTCGCGACCGTCGCCGGCCGACGAGCCCGGACGTGGTTGCGGGCGCGGTGCGCGATCTGACGGACCGCGGCGGGCGTCTTGTCGACGGCGTCCGCGATCTCCGGATACCCGAAGTCGAACACCTCCCGGAGCACGAAGACGGCTCGCTCGTCGGGTGTCAACGCTTCCAGCACCAGCAGCATGGCGGTGGTGACCGCTTCGCCGGTCAGGACGTGGTCAAGACCATCACCGTCGGCAGCCTCCTCGAGTGGTTCCGGAAGCCACGGTCCCACATAGGTCTCGCGGCGTCTGCTGGCCGATCGCGCAGCGTTGAGCGCCTGCCGCGTGACGATGCGCGCCAGATAGGCGCGCGGATTCTCGACCTCACTGCGGTCGCCGTCCTGCCACCGCAGCCAGCTCTCGGACAGCACGTCCTCAGCGTCGGTGACCGAGCCGAGGATCTCGTAGGCGATCGAGAACAGCAGCGATCGGTGGGTCGCGAACTCGTCGAGTCCGACCGGATCGTCGGCCCGCATCACGCCGGACCCGCCGGCCACGCGAACAGCGACGAGCGCGCGGCGAGCACCGTGCTCCGGCAGACCTGTTCCTTCACCACCGCCGCGGTCCGGCCGCGCAGCCACAGACCTGCCGGGCTGTCGTCGCGATGAACCCGCTGGACCACTCCCTCGGTGCGCCCCAGCGACACGCACTGCGCGAGGAACCCCATCGAATACGGTGCGACCCGCTTTCCGCGCAGCTCGCCGACGATCGCGTCGGCGGCGTACGCGCCCTGCGGCAGGGCGGCCTGGCAGCTCATCCGCGAACCGGGGACCGCCGCGCCGTCGCCGACAGCGAACACCCTCGGGTGGTCGACGCTCCGCAGGTACCGATCCACCACCACACGGCCGTCGGCGTCCACCGTCCATCCGCTCTGGCGCGCGACCTCACTGACCTGACGCGCGACCGCCCACAGGGTGAGGTCAGAGTGGTCGGCGGCGCTCCACTCGCCGCGCACCACGTCGACGTTCAGTCCGGTGAGCACCTCCGCCACGCGGGCGCGCCGACGTTCCCAGCGAACCGGCGACGGGTGCGTCGCTGACGAGACGCACCCGCAGGTCGGGACGCCGGGAGGCGACCTCTGCAGCAGTCTCGACGCCGGTGAGGCCGCCGCCGACCACCACGACACGCGCAGCCGAGGGCAAAGCGGCCAGCCGCGTCGCCGCGCGGCCGGCATCGTCGAATCCACCCACTGCGAACGTTCCTTCGGGCGCGACGACTGCACCGCCTGCGGCGTACACCAGTCGGTCGTACTCCAGCTCGTCGCCGTCGTCGAGCAGCACGGTGCCGTCACCGACTTTCGCCGCCGACGCGACCCGACACATGATCGAGTCGTCAAGCACGTCGCGCAGCGGCCGGGTGGCCGCTCCGCTGCCTGCGATGAGTTGGTGCAGGCGGATTCGCTCGACGAACTCCGCTCGCGGGTTGACCACGGTGATCTGCACACCGCGACCCCGCCGCGCCAAGCGATTAGCGGCCATCGTCCCTGCGTAGCCTGCTCCGATAACGACGACTTTCATGACAACCTCCGGTGGTCCCGATTCTCTCTGTCGCCTATGGGACACCGCACGAACCGGTTCTGTGACACTTCCCAGTGTCCCAAGGTGCGGCACTCGTCACCATCGATTCGATTCCGATCCGCTGAGCGCCCGATCGCGCCTACTGTCGCGGATAGTCAACCCCAAGGAGCCGACCGTGCGCGCATTGAAACTCGTCTCACCCGGGACTCTTGAACTCGTCGAGTCCGCGCTGCCCGAGCCCGGTGCGGGCGAAGTCCGCGTCAAAGTCGCCGGGGCCGGTGTCTGCCACTCCGACCTGCACGTCCTGCACCTCGAGAAGTCGATGGGCGCCGCGTTCACGCTGGGCCACGAAGGGTCCGGATGGATCGATGCGCTGGGCCCCGGCGTCACCGGTCACGAGATCGGCGACGCCGTCCTGGTGAACTTGGTGTGGAGTTGCGGGCAGTGCCGTCCCTGCGTCAACGGCCACGACAACGCCTGCGTCACGGGCGGTCGGCA
The DNA here is from genome assembly GCF_012515855.1 of Gordonia sp. (in: high G+C Gram-positive bacteria). Lineage (GTDB taxonomy): Bacteria > Actinomycetota > Actinomycetes > Mycobacteriales > Mycobacteriaceae > Gordonia. The sequence continues at coordinate 7,202 of NZ_JAAYXO010000032.1, forward strand.
CAATCATCCGCCGAGCCCGGGCCTCGGACCGGACGGCGCGATGGCCGACTACATGCTGGTCCCGGCGCGGCACGCCCTCCCCCTCGGAGAGATCGATCCGGTTGCGGCCGGGCCCCTCGCCGACGCCGCACTGACGCCGATGCGCGCCATCGACTCGGTACGGGAACGTCTCACCGCCGGATCCACCGCCGTCGTCATCGGCGTCGGCGGGCTCGGCCACATGGCGCTGCAGATCCTCGCGGCATGCACCGCCGCGCGGATCATCGCGGTCGACATGTCCGACGACAAACTGGAGCTCGCCTTGCGTCACGGCGCCGATGCGACCGTCGACTCGCGCGGCGACGCGGCGGCGGAGATCCTCTCCGAGTCGGACGGCTATGGCGTCGACGTGGTCTTCGATTTCGTCGGAATCGCACCCACCGTGGAGCTCGCATCGCGCGTGGTGGCCCCCGAAGGCGCGATCCGACTGGTCGGCCTCGGCGGCGCAGTCCTCCCGTTCGGGGCCGACGCCAATACCAAGGCGCTGCCGTGGGGCGTGGACGTCCGGAAGTCGTACGGCGGCACCCGCGCCGATCTCACCGAGGTCATCGCCCTCGCCGCGGCGGGCAAGCTCACCGTCGAGCACACCGTCTATCCGCTCGCCGACTACCAGCGGGCCTTCGACGATCTGGAGGCCGGCCGGGTCACCGGTCGGGCGATCCTGACGCCGTGACCTGATCGATTCCGACAGGCGCCCTACGACCTACACCTAGGCGAAACGCTCGAGCGTCTGCGGGTCGTAGAGGCGGCAGCCGTGCTCGCGCATCACGTCGATCACCACGTTGATGTCGTGCGCTTGGACGTGATAGCCGGTGAACACGACGAACTGGGTGTCGATGAACGTATCGAACGCCGGGCGGGCATCGGCGGTGCCGCCCGGCGGATACACCATGTTCTCGTGCCTCGACCATCCCTCGAGCGCGTCGAGCGACCGGAGGACCGCGGCCGGATCCACCGAGGCGACACCGTCGACGTGCTCGCCGCTGTTGAGCCGAATGTAGACGTCGGCGCACTCCGCAGAGTCTGCACCCGACCAGAATGCCAGCGTGTAGCTCATGCGCCCATTGTCCACGGTTCGCCCCCTCGGGTCAGCCCGATTGGCGATCGACCCGGGTAATCTTCGCCCATGCTGTTCGCCTTCTCCATCGCCCCCGGAACCACCGACGATCCCGACGGCTCGGTCAGCGCCGCGGTAGCCGAGGCGGTCCGCGTGGTCCGGGCCTCCGGACTCCCCAACGAGACCACGTCGATGTTCACCACCATCGAAGGCGACTGGGACGAATGCATGGCGGTGGTGAAGGCGGCGTGCGAGGCTGTCGCAGCAACCAGCCCGCGCGTCAGCCTGGTTCTGAAAGCCGATATGCGCGAGGGCTTCTCAGACCAGTTGACGCACAAGGTCGAGCGCGTCGAGGAACATCTGCGATCGGACTCCTGACGGCGCGGACGGCCGCCCGCTCCGTGCCATACTCGCGGAATGGATGATGCTGCCGGGAACCGAGCCGACGACGACGTGCGACCCGGCGAGATCGACGCCTTCGAGACCGCGACCCGCGACCTCGTCGGGCTCGCGCTGCGCAGCGTGCAGGATCTCGACGTCTCGCTCTCCCAGTACCGACTGCTGCTGACGATCCATGAGCTCGGACCGAGCAGCTCGTCCGCCTGCGCCGCAGCGTTGGGTGTCGTGGGATCGTCCATCACTCGCCTCGCCGACCGGCTCCGAGCCTCGGGCCATCTGGTCCGCGGCACCGATCCGGACAACCGCAGCATCGTCACCCTGCACCTCACCGACGCAGGTCGCGATGTGGTCCGGAACGTCAACGAGCGCCGACGCCGAGATCTGCACACCGCCCTGACGCAGCTGAACCCCGACGCTCGTGCGGCATGTGCCGCCGCCCTGCAACACCTGCACGCCACCATGGCTCCGGGCACGTCGAGCGATGAGCTGCGCAGGCGCTTGCCGCTCTAGTGTCGCGCGGCCTCGTGTCGGTGTCTCGTGAGTCCGCAGCTTTCGACCGATCTGCTGATTTGACTGAATCTAGTCTTGCCTTGTGCAAGACTTGCTATGGGCAATACCTGCGCTAACGCAATCAGTTGCGCCTGCCTCCCGGCGCTCGTCAGCCCCGACGATTGGAGAAGTCATGACCACCTCGGTTCCCGATATCAAAGACATCCGCGGTCCGCAGAAATTGGGCCCGCTGGCCCCGCTCGTCGGCGTCTGGGAGGGCGACGTCGGGATCGACCTCTCATACCACAACGCCGACGACGAGACGAGCCACACCTCGTACTTCGAGCGCGCCAGCTTCAAGCCGATCCCGGTGCAGGAGAACGGCGATCAGACGCTGTGGGGTCTGAACTACTCGATGACCGCGTGGCGGCACGGCGAGGAAGGCCAGGATCCGTTCCACGATGAGATCGGCTTCCTGCTGTGGGACAAGGCCAACGGCGAGGTGATGCGAACCGTGGTCTTCGGCCGCGGCATCGCGATCCAGGCCGGCAGCTCGGCAGGCCCCCGCGACACCCAGATCCGCTTCGACGCCACCCCCGGCGATCCGAGCTACGGGATTCTGCAGAACAAGTATCTGATGGAGCGTGCCGAGATCAAGGACTTCAAGAGCGAGTTCACGATCATCGACGAGGACACCTTCAGCTACACCTCGGACCTGCTGTTGCGCCTGGTGGCCACCGGCACCGAGATGCACCACACCGACCAGAACACCCTGCGCCGCGTGCAGCGTTTCCACCCGGGGTCCGAGTTCAACTGACGAGGTCGATCCGCGATCGCTATCGCTGACGCAGGTACGCGCTGGGCGCCAGCGGCACATCGAGTCCGTCGTACAGACCCGGCGCGGCCTGTCGCAGCCACGGAATCGCGTTCACCAACCGGTTGGCGGCGGTGGCGTTGCCTCCCGCCGACCGGTTGCCGCCCTCATCGGTGGCCTCCACGTTGATCTCGATGCGCGGACGGCCCTCCACGATGACGCGATGGGCGCCGTCGCCGCCGTCGGCAGGCATCGGCCAGTCGGTGGCGACCTGCCCGGTGATTCGGGTGACGTGCTCGACGACGATCAGCGGCTCACCGCCGACGATGCCCTGCACCTCGAAACGCAAGGCGCCCTGACCGCCCGCGACGAACTCGCCGAGAGCGGTCGTGACCGTCTCAGTGAGCGGCTGCCGGTCGACCACCTCGCGGAGCTCGTCGAGCTCGACGCCGAGGGCGCGAGCGATCAGGCGGATCTGTCCGCCCCACACCATCGACGGAACGCCGGGCATCACCATCGGCGGGTCGTAGTCCATCGGCTGACCCATCCCCACGATGTAGCGAACGGAGTCCTCGGCGTCATAAGTGGAGTAGTCGAAGATCTCCTGACAGCGGATCTGGGTGATCTCCGAGCCGAGACCGCTGACCAGGACCGGGAGCAGGTCATTGCCCCAGCCCGGATCGATGCCGCTGACGAAGAGCGCCGACTCTCCCGCTGCGCACGCTCTCTCGACCGGTTCGCGGACCTCGGCCGGCGCGTTGCGATGGTCGTAGAGGGCGTACACGGAGGGGCTGACCACCACGGCGCCGCCCGCCAGCGCTCGGGCGATGTCGGCGACCGCCTCGTCGGGGCGTAATTCTCCGTTCGCCGCGTAAACCACGGCTCCCGCACCGTCGAGGGTTTCGAGCGCGGCGTCGACGTCACGCGTCGCCCGGACGCCGAGCGTGCGGTCGGCCCCGGCGAGGTCGCCGGCGTCGCGATCGGCCTTGGCCTCGGCAGCCACGATCACCCCGGTCAACTGCAACAGCGGATTCGCCGCGACCGCCCTGATCGCGGCTCGCCCCACATTGCCTGTGCCCCAGACGACCACCGGTATCGGGGTCTGCAACACCGGAGCCTTACTCTCGCTGCTGTTCGCCATGGCTACGGAGGATAGGTGCCCGACGCACGGCAGCGCCCCAGAACGCTCAGAGTTCCTGAACCCGACCGTCCTCGACGTGCCACCGGCGGTCAACGTTCACGTTCGCCAGCATCCGGCGGTCGTGGGTGACCAGCAGCAGTGCGCCGTCGTACGACGCGAGCGCCGACTCCAACTGCTCGATCGCAGGCAGATCGAGATGGTTGGTCGGTTCGTCGAGCACCAGCACGTTGACGCCTCGCGCCTGCAGCAATGCCAGCGCCGCGCGGGTGCGCTCGCCCGGCGAGAGGTCGACGGTCGGCCGCCCCACGTGATCGGCGCGCAGTCCGAACTTGGCGAGCAGCGTCCGCACCTCTTCGGTCGTGTACTCCGGCACCAGTTCCTCGAACCGGTCGGCGAGCAGATCGGGTCCGGAGAACAGTCCGCGGGCCTGATCCACCTCACCGATCGCGACGTTGGCGCCCAGCGCCGCAGTCCCCTCGGCCGGAGTCGACCGGCCCAGAATCAGCTTCAGCAGCGTCGACTTGCCCGCCCCGTTGGGTCCGGTGATGCCGATCCGCTCCCCGGCGTTCACCTGCAGCGACACCGGGCCGAGCACGAAGTCACCCTGCCGCGCGACCGCAGCGTTCAGCGTCGAGACCACCGAACTCGATCGCGGCGCCGCACCGATCGTGAACTCCAGAACCCATTCCTTGCGCGGTTCGACGACCTCTTCGAGGCGCGCGATCCGGCTCTCCATCTGCCGGACCTTCTGCGCCTGCTTCTCGCTCGACTCCGACGCGGCCTTGCGGCGCACCTTGTCGTTGTCGGGATTCTTCTTCATCGCATTCCGGACGCCCTGACTCGACCATTCGCGCTGCACCCGCGCCCGTGAGACCAGATCGGCCTTCTTCTCGGCGTACTCCTCGTACTCTTCGCGGCGGTGCCTGCGGGCCACTTCCCGCTCCTCGAGGTAGCTCTCGTATCCGCCGCCGTAGACCGTGTTGGTGTGCTGCGCGAGGTCCAGTTCCAGCACGCGGGTGACGCTCCGCGCCAGGAACTCGCGGTCGTGGCTCACCAGGACCACGCCGCCGCGCATGCCCGCGACCACCTCCTCCAGCCGCGCCAGGCCGTCGAGATCGAGGTCGTTGGTGGGCTCGTCCAGCAGGACGATGTCGAACCGCGAGCACAGCAGTGCCGCGAGTCCGACGCGCGCCGCCTGCCCACCCGACAACCCGGTCATCAACTGGTCCTCCGGCGCCACCTCGCCGGCGACGAATCCCAGATCGGCCAGGACGGCCGGCAGCCGCTCGTCGAGGTCGGCGGCCCCGGTGGCCAGCCAGTGGTCCAGCGCTGCTGCGTACACGTCGGCGCCGTCCCCCGAGGCGTCGTCCGTCAGCGCCTCGGCGGCCGCCTCCATGGCTTCAGTCGCCGCCGCACACCCGGTCCGCCGAGCGACATACCGGCCCACGGTCTCGCCTTCGACCCGCTCGTGCTCCTGGGGCAACCAGCCGACGAAGGCGTCCGACGGCGACCGGGTCACCGTGCCCGCGAGGGGCGCCAGATCTCCCGCCAGCACGCGGAGCAGCGTCGTCTTCCCCGCCCCATTGGCGCCGACGACGCCGATCACGTCACCGGGCGCGACGGTCAGGTCCAAATCGTCGAACAGCACGCGATGGGCGTGGCCGCCGGAGACGTTCTTGGCGACGAGGGTTGCGGTCATAGACCTATGGTCGCACCCGAACCGCCGACCTCCCGACTGGGGAGCATTGCCGATCATTGCCGACCGGTACCGTCTTCAGGCATGCCCCCTCGTGCTCGTGCTGCTCGCTACGCCCGTCGCCGGAAGCTTCGGATGGCCCAGCAGGTTCACGACCTCACCGATACCCAGTGGGCGGCGTTGATCGACCAGTGGGGCGGCTGCGCATACTGCGGCGCCCCCGGCCCCGGGCTGCAGAAGGACTGCATGCTGGCGATCTCACGCGGTGGTCGCTACACGATCGACAACGTGGTGCCGTGCTGCCGTTCGTGCAATTCCAGCAAATGCAACACCGAACTGACCACGTGGATGCGTCGATAGAAGCTCGACGAACGCCTCTTCCTCGAGCGTCACTTCATCATTAGGCGGCGACTGACGGCGGACGCGACAGCGGCGAGCGCGGACGAGTCCGCCGAGAACGGCGCCGACTGACGCCGAACGCCCGAGCCGACATGCGGCTCGGGCGTTCAGAACGTCACGACTCGTGGGCCTGTCGCCAGTCGAAACTAGCTGTAGGTGTAGAACCCGCGACCGCTCTTGCGACCCAGGCGGCCGGCGTCGACCATGCGACGCAGCAGGGCCGGCGGAGCGAAGTGCGGCTCGGCGAACTCCGCATACAGCGATTCCGCGGCAGCGAGGCAGATGTCCAGGCCGACGGTGTCGCAGAGGGTCAGCGGACCCATCGGGTAGCCGCAGCCGCCCTTCATCGCGGCGTCGATGTCCTCGGCGCTGGCGTAACCCGAGTCGAACATGCGGATGGCCTGGCACAGGTACGGGATCAGCAGAGCGTTGACGATGAAGCCCGAGCGGTCGCCGCACTGAACGGTCGTCTTACCCAGGGTGGTCTTCGCGTACTCCGTCACGGCGGCAGCCGTCTCCGGCGCGGTGGTGAGCGCCGAGATGATCTCGACCAGCGGCATCACCGGCACCGGGTTGAAGAAGTGCACGCCGACCACGCGCTCCGGGTACGCGGTGGCAGCAGCGATCTTGATGATCGGGATCGACGAGGTGTTGGTCGCGAGAATCGTCTCGGGCTTCACGATGGTGTCGAGCTTGCCGAAGATGTCGTGCTTGATGGCCTCGACCTCGGGCGCCGCCTCGATGACCAGTTCCCGGTCGGCGAACTCGGTGATGTCGAGCGTCACCTTCACGCGTGCGATGGCGGCGTCGGCGTCCTCCTGCGAGATCTTGCCCTTGGTGACACCGCGGCTGATCGACTTCTCGATTCGCGCTGCGGCAGCGTCGACGAACTCCTGCTTGGTCTCCAGGACGAGGACGTCGCTACCGGCCTTCGCACACACCTCGGCGATGCCGGCACCCATGGTGCCGCCGCCGATCACGCCGATCAGATTCACATCTACTCCAAACCGCAACGGCCGCCGTCTGCGACCACTAGAATGAACAACCTTCGCCACTAATCGTAGTTGCCGCTCGCTGTGATGCAACGTGGGGTGAGCTACTGGGCTCCTGTCAACGGCCGCCTCAGCCCGCGCCGGGATGGTCAGACCGCGATGCTGAACCGCTTGATTCGTCGGTAGATCGTCGCGCGTGACATCCCGAGGTCGGCCGCAGCCTTGCCCTTGTCGAACGAGTTGGCCTTCAACGCTTCGACGATCGCGTCGCGCTCCATGCTCTCGATGGCGCTGAGGGTCTTGCGCCCGAACGAACGAACTTCCGGCGGCAAGCCGTCGACATCGATCGTGCCGGTGCGACGCTGACGAATCACCTTGCGAAGGACGTTGCGCAGCTGAGCGACATTGCCCGGCCAGCCGTAGGCGGACAGGATCCGCATGGCCGCCGGCGTCACATCGAGTGAGCCCCCGGCAGTGAGTTCCCGCAGCAGTTGAGGCACTAGTTCTTGGAGATCGCTGATGCGGTGCCGTAACGCAGGAATCATCACGGTCCGAGCGAAGTGCGGCACGATGAGCGTGTCGAAGACGGTGTCGGAGTGGGTACGCATCGTGACCCCGACCCAACCGTTGTCGGCGACGCCGGTGAAGAGATCGGCGATCGCTGCCAGAACCTCGTCGGACAGCTGATCGACATCACGGACGATGACACTGAATCCATCGGCGGTCACTTCGTCTTCGAGTTCGCGGAGGGTCGCCGAACCGACGGCCAGGTCCGCCGCATCGAAGACCCGAACGAACCCCGAGCGGTGCGCCTCGACAGCGGCGCGGAGGGACGAGCACCGACCCGATCCAGGTTCGCCCACCACAGCCACCCACACACCTGATCTGAGCGCTTGCCTCAACTCATCGCACGCCAACCGCCACGCGGTGCTTCGGCCGACGAGACCGGGAAGCGACGATGTGAGGGCACGGCGCGCGCCGCCTGCCGCCACCGCGTCATCGACCAACCGAACGACGAAGAGAGCCAGCGTCGCGCCATCGGCCTCGATCCGGGTGAGGCGAACCACGGTGCCACTCGGCAACGTCTCAACCAGCGAGTTCGCCCGGCTCTGCGCGCCGTCTATCGCGAACTCGATCAGCGCCGTTTGGTCAGCCGAATCGAGCGTGCGGCGCAACTTCTCATTCATCAGGGACATGTCGTCACCGAGAACGATGAACATCGCCGACGGATTCCGTCGCCTGACCGTCAAATAGGCGTTGAACGCCGCGACGTGACCTTCGCCTGACCGCTGCAATAGATTCGCCTCGATCTCTCGAGCCGTCGACTGCGCGAGACTCAGCATCACCTGGCCGCCCAGGCCCGCCCGCCCCGTCATGTCCAAGACGCCGAGCAGCGCTCCCGATACCGGATGGAAGATCGGCGCACCCGCACAAGACAATCCGCACAGCGCATCGGAGTAGTGCTCTGATCCGACCACGAGGGTAGGCCGACGCGTCTCCAACGTCGTGCCGATTCCGTTGGTGCCGACGAACTGCTCCGAGTACGAGAACCCGGGCGCCAAGCGCACGTCATCGAGATCGTCGCGAAGATCCGTGCGATGCGCGGAGCGACTGAGGACCACTCCTTCGTCGGAAGTCAGGATGATGGAGATCGACTCATCCGACAAACTCTCGGCGAGGTTGGCCATCACCGGATCTGCGGCAGCGACCAGGATCGAGTCGAGATCGGGCTCGCCGAGGAACGGCACCGCCACCCCCTCGCTCGCTAGTTCGAGGGCTTTGGATCGCATCCACGACTTGGCTATCGGCTCGCGCACCACACTGTTCAGTCGCTGATCGCTGAGGAACTGCTGACGGATGACCTCGATGTCCCGGTCAATCATCAACTAAGGCCTTTCGTCCTATGGCATGAGTCACACTTGAGCTAAGGGTACGCGGGGCCACCGATCAGACCGTCTCAAAGTGAGACGGTCTGAGACCGGCAGAAATCCCGCTCTACCGAAGGATTTAGCCACGACCGGGATTCAAGATCCCCCTGGGGTCGAACACGCCCCTGATCCGCTCAGCCAGATCGAGTTCAGTGCCACCGATCATCTGTGTCAGATGAGCGCGTTTCAGGACCCCGACTCCGTGTTCGCCGGTGATGGTTCCACCGAGCGCGATCGCCCGATCGATGATCTCATCGAACGCTGCTCGCGCTCGAACCACTTCGTCGGGATCGGTCGGGTCGAAGATGACGGTCGGATGCATGTTCCCGTCGCCGGCGTGCCCGAAGGTGCCGATCCGAACACGGTGACGCTCGGCGATGACCTCGATGGAACGAAGCATTCCCGGCAACTGGTGGACAGGGACGGCCACGTCGTCGAGCAACACGCCGCCCAGCTGCTCCAGGGCGGTGAAGGCCGACCTCCGCGCCACCATCATGGCTTCCCCCTCACCGGCGTCGACAGTCGACCACACATCGAGGGCCGTTCGACGACACATCGCGGCACACCGTTCGGCTTGCGCCACGCTGTCCGCACCGTCGCACTGGACCAGGAGCAACGCCGCCGCATCTGTATCCAGACCCATTCTGGTCATCGACTCCACCGCCGTCACCGTGGTGCGGTCCATCAGCTCCAGGACGCACGGTTCGGCAACCGTCGACATCGCCAGAACCGACTCGACCGCCTGGTGCACCGTCTCGAACGACGCGACCACGGTCGCTACCTCCGACGGCGCCTGCCGCAGTCGGACTGTCACCTCGACGACGACTGCCAGAGTGCCCTCCGAACCGACCAGCAACTGACCGAGATTCAAACCCGCGACATTCTTTCTAGTTCGCGCGCCCGTATGAATCATCCTGCCATCGGGCAGAATCGCTTTGATCCGCGCGACGTGGTCGGCTGTCACCCCGTATTTGACGCAGCACGAACCACCCGCGTTGGTGGCCACGTTGCCGCCGATGGTCGAAAATTCTCTGCTCCCCGGGTCGGGCGGGTACCAGAGCCCGAACTCTCCGGCCGCCCGAACCAGATCGCCGTTGATGACTCCGGCCTCCACCGTGGCCAGCCTCGCAGAAGGATCGATGTGCACGATGCGGTTCAGTCCGGCGAGGCTCAGCACAATGCCGCCGTCGATAGCGTTCGCGCCACCGGCGAGCCCACTGCCCGCACCACGCGTCACGACTGGAACGCGACGTTCGTACGCCCATCGCATCGTCTGTTGAACGTCGCTGATGGAGCGTGCGCGCACCACCGCGAGCGGGACGCCGGCCGGCGTCAGTTGCGACTGGTCCCGGCGATAGCCCTCGATGACCTCTGGATCCGTGACCACGACCAGGCCCAGGCTCCGTCGCAGTTCGTCGATGTCGAACGCCGTCTCTCCCGGCATGGCTCCGAGAGAGACGGCGTCGACGAGCGTTCCGCTATGCGATTTCAAGCTCGCCCATCTCCGACCATCCCGAGCCTTCCACCTCACGGCTGATGATCTTGGGCGTCGCCTTCAATCCCGGACGCATCGACTCGAGGCCCTCGCGGAAGTGCGGGGCATTGACGTGCGCGGCTCCCGCAGCGGAGTCTGCGAACGCCTCGACCAAGACGAACTCCGACCCGTTCTCAATGCTCCGCGACCAGTCGAACCACAGGTTCCCCGGTTCTGCGCGGGTGGCGGCGGTGAACGCTGCGGTCATCGCAGGCCACCTGTCGACGTACTCGTCGCGCACATCGAATTTCACCACGATGAAGATCATGAGAGTCCTTTCAGAGAGTGCCGGGAAGGCAAGTCGGTCAGTAGATGTTCGAGGGCCGAACCATGCCCTCGGCGAGGTCGCCGAACCCGGGCGCTTCGATGGCGCCGGGGTGCGTCATCACCTCCTCCACGACCGCTGTCTCGGTCGTGATCAGCAGGGCCGCGATCGAGGCCGCACTCTCGAGGGCCGCTCTGGTGACCTTGTAGGGATCGATGATGCCTTCATCGAACATGTCGCCGTAGTCGCCGGTCAGCGCATTGAACCCATGTCCGTGCGGCAGTCCCGACACCACCTCCACAACGGCGTCACCGTCATATCCGGCGTTGGTGGCGATCCACCGAAGCGGCTCGTCCAGCGACCCCCGGACTACTTCGACGCCGACGAGGTCGTCCTCCGACAAATCGGTCACCTCCGAGAGAGCCCGGTGAGCTTGGGCGAGCGCGGTGCCGCCACCCGCGAGCACCCCCATCTCCACCGCCGCGCGAGTCGCAGCGAGAGCGTCCTCTACCCGGAGCATCCGCTCCTTGAGCTCGACGCTGGTGAAGCCACCGACCTTGATGACCGCGACGCGACCCGTCAGGCGAGCGATCCGCAACTCCAGGCTGTCGCGGTCCGCATCGATCCGCGCGCGCTCGAACTGGGCCTGCAACTGCGCCACGCGAGCGTCGATCAGGTCCTGACTGCCTCGGCCGCCGACAATGGTCGTGTCGTTCTCGGTCACCGTGACTCGTGCACACGAACCGAGGTGCTTGAGCCCGACCTCGTTGAGCTCGATCCCGGTGTCCTTGGCGATCACGTGTCCGCCGAGTGCGACTGCGAGATCTTCCAGCTCAGCGACTCGTCGATGCCCGAATCCAGGAGCCCGGACGACCACCGATCGCATGGTGTTGTGCATGTTGCCACCGACCAACAACTGCAGCGCGGCACCGTCGACGTCCTCGGCCAGCACCAACAGCGGCCGATCAGCACGCTTGGCCGCCTCGATCGCGGGCATCACCTCTTGCACCGAGGTGATCTTCTTGTTGGTCAAGAGGACCACCGGGTTGTCCAGGACCGCCTCCATGCGCTCCGGGTCGGTGACCATGTAGCCCGAGGTGTAACCGTGAGAGAATTCAATGCCGTCGACCACGTCCACCGAGATCCCGAGGCTGTCGGACTCCTCGGTGGTGATGACGCCGCTGCGGCCGGCGAACTCCACGGCCTCAGCGATGACGGCGCCGATCACGTCATCGTCACTGGCCGCGAGGCTCGCGATCTTGGCCAGATCGGCCGGATCGGTCACTTGAACCGCTTGCGCGTCGAGCGCAGTCAACACCACGGACACCGCTCGTTCGATTCCACGACGGACTCGCATCGGATTGGCACCGTGATCGACTGCGCGCAGACCTTCCCGCACCATCGCCTGCGCCAGCACCGTCGCCGTCGTCGTGCCGTCGCCGACCACGCCGTTCGTCTTCATCGCGACTTCCTTGACCAGCTGCGCGCCCATGTTCGCGAACGGATCGCGCAACTGGATCTCGCGCGCGATCGTCACGCCATCGTTGGTGATGGTGGGCGGGCCGGTCAGCTTCTCCAGGACCGCGTTGCGCCCTTTCGGACCAAGAGTCACTTTGACCGCGTCGGCGAGGGCGTTCACACCTCGCTCCAGCCGGAGTCGGGCGTCTGCGTTGTAGCGAACTTCTTTTGCCATGAGTTCGAACCTTTCTGGAACCCGGTCGACGACCGGGAGGTGAGGTGGAATACGAGCGACGTCGAGTGGTTCAGGGCACGAGAATCGCGCGACCGCGAACCCGGCCGGCGTCGAGATCGGCCAGTGCCCTGCCGAACTCCGTGAGCGGATACTCGGTCGTGTGGAGCTTGACCTTGCCCTGGGCCGCCAGCGCCATCAGTTCGCCGAGATCGTTGTAGGAGCCGACGAGGTTGCCGATGAAGTTGATCTCCGAGGACACGATGTCGATGGTCGGCACATCGATGTTCTCGCCGTAGCCGACCACCAGGTAATTGCCCGCCTGCCGGAGCATGGCGACACCCTCCGATGTGGCCCCGCCCTCGCCGACGAAGTCCAGGACCGCCTCGGCACCGTGTCCGCCGGTCAACTCCACGACCTTCTTAACGTGCGTGCCGTCCGCGACGATGCCGTGATGCGCGCCGATCTCCATCGCCAGTTCCACCGCGTCGGGATTCTGATCGACGACGATCATGGTGACGCCGGAGATCGCGGCGAGCACCTGGATACCGATGTGACCGAGCCCGCCGGCCCCGATCACGACGCAGTAGTCGCCGGGACGGGTGACCGCGGCAACCTTGGCCGCCGCGTGATAGGCGGTGAGCCCGGCATCGGCGAGCGCCGCCACCTCTGCGGGTTCGAGCGAGTCGTCGAGCCGCACCACGCTGCGCGCGGTCGTCTTCAAATACTCGGCGTAGCCGCCGTCGGTGTCGATGCCCGGAAAGTCGCTGGTCTCGCAGTGGACGTCATCGCCGGCGCGGCACGCCCGGCAGAGACCGCACGTCACCAGCGGATGCAAGATCACCTTGTCGCCGACAGCGACGTTGGTGACCGCGCTGCCGACGGCGTCGACCCAGCCCGCATTCTCATGTCCGATGGTGTACGGCAGCGTGACCTGGCTCTTCTCCGCCCACTGCCCCTCGAGAATATGTAGATCCGTGCGACACACGCCAGCGCCGCCGATCCGGACGATCACGTCGAGCGGACCGGTTATCTCCGGTTTGGGGATCTCGTTGAGGACCAGGTCCTGGTGGTATCCGACTACCTGCACTGCTTTCATGACACCTTCTCCGTTCAGTGACGCACGTTGGTGATGCGCGGTCCGTCGGCGACCGCACCGTCGCCGTCGTCGGCGTAGCGGGTCGCCAGTAGACCGCGACAGAAATGGGAGTTGCCGTCGATCGAGATGCGGACCGACCGCGCGAACCGCAACCGCATCGGAATCTCGTCCTCGAGCATCCGCGTGCCGTCGTCGTTCACCAGTACCCGCGCATTCATGCACTGGCTCAGGCCTATCGCGTTGCGGCGGCGGCGCAGCGCAGCCGTGGTCTCGTCGTCGGGCAGGTCCCGCATCAGCACCTGCCCGATGGTCTCGACGGTGGCCGCACCGGCCGCGATGAGGCGCGCCAGACTGCGCTCCATCGCGGCCGTGTGGGCCTTCTTGTGAAAGGTCTCGCGCAACGAGTCCAAGCTCTCGAGCGCCTCGTGACCGAAGGTGCCGCGATAGCCCGCACGCGCCGCCAACCCGGCGTTGATCTTCTCGCTGTCGTGGTGATCGTCGAGGTACACACGCACCACACCGATCCCGTCGATCAGCTCGAGTGCATCGACCGAGTCCGACGCCATGAGATACGCGAAGTTCGGCGAGCAGAACGACGTGGGAAGCCGCAGGTGTACTTCGACGCCGTCGTCGTCGATCGTGACCGACCGAACGAACTTCAGATCGGTGATCGGCTCATCGAGTTCCGGGTCGACGACGGTGTCCAGGGCTGCCATGATCTGCGCTTCCAGGTCGTCGCCGGCGAGCGCCTGCGACGGGGAATGCTCCCATCGGTGTTCCAGTGCGGTCATCTCGGCTGTCCTTTACACCAGAGCCGGCTGTGCCAGCTGAAGTTCGGCCGGAACCTCGATGTGCGGGTACAGCGCCGCGGCATTGAGACCGAGAATCTTCTTCTTCTGGTCCACCGTCAGCGGTGCGTACTCGGTCATGTCCTCGGGGATCTGGAAATCGACGAACTTCTCGATCAGCCAGCGCGGCGTCCAGAGGGCGTAGTCGCTGGAGAAGAGGATGCGGTCCTCGTCGAGCCAGTACAGGAGCTCGCCGATGATCTGCGCGAAGTAGCGCGGTCGCGTGTGGATGAACGGCATCGCGACGGCCAGACCGCCGTAGACGTTCGGCTCCTGCGTGGCGATCCAGCAGAAGTCCTCCAAGCGGGGCAGGCCGACGTGCTCGATGATGAAGTTCAGGTCGGTGTAGTCGGTAGCCACCTTGTCGACGTCGGCGACGTCGAACGCGTCCTTGTCGAGCGGACGAATGGTCGGCCCCTTGTGCACGTGGATGTTCTTGACCCCCAACTCGCGGCACGCGTCGAGGTAGCGACGTGACCACATGTCATCGAGTTGATAGCCGCGGGACTCGCCGTACCAGTCGGCGGTGTACAGCTTGACCCCGGTGAACTTGTGCTTCGCCGCGTCCCTGTGCAATTTCTCCAGCCCGGCCTCGCCATGACGGGGGTCGTAAGCATAGTTGTGAGTGATCAGGCCGGGATTGGCCATTCGAAGGTCCTCGATCTCCCGGTACTGCGAGAAACCGGTCTTGTAGAACTCGGCGAGGATCGTCGGCTGAACAATGGCGTGATCCACGTACCCGTCGGTGAAGAGGTCCTTCATGAACCGGTCGCCGCCGTAGTAGGTGTACTGGTCGTAGTCCCACACTTCACTCTCGGGACTGAGATTCCGGTGATAGTCGTAGAAGCAGTCGATGAACTGCTTTCCGTGAATGTTCTTGTGGTTCTGGGCGCGCCCGTCCCAGAGGTGGACGTGCGAATCGACGATGAAATACTTTTCGCCATTCTTCTCATACATTTCGATCACTCACTTTCGGTTGTCTCACGAATCAATACAGAACCCGTGCGGGCTGGACGGGAAAAGAAGTGGATGCTGGTTACTCCTCGTCGGGGCAGTGGTTTCGTGCCCCGACGAGGAGAGAATTCAGGAGCTCGCCGTCAAATCGAATCCAATGTATTCTGCGGCGTCCTCCGGGCTGGCGAAGAGAATTGTCTGGTCGTCGAGGTGGACCATTCGTCCGTAGTGCGTCGAGCTGATCTCCTCGAACACCGATCCGTCGAAGTCCTGGCCGAGCGCGTCGGTGAGCTCCTCGTAGTCGAATAGCAGCCGGTTGCTGCCGTCGACCCGGATCATGGACGGGTACTCGGTCAGCTCGACGCCGTCCTTCTCCCCCATCACGTCGGCGACGACTCGCCCGATCGGGGTGTTCATCAAGGTCACACCGCACATGTTCGAGAACTCGGTGGACGATCCGAATTGCATGCTCACTGGTTCAACTCCTCGGGAATGTCGACCTCGATGGCCGTCAGGACTTCACGGAACTTGCCCATCGCCGCATCCAGGCTGGTGGCGAAGGTGATCGACTTCTCGGCCGGCTGCGACCAGATCGGCTGCAGTGCGTGGGCGGCTTCCAGACACCTCGGCACCCACTCGGCCATCCACGTCGCGAACAGCGCTCGGTTGTGTTCCCCGTGCTCGGGATCGCGCGACAGCATCCGGAAGAGGCTGCGCGTGTACGCGAGATCGCGGTCGTAGTCGTGTTCACCGGTGCCGACGATGGTCGGGGTGATGTAATCACCGTTGCGCGCGGCGATCTGCATCACGAGGTCGGTGCGGAACAGCGAGCCGACGAGCTGCTCGAAGACGATGTTGGTGACGAACAGCAACTGGCACCAATCGCCGATGGCGGTCAAGCGCTCGACCGCCTCGCGCGTCGGCTGCCACTCCGGAGCGCTCTGCCAGACCTCCTTGTGAGCCGCCCCGTCGAAGTCTTCGACCTCATCCGCCAGATCGAGATTGAACAGCGCGAGGTCCTGCGCGAACCGCATCTTGTGCGCGGCGTTGACCGCGACCGCCGTGTTGATCATGTTGGTGGGGCCGGACCGCTGGATCGACGTGAAGACGTGCAGAGCCAGGCCGTTCTCCGCGTGCATCCATGCACCGAGGTTGCGTTCGATGAACTTGAGCCACGGCCGATTCCACCCGCGGTAGGCGTGCGCGCGCTTCGCGTTCCGCAGGCACAGCTCCACCTGACGAACAACCGCGGAGTTGTTCCGGAAGATCGTCTGATCCCATTCCTCGTTGGGGTCGAGGAACTCGTGCCAGTTGCTCGATCGCGCCTCGGTCCACTCCTGCGGATACCCGCCCGGACCGTCTCCGAAGCCGTAGATCCAGCCCTGCGTGAGGTGGCGCGCGGGGTCGGGCTGAACGTCGACGGTGACCTCTTCGTACATCGTCGCGCGCTTCTTCGACGGCTCGAAGTACGAGAACTTCCGGCTCTTGGAGCTCGGGAAGTCCAGCGCGCCGGCTTCGGCGTCGGTGAACTCGATGCTCGGGAAGCTTCTCTCCCGCGGTGCGGTTGGTGCAGACATCCTGGGGTTTCCTTTCTGTCACGGCCGTGGCCCGGCCGGCACAACTCAATCGGTGATTCAGGGCTGTTTCGTCTCGACCTGTCGCATCTGAGCGGTCAGTCGAAGGCGGGACTGGTGAACTTGTCGAAGAAGACCTGATCTTTGGGCACCGACTTCTGGTCGGTCAGGGCGAGCGCGGCGTCGACCATCGGCGGCGGCCCGCAGAGGTACACCTCCGTCCGCCCCAGGTCGGGCTCGTTGCGGTCGACGACGTCGGTGACGTTCCCCGACTCCACTCGCACGCCCTCCGGCGCCGCGTCCATCGATTCCGACAGGCAGGCGATGAACTCGAAGTCGGTCAGACCTGCCCCGAGCGCCGCGATCTCATCGAGGTAGAACAGGTCGGCCGGAGTGCGCGCACCGTAGTAGAAACGCATCGGGCGCTCCAGTCCGATCTCGCTGGCGTGCCGAAGCAGGGACAGCACCGGCGCCATGCCGGCACCGCCTCCGATCAGCACGATCGGAAGGACGCGTCCGTCTTTGATGGTGAACGATCCGTACGGGCCGGTGAGGTGCAGATCGGCACCTGCCTCGAGACTGTTCTCCAACTGCTCCGCGAACACTCCGCCCGGATACTTCTTGATCAGGAACTCGAGGTGCTTCGGGTCGCCCGGGGTGGTGGCCAACGAGAACGATCGAGTCAGCCCGTCGTTTCCAGGAATGTGGATGTCGCAGAACTGGCCGGCCTTAAACTCGAACTCGGCTGGTTCGATCGTCTCCAACCGAAGCGAGACGATGTCGGCGGTCTTCGGCTCGATGGCCGTGACGCGAGTGTGGACTTCTTGGATGGGCGCGCCGCCGAGCAGTTCGTCCTCGTCGAAGTTCAGCAGTTCGATCTCGCAGTCGTCGTACGCCCAGGTGCGGCAGAGCAGGACGTACCCCTCCTCCGCTTCAGCGTCGTTGCAGGCGAACGTCGAATAGTCGTCCATCTGCACATCACCGTCGAGCACCATCGATTTACAGGCTGAGCAGCGGCCTTCGCGGCAGCCGTGCATCAGGTGGATGCCCTGGCGGAAAGCCGCGTCGAGGATCGTCTCGTCCTCGTCGACTTCGATCTCGATGTCCACGGGCACGAACGTCACGCGGTGGGTATCGGACACTGGAGGCTCCTCGCTGGAGGGATTACTGGAAAAGTTCGGGATTGGGGATGGCGACGGTCGGCCCCAGCACACGTCGATGCCGGGGCCGGCCGCACCGGTCGGGGTCAGCCTGCCGCGTAGTACGCGGCGGCCACGGTGTCCGCCCGATAGTCCGCGAGATGCTTCTCGCGCTCGGCGTCGGACATCTCGTTGAGGAGCACGTTCGGACTGCCGAACTGAATGCCCCGGACGTCGTCGAGAGTCCACAGCTTCTTGGGATCGTCCAAGTGCAGATGCGGCTGACCGATGAGGGTCTTGCCGTCGTCTCGGACGTAGCCGAGGCCCTCGACGATGTCGGCGAGATCGCCGCCGTGATGGAGCGTCTCCCATTCCCGGAAACCGGTGAGTCGACCCATGTTCGGGGTGTCCCGTCCCTCGTACTCGCCGCGGAAAGCGGTGACGTCGGTCCAGTGACAGGTCTCCGAGCAGTAGGTACGCCACTGGCCGTCGACCTTGTCGTCGACCATGTCTTCACGAATGAGGCACGGAACCATGCAGGTCCAGCAACGATGCGGGTACTGATACCCGACCTCTTCGAAGGCGATCGGCTTGTTCCGCCCTGGGTAAGCCAGGCGGTTGTAGTTCTCCCACCACTTGCCGAACTTGTTGTACCAACCGGGGTACTTCTCCTCGAACCACTCGAAGTCGGTGTCGGTCATGGCGTCGATGCGCCAGTAGTTGACCGGCCAGCCGGTGGCGAAGAACCGTGCCACCTCGTGGACGTAGTGCTTGTCCACGATGCGCTTCCACGCTTCCTCCACCAGGTCGTGGGGAATCGTCAGGCCGTACTTCTCCAACGGCAGCAGGTAGCTGCGGTAGTAGTCGTCGTAGATCCAGCGACGCCACATCTCGGCGTAGCTCTCCCGATCCTTGCGACGATCCTTGGTGCCGTACTCGATGAAGGTGCCGATCGCGGCGTCAACCACGCAGTGGTTGTTCCACCATGCGTACCGCAGGTCGCGTTCGAGGAGAGGTCGGTTCCGCTCGTCGGCCAAGGCCATCAGGAGGATGGAGTAGCCGTTCGAGATGTGCCTCGACTCATCCGACTGCACCGAGTGGAACACGGTGGGCAGAAGGTAGTCGCCGTTGGCTGCCGCCTCGTCGGGCATCGCGACGAACAAGGTGTTGGTGAAGGCGGTCTCCGCGACCACGGTGAGGTAGATGTTCGCCGCGGTGATCGCGTCTCCGGTGATGAACCCCTCACCGAACTGTCGACCGATGGTGCCCGCGTAGTTGTTCGCGAATGCCTTCTCCGTGATGTCGAAGCCGGCCGGATCGATGTAGTTGTTCATGTACAGCTTCTTGAGATTCATCTGAATCGTCGAATGCCGAACTTCATCGATCATCTGGACGGCCAGTCCATTGTGAATCTCGGGGTTGGGAACGGCGTCGATCGCCATCGGCATCGCACGAGCTGCCGAGATCTCCGGGAACGGAATGATGGACAAGAACAGCTTCTGCCATTCCAGCCAACGCTCCTGAACCTGCCGGAACATGTTTCCGCGGATGGCGCCGTCCATAGCGCCGTAGACGCGGTTGTCCTTTTCCTCCTCCATCGGAAAGTAGGAACGCATGATCTGCTTCAGAGGGTCCTTCTTGGGGGCCTTCTCAAACGTGTAGTCGGTTCCGAATCGGGTCGCCGGGGTGGCGAATGTCGGCTCCCACGACAATTCGGTGATCTTCGCATGCGCCTTGGTTAGGCTCTGCCTGCTCAAAATTTGCCTCCTAGTCCGAAGAGGCGACTGGTGTCGACCTCTTTGCTGACGTGGTAGAGACAATTCAATAGTGTGAGTCAGGTCATGAGCGTCTCAGTATGAGACGAGGATCACTATGAGATTCCCGATGTCGAGTCGTGCGTCGTCGCCCGGCGCTCAGATGTCCTCGCGGTGCCGCACAACGGTCACCCGACCACCCGTGCCGGGCTCGGGATCGGGCAGCACGCGGTCTGGGTCAATAAGATAGACATCGTGCCCGTCGAGGGTGAGCCGCCGGACCGCCTCAAGCAGCATGCGACGTGCGACGTCGCCGATTGTTGTGACGCGCCCCATGCTGAACGCCACCCGCCGGTGCGCAGGCGGACTCTCCTCCAGGTCGCGCAGCACTCGTTCAGCGCCGGCGAAGCGGATGCCGCCCTGCAGCGCCACCACTTCCAGCGACAACGAACCGTGACCGAACACACGCCTGCTCCGGATCACCGACGGCCCCGGCGGCGGCATTTCCATGACGTGCATGCCCATGTCGGAGGTGAACCGCTGGAACAGGTTGACGCCGCGGACGCTGTTCCCGTGCCGGTCGAGCCTCGGCGAGAAGGTGGCGATACCCGCCTGGCCGGGCAGCGCGCCGATCAAGCCGCCCGCGACACCGCTCTTGGCCGGGATGCCGACGCGGGTCATCCAGTCCCCGGCACCGTCGTACATCCCGCAGGTTGCCATGACGCTGAGCGTCTGACGAACCACCACAGCGGACACCACTTGCTCCCCGGTCCGCGGATTGACGCCGCGGTTGGCGAGGGTGGCCGCCATCAGTGCCAGATCCTCCACCGTGACCAGGAGCGAGCACTGTCGGGTGTAGCCGCTGACCGCGATAAGTGGGTCCTCGTCGATGATCCCGTTGGCCCGCAGCATGTTCGCCAGCGCCCGGTTTCGGAAGGCCGTACCGATCTCGGAGGCGTAGACGGCGTCGTCCGCCGAGAGGCGGCGCCCCGCGAACGCACTGAGACCTTCGACGATCCGCTCCGAACGCTGCTCGAGCGCGGCCCCCCGCTCGCCCGCCAGGGTGTGCGCGGTGATCGCACCCGCATTGATCATCGGATTCCGCGGTCGACCTGTCTCGGCTTCGAACGAGACGTCGTTGAAGGCGTCGCCGCTCGGTTCCACGTTCACCTTCTCCAGCACCTCGTCGAAGCCTCGATCTGCCAAGGCGAGCGCGTAGACGAAGGGCTTGGAGATCGATTGAATGGTGAACTCCGTGTCGCGGTCGCCGCCGGAGTACAGCCGCCCGTCCTCCGTGCAGAACGCCACGGCAAGCCGATCCGGGTCGGCATCGGCCAGCTCCGGGATGTAGTCGGCGGTGGCGCCGGACTGGTCGGATTCCACCGATCGCAGTGCTTCGGCAAGGTAATCGGGTATCGGAGAACGCACACTGCACAGTATGTCGACTCCAGTCGATGAGGAGCCCGGACATGCCGCGCGGGCGGCGGTGGAAGTGTCTGTCTCAGCGCCCGGGCACGTTGTCCGGGGTCAGCTTCTCCGCGAGCGCAGTCCAGATGTTCACCGCATGATTCACGCCGGGTTTCGAGGTCTTGCCGGACACAGCGACCATCGCGACGGCGAGCTTCGCGGACGGCAGGTAGGCGTGCACGGCGCCGGCCCCGCCGAACAGGGGCGTCTGATGGATCCAACCCGACCGCACGAGCACTCCGGCCCCGTAAAACTGGTGCAGGTCGAACTGTCGGCACACCGTGCATCCGGCCGGGACCGGCCCGAGCTCGCCCTTCTCTGGCGTCAACATCTGATCGAACGATGCACGGCTCAGGAGAGCGCCGGTGCCGACCTTCTCCGCGGACACCAGCATGTCGCAGATGTTGGTGGCGATCACCGAGCCGGGTGCCGTCTGCCAGGACGGATTCCAGTAGGTGGCGTCCTCGTAGACGCCGCGCTCGGTGTTGAAGGAGTGGAGCACCGGCTCCGGTACTTCCGGGGTGAGCACGGGGCGGGTGTTCTCGAGGCCCATCGGGGCGATCACCTTCTCGGTCAGCAACTCGCCGAGGGGCTTCTTGCCGGCGGCCTCCAGCGCAGCGCCGAGAATCACGTAATTGGTGTGCGCATAGTTCCAGCCGGTCCCCGGCGCATACAGCGGCGGCGTTCGGAAGGCGTAGCCGAGGAGGCGCCGCGGAGTCATCTGCTGGAACGGATCGGACAGCAGCGCCTTGTCGAACGTCTCGTCAGGCACGTAGTCCGGATACCCGGACGTGCTGTAGACCAGCATGCGCAGCGTGACCTTGTCCGCGTTGGGAAGGTTCCAGGCCGGCAGCCACTTCGACACCGGGTCGTCGAGCCCCAGGTCGCCCGCCTCGGCCATCAGCAGGAGCAGGGTACCCATATACGCGAAGGCCACGTTGCCGTTGCGGAAGTGCATGTGCTGGGTGGTCGGCACCCCGGTGACGGTGTCGCCGACAGCGCGGGCCGCGATCAGCTCACCGTCGCGCGCGACCCGGTACACCACCGACGTGAGACCTTCCTTGTTCGCGTAGTCGCGAACGGTCTTCGCGATGAAATCACCGTCTGCGCCGGAGGAGGTCTCCTTGTTCGTGCATGCTGCCCCGGAAGAAG
>NZ_JAAYXO010000196.1 GCF_012515855.1 Gordonia sp. (in: high G+C Gram-positive bacteria)
GGCGTGGTTCGCCGTGGTCGGTGGCGGTGAACACGATCCGGTTGGCGAACTTGCTGCGGTCGAGGACGAAGTGGAGGTCGCCGTAGTAGTTCGTGCCCGGCTTGGCTCGATCGTCGCCGCCCTTGACGGTCTCCCAGTTGATGTTCGCGGCACCGAAGCTCGCCATCTCGGCACCTGACATGTTCTGCAGGCCCGTCATCAACTGGTCCTTCCAGTGCCGGAACCGCAGATAGCTCGGTCCCCGGGCCGAGGCACCGAGGCCCGTGTCGTCCCACGTCGGGAGGTGATCGACCGTGCCGGCCACGCCGGGCTTGCCGAACAGCTTCGCGAGCGCGGTCGTGTCCTTGCGCGCCGTCGCCGGCGCGAACTTGCGATTCGGTGTCTTCGGAGCGGCGTCGCTCCCGAACCACTTGCCCAGCTCGACGGTGATCGTCAACTTCATGTCCTGGCTGAGGAACGTCTTGACGTCGGCCAACAGCTTCTGGGCGGCCGCCGACGTCAGCAGGTACCGGTCGGCGAACACCGTGAGGAAGTCGTTGTCGACCGATCCGAGCGCGGCTTCGGCCTGCTCCAGACCCGCGAGATGACGTTCTTGGTTGGCGGTGGTGATCCCGGCGCGCGGTTGGACCGCCGTCTGCTGGGTGGGAGCGAGGACCTCGGCTCGGAGGTCGGCGAGGTTCTTGGCCGCATCGGCCGTGAGCGTCAGCTGCTCGGCGCCGCCCGCGCCGCCCGCCTGCCACGTCGGCGTGTCGGAGCCGAAGGTCTTCTCGAAGAAGTACTTGGAGTACTCGCCGTGTGCCTCGGCGCGGTTGAAGGAGCCCGCTGGGTCCTTGACGGTCTTCAACTGCTGGTCGGGGGTGTACGTCGACATCGCCGCCTCCCACCGCTCGGTCATCAGCTCGAACACCTTGACCGGGGTCAGGCCGGGGTCGGCCGACGCCATCGTGATGATCTGCTGGGCGGCCACCTCCTTGCGGATCTCGCGGTGCATGTACTGGGTGACCGGGTCGCCCCCCGAAAGCGCCTTGGTCAGGGCCAAGACGTTCTTGCGGGCCGGTGTCTTCATCGCGCGCTTCTTGCGTCGGAGCTTGGCGCCGATCTCGGTCTCGAACGCGTCGAACAGCGACGGCATCAGCGTGGCGGCGACCGACGGGTCGTTGAGCTCCTCGGCGAAGGCTCGGGCGATCTGGCCGAGGGCCGTCGACAGCATCATCGCGTCGCGCAGGTCGACGTCTTCGTCCTGCTTCTTGGCCATGTGCGCCTTGTAGGCGCGCAGCGACGCCTCGATCCGGGACCGCACGGTCTCGGTGCGATCAGTCGACGAGAGCTTGTTCCGCAGTTGCGGGATCTTGTCCACGATGCTGACAACCTGCTTGGTGGTCAGCGCGGTGCGGGCGCGGCGCACGGTCGCGTGACTGCCCTGCTGCACGACGTGGGTCAGCTCGTGCGCCAGCAGCCTCTCGCCGCTGGGGCTCGACGGCTCGTACCGTCCGGGTGCGAAGTGGATGCGCCCGCCGAGGGTGAACGCGTCCGCGGCGACTCGCTCGGGCAGCGGGCTGGCGGCGTGCACCCGGACCGCGCCGAAATCGGCGCCGAA
>NZ_JAAYXO010000033.1 GCF_012515855.1 Gordonia sp. (in: high G+C Gram-positive bacteria)
GACTTCTACAAAGTGGTCGCCGACGGCAGTGCAGAGGTGGTCACCGACACCATCGAGAGCTTCACACCGACCGGTATCCGGGTCTCGTCGGGGCGTGAGCTAGCGGCCGACATCGTCGTCACCGCAACGGGATTGGACTTGGTCGCGTTCGGGGGCATCGACCTGTCCGTCGACGGAGAGCGCGTCGACCCGGGTGAGAAGTACGGATACCGGGCGTACATGCTCGACGATGTTCCGAACTTCGCGTGGTCGGTCGGGTACACCAACGCCTCGTGGACGTTGCGTGTCGACCTCACCAGTCAAGCGGTGGCCGAGTTGCTGGCTCACATGCGCGCGAACGGCTACACGCGCGCCTACCCGACTCTCGACGGGGCAAAACCGAAGGCGCACGCCTTCTTCGACCTCAGCTCGGGATACGTGCAGCGTGCCGGCGGACGACTGCCGAAGGCGGGTGAAGAGGCGCCGTGGCAGGTTCGCCACAATGCGCTGCTGGACGCGATCGACGCCCGCCGGTACGACGTGACCGAAGCGATGGTGTTCTCGCGGACCGAGCCGGCGGTCGCCGTCGTCGCACCGGAGCCGACCGACACTCCGGAAGCCGCTGAAGAGAGCGAGACCGCCCAATGACCCTCACCCGAGAACAGGCGATCGCCGGATTCTTCGAGCGCGTCTCCTCGCAAGAGATCAGTGCTCCGGAACACCTCGACGAGATCTGGGCGGCGCTGCCGACGGTGACGATCGACGAGATCCTCGGCCACTGGCGTGGGGGCGAGCTGCCGTCCGGGCACCCGATGGACGGTCAACTCGCGCTCGTGCGCTGGCACGGGAAGTGGTTCGACTCGCGGTACCGTGTGGCGCCGATGGTCTGCCGGGACGACGACGGGAATCTATACTCCAACAAGGAGATCGGTAAAGGAGAGGCAAGTCTCTGGCCGGTGGAGTTCCGCGGGGAAGTGACCGCGTCGATGGTCTATGACGGGCAGCCGGTGATCGATCACTTCAAGCGAGTCGACGAGACCACCCTCATGGGGATCATGAACGGCAAGACCTCGCTGGTCCGCGACCGTCACTTCTACTTCTACCTTCAGCGCGACCGCGACGGTGCGGCTCCCGGTGGCGGGGACTGAGTCGCTCCATGGTTTCAGTGAACTTCGGGCGTTCCCGGCAGAACGACGTCTACACCGCCGGCGTCCACGGGCGCACGCCCACGGTGCCCGCCGATTTCGCAGAGTTGGAGCGGCGGGCACGCGCCAAGATGTCGCGCCGCGCTTGGGCCTACATCGCGGGCGGCGCCGGTGAAGGCCGGACGATGACGGCCAACCGGCGGGCGCTGGACTCCTGGGCCATCGTCCCGCGCGTCCTCAGAGACGTGAGCGAACGAAGCCTGCAGACCGAGCTGTTCGGCCAGACACTTTCTGCTCCAGTGCTTTTCGCGCCAGTCGGTGCGGGCGCACTGGCCTACCCGGATGCCGACGTGCATATCGGAAGGGCTGCCGCGGAACTCGGTGTGCCCTACATCTTCTCCAATCAGGGCTGCGCGCCGATGGAGGGGGTCGCCGACGCGATGGAGGCCGTGAAACCGGGTGCTCCCCGTTGGTTCCAGCTGTACTGGTCGACCGATGACCGGTTGGTGGACAGTCTGATCCGACGCGCGGAGACGATGGGTGCGGCGGCGCTGACCGTCACTCTGGACACCACCATGCTCGGCTGGCGGCCGCAGGATCTGAATCTCGGCTCGCTGCCCTTCGCCCGGGCCGAGGGCATCGACCAGTACACCTCGGACCCGTCGTTCTGGGAGATCGTCGCCGAGCGCATGCGAGACGCCGCGTCGACCGGTGAGACCGCGAAGCAGGAGGTCTCGCTCGGCGCGATCAAGACGCTGCTGTCGATCGTGCGTAACATGCCGGAGCTGTCCGGGATCCTTTCGACGGGGCGCAAGGGGCGGTCGACGGGGCTCAAGGGGCGGTCGTCGGGGCTCAAGGAGCGAGTGACCAAGGGGCCGGCGGCGGTGCAGACGTTTCTGGACATCTATTCGCGGCCGTCGCTCGACTGGGACGACATCGCGTCCCTGCGCGAGAAGACCACCCTCCCGATCGTGCTCAAGGGGATCCTGCACCCCGACGACGCTCGGACGGCGGTCGAGCTCGGCATCGACGGGATCATCGTCTCCAACCACGGTGGCCGGCAGATCGACGGTGAGATCAGTTCGACGGACGCATTGGTGGACGTCGTCGATGCCGTGGGCGAAGAGGATGTGAAGATCCTCATCGACTCCGGCTTCTACACCGGCTCGGACGTGTTCAAGGCGCTCGCGCTGGGCGCCGACGCGGTGTGTATCGGGCGTCCGCACATGTACGGTCTGGCCCTGAACGGGGCCGACGGCGCCCGCGACGCGGTCGCGAACATCCTCGCCGAACTCGACCTGACCCTCGGCTTGTCCGGGCACACGAGCGTCGCCGATCTGGACCGGTCCGCGCTGAAACACCTTCCTTGAGTCGCCGGCGATCCTCCGTAGGTCGCCGGCGATCAGGAATCGCAGCGTTCGCCTGACGCCTCGGCAATGCAGGACATCGCTCGTCGGGCAGGGAGTCCGCCCGGGCCGACGTTCGACCCATCACGCGTGCAACGGTTCTCGTAGCTCATCGGCGGCCCCACGATGGTCGCCATGACCCGACAGATCCATCTCAACGCATTCGACATGAACTGCGTCGCCCATCAGTCGCCCGGACTGTGGCGCCATCCCGACGACCGCTCGTGGGACTACAACACCCTCGACTACTGGGTGCATCTGGCTCAGGTGCTCGAGCGGGGCCGCTTCGACGGACTGTTCATCGCCGACGTCCTGGGCGCCTACGACGTCTACGCCGGCACCGACGAAGCGGCGATCCGGCAGGGCGCTCAGATCCCGGTGAACGACCCGCTGCTGCTGGTGTCAGCGATGGCGCACGCGACCGAGCATCTCGGATTCGGTATTACGACGGGTACCGGCTTCGAGCACCCGTATCCCTTCGCCAGGCGGCTCTCCACCCTGGATCACCTCACCCGCGGGCGGATCGGCTGGAACGTGGTCACCGGGTACCTGCCGTCCGCGGCCCGCAATCTGGGCGACGACGGTCTGCTGGACCACGACCAGCGTTACGACCATGCCGACGAATACCTGACCGTGCTGTACAAGCTGTGGGAAGGCTCCTGGGAGGACGACGCCGTCCTGCGTGACCGGGCCGCCGGGATCTTCGCCGATCCCGCCAAGGTGCACCACATCGGCCACCACGGCGAGCACTTCCGGGTGCCCGGGATCCATCTGTCGGAGCCGTCGCCTCAGCGCACTCCGGTGATCTACCAGGCCGGGGCGTCGCCGCGCGGACGGCGCTTCGCCGCCCAGAACGCCGAGGCCGTCTTCGTCGCGGCGCCCACCAAGACCATCCTCCGAGAGCTGGTCGGCAAGATCCGCGAGGAACTGGTCGCGGCGGGCCGCGGCCCCTACGACGCGAAGATCTACACCCTTGTCACCGTCATCACTGCCAGCACTCCGGAGGCCGCGCGGGAGAAAGCGGCCGAGTACCAGCGCTACGCCTCC
>NZ_JAAYXO010000197.1 GCF_012515855.1 Gordonia sp. (in: high G+C Gram-positive bacteria)
AGGTCGACGTGGACGCCAATCCTGGCCTCGGCCGCGACTACAAGATCATGTCCATCCCGACCCTGCTGCTCTTCGAGAAGGGGCAGGTCACCAAGACGATCCAGGGTGCCAAGGCGAAGGCCGCGCTGCTGCGCGAACTGTCGTCCGTCCTGGACTGACCTGGCTTTTCGGGCCCGTGCCGTTCGTCGGGGACGGTGCGGGTCGACCCGGGGCGGCACACCCGCCCACGGGGTATTCGCAGCGTGCGGCATGTCATACGAAGAGTTCACGCATATTTGTCGCAGTCCCGACAGACCTGAGAGAATGAACGCATCCGGTCTGGGTTCGCAGTCGCGCTCAGGACCACGAAACGAGTGAGTGGGG
The DNA here is from genome assembly GCF_012515855.1 of Gordonia sp. (in: high G+C Gram-positive bacteria). GTDB lineage: Bacteria > Actinomycetota > Actinomycetes > Mycobacteriales > Mycobacteriaceae > Gordonia. Next base: position 364 of record NZ_JAAYXO010000197.1, read on the forward strand.
TCGAGTATGCCAACGTTGCGCGTGGGTGACCGGGGATCGGGCGTCGCCGAGATCCGTGCCATCCTTTCCGCACGTGGTCTGCTCGACGATCCCGTGGTGTCCGTCTCCGACGAGACCTCCTTCGCCAACGCGGCCGTGCCGAACGCCGCAGCACTGAATCAGCACGGACGCGCACATCGCGAGGCCGTCTTCGATGCCGCCTGCGCCCGGGCTGTACAGGCCTTTCAGCAGGAGCGCGGACTGATCGCCGACGGCGTCGTCGGACCCGCCACCTACACCGCACTCCTGGAAGCCTCGTACCGGCTCGGCAGCCGTGTGCTGCTGTACCGGCTGTCCGCGCCGATGAGCGGCGACGACGTCGCCACCCTGCAGTCGCGACTGCAGAATCTGGGTTTCTATCACGGTCTGGTCGACGGAACCTTCGGGGCGACGACCCACAACGCCGTCGTGCTGTATCAGGGGGAGTACGGGCTGACGCCGGACGGCATCTGCGGTCCGGAGACCCTGAAGTCCCTGGACCGTCTGGGGTCCCGGGTCACCGGGGGCTCCCCGCATGCCATCCGTGAGGAAGAGGTGGTCCGCCGCTCCGGCCCGCGGCTCACCGGCAAGCGGATCCTCATCGATCCGGGCAGCGCCGAGGACGGCGCAGTCGGGAACGCCCTCATGTGGGACCTCGCAGCCCGCCTCGAGGGCCGTATGTCGGCGGCCGGCATGGAGACCTTCCTCTCCCACGACCGCGAATCACGGCCGAACGATGCCGAACGCGCCCGGGTGGCGAATCTGGTCGGTGCGGATCTGATGATCTCGCTGCGGCTGGCGCACTACCCGAATGAGCGGGCCAACGGTGTCGCCACCTTCTACTACGGGTCGACGCACGGCTCGTACTCGACGATCGGCCGCAACCTGGCCGGCTATCTGCAGCGCGAAGTGGTGGCACGGACGCCGCTGCTCGACTGCCGGAGCCACGAGCGCACCTGGAGTCTGCTGCGGCTGACCCGGATGCCCGTCGTCGTCCTCGAGGCCGGCTACATCACCAATCCGTCGGACGCCCAGTTCCTCAACGACCCGGAGGCCCGCGACACCATCGCCGAGGCCATCCTCGTCGCCGTCAAGCGGCTCTACCTGGCCGGTGAGAACGACCGCCCCACGGGCACCTACACGTTCTCCGATCTGCTTGCCGCAGAAGAGATCTCCTACTGACACCCGCCCCACTTCGGTGGGTTGCCGGCA
>NZ_JAAYXO010000198.1 GCF_012515855.1 Gordonia sp. (in: high G+C Gram-positive bacteria)
CCTTCAACGTCGACCACGCGCGCGCCGTCTTGACCGTTCCGAAGAAGAGCGGCTCGCCGCTGCCGGTCGGAGTGATCGCGACCCCGACGCGTCCGGGGATCGCCTTGGTGATGCTCTTGGACGCCTTCCCGAAGCTCTTGTTCAGATCCACCCCCGGCGGGGGCAGGCCTGGGAGGCCCGGCATCGCCGGGAGTGGCGGCAGCACGTTCGGCAGAGGCAACGGCCCCGCCTGCGCCACTCCGGCACCAGCGATCGTCACCGCAACCGCGGCCGCGACAGTTCCAACCACTCGCCCCACACGCAACATCTGCACCTCTAGTCACATAGACAACCCATGTGACGCTAGTCCAGGTACCGAACCAACTCGAACCTCGTTCCCGAGCCGACATCCGAGCGTTGCGCGGACGTTATCGAGCGCAGGCTGGGAGGCTATCGGCACTTTCCAGCGGGCAATGAGGCGGCGTGGCGAGCGATCCAGCGGCCCACCGCGCTCAGCGCCTCGGCGCCGACCTCCATCGAACCGGCAGTGGTCTGCGCATTCATCGCGACACCGACCTGTCGCCCGTCGCGCAACGTCAACACGCCGATCTGCCGAACCAGGTAGCCGCCGTCGAGGCTCGGACCCCACCCGCCCTTGACCGCGGTCGTGCGACGCGGGACGGCCTTGAGGCCCCATTGCTGATTGCCGCCGACCCCCTCCATCAAGGTGAGCACGTTGCCCGTCCCGGGCATGCACGGAAGGTTGGCCGAGAAGGTCGCTGCGTCGCCCAGCGCCCACGTGGTCTGACCGAAGATCGAGAACTCCGGACGCAACTTCTCCGACGGCACGGTCGACGTCTTGTCGCCGCCCTCGCGCAGCACTCGCGTCACCGCCGCCGACGCCTCCGTCGGCGTGCCCAGCGACGACCACAGGGTCTCGGCGGCGGCGTTGTCGGACATCACGATCGCATCCGTCGCCGCGGGGCTCGGTCCGTTCTCGCGCTCAGCGGCGATCGCCAAGGGGACCTTGATGGTCGACCACGCCACGCGCGGCGTCTGATCGCCGAACGACATCACCTCGCCGCCGCCGACGGGAACCAGGGCCAGGCCGACGGGCGACGACAGCCCTTTGGCCATGTTGTCGAAACTGGCGGTCAACTTGGCGTCCGACATAGTGCTGCTCGCGGCGGTCGTGGGCGAAGTCGGTCTCGCTGGCGACGTCGACGCTCCCGCAGTCTCAGTCACGACGACCGTCGCCACCGTGTCAGCGGTCGAGTCGTCGGGCCCGCACGCGACCAGGGTCGCAGCGCAGAGCGCCGCCACCGACATCACCATCATCCGTCGGCCACGGTTGAGCTTCACCAGAGTCGTCCTTTGTTCCGAAACGTCGACCGCGAGCTTCTGGACGCGGCGACTCAGAAGATCACCACGACCGCGTTATTGCCACCGCGACACACCACGACACCCGTTTCCGGATTGCAGGACATCGTGTACGACATTCCCGTCGTCTGACTGCTGGCGACGACCGTCCGGGCCTCCCCCTTCGGTCCGCCCGCCAGATACGCCGCGCGCACGTTGTAGGCGAAACCGCAGGTCGTGACGCCGCCCGCGACGCCGACTTCCGAGTTGCAGTTCACCGTTCCCGGCGGGGGCACCGGCTGGACTGTCGGCTGGACCGTCGTCGTCAGCGTCGTGGTCGACGACGGCGACGCCGTGACGTCGGTGTCTCCGGCGTCGCGGAACCCGAACCAGTACACCGCCATCCCGATGAGCGCGAGGACCAGCAGTCCGATCAGCGCACCCAGAATCACCTGCGCGGTGCGGCCGCCGCGCTCCGGCTCGCCGTAGTAGGGCTGCGGCGCCCCCGGATACTGCTGCGGGTACCCCGACGCCGCCCCGTAGCCCTGTTGCCCGTAGCCCTGTTGCCCGTAGCCCTGTTGCTCATAGCTGTGGGGCCCCGAGTAGTGCTGCGGTCCCGAGAAGCTCTGCTGCGCCGACATCCCCATCGTCGACGGCTGCCCGATCATCGTCTGGTCGTGCGCCGCCCCCTTCTGCAGGTTCGGCGGCCCCTTCTGCAGGTTGGTGGTGGGTGCGGCGCCGTCGGGCCACTGGCCGTCGAGCGCACCGCGCACCGCCGCGGCGAAGGCGCCTGCCGATGCGAAGCGCGCCGCAGGATCCTTCGCGAGACCGCGCTGGACCACCGCGTCGAGCTGCGGCGACACCGACGGCGCGAAGGCGCGCGGCGACGGCACGTCGTTCATCACGGTGGCCCGCACGATCTGACTGACCGTCGCACCGGGGAACGGCGGCCGACCGGTCAGCATCTCGAAGGTGACCGCCGCCAGCGAGTAGACGTCGGAGACCGGGCTCGTCGGCACGCCGTCGAGCTGCTCGGGCGCCATGTAGGCGAGCGACCCGATCGCCGAGCCCACCTGGGTGAGCCGGGTGTCGGCGCCCTGGTGGGCGATGCCGAAATCGACCAGGTAGGCGAAATCCGACGCCGTGACGAGGATGTTCTCCGGCTTCACGTCGCGGTGCACCAGGTCGACGGCGTGTGCGGCGTCGAGCGCCTCCGCCACCTGATTCACCAGCGCCGACGCATCGGCCGACGGCATCGGGCCGGTGCGCCGAAGCCGGGACCGAAGATCCTCGCCTTCCACCAGCCGCATGTCGAGGTACAGCACGCCGTCGATCTCACCGAAGTCGTGGATCGGAATGATATGCGGCTCACCGAGTTTGGCGACGGTCTGCGCCTCGCGACGAAATCGCTCCTCGTAGGTCGCGTCACCCGCGAAACGCTCGTGCAGCAGCTTCAGCGCCACTTCGCGATCGCGCACGGTGTCGTGGGCCCGGTACACCTCGCCCATGCC
>NZ_JAAYXO010000199.1 GCF_012515855.1 Gordonia sp. (in: high G+C Gram-positive bacteria)
ACCACCTCCCCCGGTTGAATCTGCAGGCAGAGCCCGTCGACGGCCCGGACCGCGGCCCCTTTCCCGGAACGGAAGTCCTTGGTGAGGCCCACCAGCGAGACGGCCGGGGCCGCCGGGTCGGTGCGCGGTGAGGTGAGGTCATCTGCGGTGAGGTGTTGCTGTGTCATGCCTACGACTGTTCCGCTGATCCGCCGACCGCACCCAGAGCAGATGTCATCTCTTGCCCATGACCGTTGTCATGGGCCGCCGTCGACATCCGGCTGTACAACGTTGCCCAGGTCACACCGGCCAGGCACAATCGAAGTCACCGACCGTCACACTTCGGCCGGGTCAGCGGTTCTGGGAGGACACAGATGAGAGAAGGCACCGGCGTGTCGTCTCGTGTCCGTCGTGCCTACGAGGACTTCCTCGCGGGCGAGACCCCTCCGGACGACTCCGTTCGTTCTCTGGTCCGCGAGTCGTGGGAGCGATCCCGCCAACGCGGCCTCAACCCCGGCGCCGTCGGCCCCGCGGGCGATTCCGACGGGCCGATGTCCGACGACGACTTCGACGCCTACCGGACGGGGCACCGACTCGCAGCCGTCAGGCCGCTGGTCCAGTCGTTGATGCTCGACGACATCTCCGATTCGGGCGTCGTGGTCGCGATGACCGACAACCGCGGACGGCTCCTCTGGGTAGAGGGCGACCACAGCGCCCGCGACGCCGCAGCCAGCATCAACTTCGTCGAAGGCTCGGTCTGGAGCGAAGACACCGTCGGCACCAACGCGCCGGGTCTCGCCCTCACGATGAACCGCGGAGTGCAGATCATCGGACCCGAGCACTTCTCCGGTCCGGTCCAGAACTGGAACTGCGCCGCGGCACCCGTGCACGACCCGACGTCGGGCGAGTTACTCGGTGTCATCGACGTGACCGGCGGACCCGCCGCGGCCGTGCCGTTCGCACTCGCCGCCGTCCGCTCGGTGGTCGCCGCGGTGGAGCGCGAGCTGCATTCGCGCGCCGTCGACCTCGCCTCCCCGCAGACGTTCGCGTCGGCGACCGCCGAATCAGCAGGCTTCCGAATCACCGTCCTGCGCGACGGCCCGGCGCAGTGGTCCGACGGCGTGGCCCCACCGCGTCCGCTGTCGCCCCGACACACCGAGATCCTCCTGCTCCTGCAGACCTATCCCGAGGGGCTGGGAACCGAACAGCTCGCGACCATGCTGTCCGACGAGCCGCTCGGCGCCGTGACCGTCCGCGCCGAGATCTCCCGACTACGCCGAGACCTCGGCGACGTGGTGGCGTCGCGGCCCTATCGTCTGACCTTCGCGCTCGGCTCCGACATCGACGACGTGCGGCGGGCAGTCGCCGAGGGCGACCTCACCGAGGCCATTCGCACGCTGGGCCGCGGCGGCGTTCTCGCGGAGTCCACCGCGCCAGGCATCGTCGAGCTTCTCGATGAGCTCCGCGAAGACATCCGTTCGCGCATGTTCATGAAGGGCGATCTCACCGCGCTCAGCGCATGGGTCGCCTCGCCCCACGGCCGCGATGACATCACCGCCTGGAACGCCCTGGCACAACACCTGCCCGCCAGTCACCCGCAACGTGCGGTGGCGGCCGGCCGCGTCCGGCTGCTCGATCGTCGGTTCGGCGTCAGACGATAGCTGAGCACCACCCGCGCCATCGGGGCGATCACGCAGGTGAGAGGCCGTTTCGCCGCTCCTGCCGCCGACCGCACGACCCTGGCGGCGATCCAGTTCACCCAGTGCAACGTGACTGCAACCACTTGCGGATTACTCTGTGATTCACCTCACCAACCGAAGTGACTTTCACAAAGGAGCGCAGCACAAATGACAGTCTTCGCCAAGCCCGGTACCGACGGCTCGCTGATGAGCTTCCAGTCCCGCTACGACAACTGGATCGGTGGACAGTGGGTTCCGCCGGTGAAGGGTCAGTACTTCGAGAATCCGTCGCCCGTCGACGGCAAGGTCTTCTGCGAGGTCGCCCGCTCCACCGCGGAAGACATCGACCTCGCACTCGACGCAGCGCACGCCGCCGCCCCCGCGTGGGGCAAGACCTCGGTGGCCGAGCGCGCACAGGTCCTGAACAAGATCGCCGACCGCATGGAGGAGAACCTCCAGAGCATCGCCGTCGCCGAGTCCTGGGAGAACGGCAAGGCGGTCCGCGAGACCCTCGCCGCCGACATCCCGCTCGCGATCGATCACTTCCGCTACTTCGCGGGCGCCATCCGCGCGCAGGAGGGCGGCATCTCCGAGATCGACAAGGACACCGTCGCGTACCACTTCCACGAGCCGCTGGGCGTCGTCGGCCAGATCATCCCGTGGAACTTCCCGATCCTGATGGCTGTCTGGAAGTTGGCCCCGGCACTCGCCGCAGGCAACGCGATCGTGATGAAGCCCGCAGAGCAGACGCCGGCATCGATCCTCTACCTCATGAGTCTCATCGGCGATCTGCTCCCCGACGGTGTCCTCAACGTGGTCAACGGTTTCGGCGTCGAGGCGGGCAAGCCGCTCGCATCGAGCAACCGCATCCGCAAGATCGCCTTCACCGGCGAGACCACCACCGGCCGCCTGATCATGCAGTACGCATCGGAGAACCTGATCCCGGTGACCCTGGAGCTGGGCGGCAAGAGCCCCAACCTCTTCTTCGAAGACGTGATGGCCAGCGACGACGGCTTCCTCGACCGCGCGCTCGAAGGCTTCTCGATGTTCGCACTCAACCAGGGCGAGGTCTGCACCTGCCCGAGCCGCGCACTGGTCCAGGGCAGCATCTACGACGAGTTCCTGGAGCGTGCCGTCGAGCGCGTGGCCGCCATCAAGCAGGGCAACCCGCTCGACACCGACACCATGATGGGCGCGCAGGCGTCGAACGATCAGTGGGAGAAGATCAAGTCGTACCTGGAGATCGGCAAGCAGGAGGGCGCCAAGGTCCTGACCGGCGGCGAGCCCGCCGACCTGGGCGGCGACCTCGCGGGCGGCTTCTACATCCAGCCGACCGTCTTCGGCGGCAAGAACGACATGCGGATCTTCCAGGAGGAGATCTTCGGACCGGTCCTCGCGGTCACGTCGTTCACCGATTACGACGACGCACTCAAGATCGCCAACGACACCCTGTACGGCCTCGGTGCCGGCGTGTGGAGCCGCAACGGCGCCGTCGCCTACCGTGCCGGTCGCGACATCCAGGCCGGTCGCGTGTGGACCAACACGTACCACGACTACCCGGCCCACGCCGCGTTCGGCGGGTACAAGCAGTCGGGAGTCGGCCGCGAGAACCACCTGATGATGCTCGGCCACTACCAGCAGACCAAGAACCTGCTGGTCGGTTACGCGCAGAACGCCAAGGGCTTCTTCTAAGCCGGGCATGCCGTGACTGTACCGGGCACCGTCGCACGCGTGGTCGCCACAGACACCGCCGTGGAGCTCCTGACCAAATTGTCGGAGCTCCACGGTGGCCTCATGATCCATCAGTCAGGCGGATGCTGCGACGGCTCCGCCCCCATGTGCTACCCGGTCGGCGAGTACCGGGTCGGGCAGCGCGACGTACTCCTCGGCGAGGTCGATCTACCCGAACCCCTCCCGGCCGTGCGGATCTGGATCAACGGCGACCAGTTCGAACTCTGGAAGCACACTCAGCTGATCCTCGACGTGGTCTCCGGCCGGGGCGCCGGGTTCTCACTCGAGGCTCCCGAGGGCGTCCGATTCCTCTCCCGCTCGCGGGTGTTCACCGACGACGAGGCCGCGATACTGGATGCCTCGCCACCCAAGGTCGGCGCCGACTTCGAC
>NZ_JAAYXO010000200.1 GCF_012515855.1 Gordonia sp. (in: high G+C Gram-positive bacteria)
CGGTGTATCGAGATCGCCACCGCACGCCGTCGCCCGGTCTCGATCATGAGCGGGCTCGCTACGCTCACTCGCCGACTCGACCAACAACGGGGACAGGCTGTTTCGGCTACGCTCGCTCGCCCCTTGCTGATCGAGTGCCGCTGCGGCGCGAAGCACGCAACGGCGTAGCGAGATCGCCCCGCACGCCGTCACCCCGGTCTCGATCATGAGCGGGCTCGCTACGCTCACACGCCGACTCGACCAACAAAGGAGAAGGCGCCCTCGGCCACGCCCACTCGCCCCACGCTGATCGAGTGCCGCTGCGGCGCGAAGCCCGCAACGGCATATCGAGATCGCCACCGCACGCCGTCGCCCGGTCTCGATCATGAGCGGGCTCGCTACGCTCACTCGCCGACTCGACCAACAGGGAAGGCAGTCCACCCGGGTAGCCCTCGATTCGCCCTCGTTCCCGAATTCCTGTACAAACGTACATGTACATACGTACAGAATTTGGAGGAGTCATGGCGAAGCGAGATCCGCAGGCGCGGCGCGCGGCGATCGTCAAGGCGGCGGCCGATCTGGTGATCGAGGTCGGACCAGAGCGCATCACCCATCGCCTGGTGGCCGAGCGCGCGGGAGTCCCGCTCGGGTCCACCACGCAGTACTTCACCTCGCTCGACGACCTCCGCACGCAGGCCCTGCAGTTGCTGGCCAAAGAGATCGACGACGACCTCGACGCCGTTCGCCGGAGCCTTGTGGCGTCAGGCGGGTCACCGGCCCTGTTGGTCGACCGCCTCCACGAGTACCTCCACAACAGCCGCAATGTGGCAGCCGACGTCTCTCTCATGTCCGCCGGGGCCTTCGACTCCGACCTCCGCGAACTCTCCCTCCGCTGGCAGAACAACTTCGTCGAGATCCTGAACGAGTACGTCGGCCACGACAGCGCGCTCGCCCTGGCGATGCTGGCCGACGGCGTCGTCGTTCACACCGCCCTGCACGGAACCGTCGTCTCCAAAGACTTCCTCCACACCCTCGTCGCGCCGTTCATGGCGCAGAAATGATTGACCGGATGAGCACCGAACTCACCTCCGACGCGCCGACCTTCTCGAGTCGCCGTGCCTGGCTGGCCACCGCCGTCCTCAGCGCCAGCCTGCTGGTGATCGTCATGGACATGACGATCCTCAACGTCGCGCTGCCCGCGATGTCGGCCGACCTCGAACCCAGTGCCGACCAGGTGCTGTGGATCGTCGACGTCTATTCGCTGGTCCTGGCCGGACTTCTGGTTCCGGCGGCCGCCCTGGCTGATCGCTGGGGCCGAAAGCGATTGTTGATCGCGGGCTACGCGATCTTCGGAGCAGCCTCGCTGTTGGTGCTGGCCGCCGACTCCGCGATCGACGTGATCGGCATCCGCGCTCTGCTCGGCATCGGCGGCGCGCTCATCATGCCGACCACCCTGTCGACCATCCGCATCCTGTTCTCCGATGCCCGCGAGCGGGCCCGCGCGCTGGCCGTCTGGGCATCGATCGCCGGTCTGGGCGCGGCTATCGGCCCGCTGATCGGCGGCTTCCTGGTGGAGCACTTCTCGTGGCAGTCCGCGTTTCTGGTCAATGTCCCGCTGATGGCGCTCGCGGTGATCGCCGCGGCCTTCCTGATCCCGGAATCGCGCTCGGCTGATCCCGGGGTCTGGGACTGGCTCGGGATCGTCCTCTCGTTCACCGGCATCACCCTGGTGATGTGGTCGGTGAAGCATTTCGGCGCCGAATCGAGCCTCCTGGTCCCCGGGGGTTGGGCCGCGATGATCGGCGGTGCCGCGCTCCTGTACCTCTTCGTTCGCCGCAGCCTGCGGCAGGAGCGTCCGATGCTCGACTTCGGCCTCTTCCGCAGCCGCGTCTTCACCGGCGGCATCGCGGGCGCCCTCGGTTCGATGTTCGCGATGGCCGCCGCACTGCTGCTGCTGGCCCAGTGGCTGCAGGCCGTCGAGGGCAGTTCGCCGATCCGCGCAGGCGTCGAACTGATCCCCCTGGCGATCACCGCGGCGATCGCCTCCCTCGCGGCACCCGCCCTCTCCGAATGGATCGGTCCGCGGGCAGTGATGGCGGGCGGGATCGCCACCGCAGGCATCGGAATGATCCTGGTCTTCCTGGTCCCCGGCGAGCTCCACTACGCGTCGGTGGTCGTGAGCCTCTGCCTGGTCGGCTTCGGCATGGGCTCCCTGGCCATCGGATCGGCACTCATCATGTCGGGCAGCCCGGAGAATCGCGCAGGCAACGCCGCGGCGATGGAAGAGACGTCGTACGAGCTCGGCAGCGTTGTCGGCGTCGCGCTGCTGGGCAGCATCGCCGCGGTCCTGTACCGCGGGCAGCTCGCCGATTCCGAGCAACTGGCCGCGCTCGATCCTCAGGTCGGGGAAGCCGTCCGCGAATCGATCGGGTCGGCGGCCGCCGTCTCGCAAGACCTCGGACTACCCGGTCTGGCACAGGAGACCGGCGCCGCCTTCACCGAGTCGATGCAGGTCACCAATCTGATCGGCGGTCTCATCATGCTGGCGGTGGCCGCCACGGTGTTCTTCGTTATTCCTCGGGGAACTCGGCTCGACGCGAAGATCGACGACGAGCTCGTCTGACCGCGCGAGCGATGGCACAGTTAAGGATATGACCACCGATCAGGCCGCCATTGCCCGCCGCGCGTACGACTCCCTCGAGCCGTTCCACGTTCTCACCTACTTCAATCCGGGAGTGGGTGCGGCGCAGAAGGACCTGGGGCTCGACGGCCACGCCCTGTATGTCGGCGGCCGCGCCTGCGCTCTCGGCGAGACCACGGGTGCCGTCGTCGCCGCCACGTTCTACAACTTTGCCCCGGGCCTGATCGTCGACTCCTGGGAGCGCGCCCGCGCCGTCGGTCTCGCCGCCATCGACGACCGCCGCTACGCCATGCTCGACGAGCAGTACCGTGCCATCCTCGGCGATGCCGACGAGCAGATCGCTCCGCTCTTGCCGGAGTACGCGGCGATCGTGGCCGCGCTGCCGCTGTCGGGCCGTCCGCTCGGCGGCGCGTGGGCGTCGACGCCGATCCCCGAGGTCCCGCATCTGGCTCTGTGGCGTCATCTGACCGCGCTGCGGGAGTGGCGCGGCGACAATCACATCGCCGAACTCGTGAGCCACGAACTGAACGGCCTCGACGCGGGGGTGTTCCACGAGGCCGAGCTCCCCGACCCGACCGTCCAGCGGCACGTGATGAGCAAGCCGATGTTCCTGCTGACCCGCGGATGGTCGGAGGACGACTGGAGCGCCTCCGTCGACCGCCTGGCGCAGCGCGGCCTCGCGACCGGCGACGCGCAGAGCCATCGCCTCACCGACGCCGGATACGGGCTCTACCAGGATATCGAGCGCCGGACCGACGAGGTCACCGGAGCCAGCCTGCCCGCCAGCTTCGCCGCGCTCATCGAACAGACCCGCCCGCTGGTGAAGCCGATCCTCGACGCCGGAGTGCTGCCCGGAACCAAGAAGAAGGGCTAGCCCCAGACAGAAGCGCCGACAAAGGCCGGCGCCGCGTGCTCAACACACGGCGCCGGCCTTTCTGCTGTCGGCCTACTTCTCCAGGTTGGCCGCGAACCAGTCGATGGTCTGCATGCCGAGAAGGTCAGTGCCCCAGCCGTACATGTCGGTGATGAACTTGACCATGCTGCAATCGGTCGGCTGGTAGTCGACCTTGCCGCCGCGGCTGCGCCACTCGCGGACCAGCTTGCGCGAGTCGGCAGCCGGCACCAGCGACATCGGCGAGTCGTCGGCGACACACGACGCCACCAGGGTGCGGACGCCCTTGGCCGGCGTGCCCTTGCCCATCACGTTGTCACGATAGGCGCGCTGGAACGCGGGGATGTTCGCGGGCGACTGGTTGCCCTTGAACAGCGTCTTCAGCGGCACCATGGGCAGCGTGAAGTACGCGGGCGTCTGGCACTGGGTGCGGTAGTAGTCGGCGACCTTGCGACCGGCGTCGTTGAGGTGGTCGTTGATCCGCATGTCGGGGTAGTGCGGCTCCAGGCCCAGCAGCGTCGCCATCGCGAAGCCCGAGCCGACGGAGCCGTCAGCGGTGGCGATGAAGTTGCGGTAGTTCGGGACCATGCCCTCGATCACGGCGGCCGTGATGTTCAGCTCGGGCGCGTAGGAGTCCTTGAGCTCCAGCGCCTGGCCGGTGCCGACGCCACCGCCGGCAATGCCGAACAGGCCGACGGGGGCCTTCTCCGACAGTTCCGCGTCGTCGACGGCAAGTGCGGCGCGAACCGCATCGAGGCTTGTGTGGGCGTTGTACTTGCCCGCGAAGACGCCGTGCGGCTTGGGATCGCCGTTGTTGCCGACGTCCGACATCACCACCGCGTAGCCCTTGCCGAACAGCTGGGCCAGCGGGCCCAGCGCCGACCACGAGGCGCCGTCCATCGGATCCGCACCGGTCCACATGGCCGACGAGTGGCAGTTGGCGCCGACGCTGTCGTTGGCCATCTGGTAGCTGACGATCGGTCGGTCGGCGTTGCGGCGACCGTCGCGCGGGATCATGATGATGCCCGTGCTGATGTCGGCCTTGCCGTCGAGTGCGGTCGTGACGTACATGATCTTGTAGGCGTCGACGTTGCCCGGCCGGAAGCCGGTGAACTGCACGGCCACCTTCTTGGCCTTCAGCAGCGTGCCCGCCTTCTCCGAGCCGGTGAGTGCGGGCTCGCGGTAGAACGGGTCGGTGGACGTCAGCGGCGTCATGATCTCATCGGGGCTCGCCATCCGCCCGTCCTTGAACGTGCCGAGGACGAAGCCGTTGAACACCTCCCCGAGCTGCGGAGTCCGGTTCGGCGGGCCGGCCTGAGCCGGCGCGGCGGCCAGGGTCAGTCCCACCGCCAGGGCACCGACGATCGCGGTCAGCGAGGTCATCGCCTTCTTCAACGTCATTTCACTTCCACTTTCAGGGTGTTCAGCGCGGACTGCATCATCGGCAGCAGGTTCCAGATGGGACGGTGCTGTTCGATCTGCTGGTCGGAGGGCATGCGGAGCTCACGGCTCAGTGCGGGCCACCGGTTCTCCACCTGGAAGCGGTACTTCGGCAGCAGCTGATCGGTGATGTAGGCCCAGCGCTCCTCGAAGACCGACCAGTTCCACGACGGCAGCGGCACGGTGACGGCGACGGTACGACCGTCGACGGTGGTGCCCTTCAGCTGGAGCGGCTTGTACGACCTCAGCGGCAGCACGCCGGCCACCGAGGGCGAGCCCGCCAGGGTGCTGGCGTAGGTCATCGCCTCGCCGACGTCGCCCTTGTACGCGCGGACGGTGTCCCACTGCTTGTTGATGACGTCACCCTGCTCACGCTTCAGCAGGCGAGCGTTGCCCGCGGCGATGCCGTCGGGCGTCTTGGTGGCGACGCTCTCCCAGGCCTGCAGGATCTCGTCGTCGAACAGTCCGGCGCTGTGCATCTCACGCAGGGCGGGCATGCCGACGGTCACGTATGCGCGGTGCATCGGCATCAGGTCGCTGAAGATGTTCTTCTGCATCACCAGGATCGACCCCTGGACGTAGCGAAGGTCGGCCGGCGTGATGGTCGCGCCGACGCGGGCAAGCGCGCGGAGTCCGGTGGGCAGCTTGTCGATGAAGATCGGCCCGAACGCACGGTTGGTCTCGGTAACGATCGCGTTCGCGACCGGAGCCAACCGGGTGATCTGGTACACGTCGGTGGCCATCTCGAAGTCCAGGAGACCGCCGCCGAAGTCGGCGCCGACCAGTCCGCCCATGCCTGCCCACTGGAGTTCACGGTGCTTGAGCTGGAGGTTCTTGTACAGCTGGTACGACTTCGCGAGGTTGTCGCGGTTCGCGGTGACCCCGGCGCGCGGATTCCACGACTTCAGGTCGATGCCCGCAGCCACGGTGGTGTCGGCCAACCAGTACTGAAGCAGCAGTGCCTTATACGACGTCGGCGCGACCCCTCGTTCGCGCGCCTCGTCGAGCAGCTTCTTCAGGACCGCCGGGTCGGTCGGCAGCGACGGGTGGATTCCGCCGGGCCCGTGGTCGGCGTCGCGGTTCACGAGCGGCAGGTTCAGGTACTTGTCCAGATCGCCGACGGCTCGTGCGCTGGGCGCGACCAAGGTAGTGCCGGTCAGCACGAGGGCCGCGACCATCGCAATGGTCAGAGCCCGCATCGCGGTTCTGCGGAGAGATCGCATCTGGGTTACCTCACGCGGCCATCGCCGCCTTGTCACGCGGTAGTCCGCTCGACTCCGCTGCTCGAGCAAGTGAAACAGGTGAATTTCGGGAATCAAAACAACGAACAATGATGCGTTCGGCCAGGCCCGCGGATTCGGTGATCTGACAACGGTGCAGGTCCAAACACGAAAGGCCGGCCGATCCAGCCGCGACGGAACACCGCGCGGACCACTGCGCGGACCGACGGATTCACTTGTTCGAGGGACACCGATTGAGACGCGGCGCACAGGCCGATTCCGGGCTGTCGTCCGATGTCATAGTGACTGTATGGCACAGCACTCCAACCCCTTGCTCCCCCTCGACGGCATGGTCGTCGTCACCCTCGAGCAAGCCGTTGCCGTCCCCCTGGCCTCGCGTCATCTGGCCGACATGGGCGCTCGGGTCATCAAGATCGAACGCACCGACGGCGGCGACTTCGCCCGCGCCTACGACACCGCGGTCCACGGCACCGGCGCACACTTCGTCTGGCTCAATCGCGGCAAGGAGTCCCTGGCCGTCGACCTCAAGACCGACGACGGGCGCGACATCGTGCGGACGCTGATCGGGAAGGCCGACGTCTTCCTGCAGAATCTGGCCCCGGGTGCCGCCGAGCGACTCGGCTTCGGATCGGACGTCTTGCGGGCAGACCATCCGGAGCTCGTAACGGTCGACCTCTCCGGCTACGGCGCCGACGGTCCGTTCCAGGATCGCAAGGCGTACGACATGCTGATTCAGGCCGAGAGCGGACTGATCTCGATCACCGGCACCCCCGACGACGCCGTCAAGACCGGCATCCCCACCGCCGACATCGCGTCAGGCATGTACTGCGCCCAGGCAGTACTCGCCGCGCTGCTGCGTCGGTACCGGACCGGGGAGGGCGCGCGGATCGAGGTCTCGATGCTCGAGGCGACCGTCGAATGGATGGGCCACTCGCTGTACACGCAGATGTACACCGGCGCGCAGCCGCCGCGGATGGGCGTCAGCCACGTGTCGATCGCACCCTACGACTCCTACCCCACCCTCGACGGCCAGATCCTCATCGGCGTCCAGAGCGACGGCGGCTGGAACGCCCTCACCGAGGTGCTCGGGATCGCCGACCTCGCCACCGACCCGCGCTTCGACACCAACATTCACCGGGTCGAGAACCGCGCGGCGTGCGACGCCGTGGTCGCCGAGCAGACGCGCGGCTGGACCACCGCCGAACTCGACGCCGCCCTCGCCGGCGCGGGCATTCCAGCGGCCCAGATCAAGGAACTGAGCGACGTCGCCGCCCACCCGCAGCTGGCCGCGCGCGATCGCTGGCGGACGGTCGGCACCGAGTTCGCCCAGGTCAAGGCCCTGCTCCCACCGGTCACGTTCGCCGACGTGGCCGCCGTCATGGGCGACGTCCCAGCCCTGGGCCGGCACACGGCGGCACTCCTCGCCGAGATGGGATACGACCAGAACGCGATCGACAGACTGGCCACCGCCGGCGTGGTCGGGCTTCGGGCACAGGACTGACTGAGACGAGCCGCGCAGTGTCCCCCAGGGGGATATGGCACATCGGGTGCTCGAACCGGAGAGACGCCCGCCCTGAATCTGATGCAGGCCTCATTCACCGGGAGCGGCATTCAAGTAGCCGGTTCGTCGCGGCCGATCTCCTCGGCTGCCGAAAGCCCCGCGGCCCGACCATGCCGCCGGTAGTACGACTTCGCGGCCAGATTCTGCTGGTGCCAGTAGGCGCGCAGGGCCGCGGGCAGCGCGGGGATCCAGAAGCGGTCCTCGGTGGCGCGCAGCGGCGGACGCCCACCGATCTCGATGTCGGCGATCACCACGCCCGCCCCCTCAGCCGTGTTCCGCGCGGCAAGTACCGTTCCGTCGGCGGCCACGATCTGCGTGGCGCCGACGAACGAGGTCTCGTACGGAACGGCGACGTCGACTCCCGGCGCTAGAAGGAAGTCGGTGCGGAAACGACCGCAGTGCGAGGCCTGCAGGACCGGCGCGCCCACCCGCAGGGCGAACTCGACCGGCGCCTGTTCGGACAGGTAGCGGTTGTACTGCGCCAGCGATCCGAAAACGTCCCGTACCAGCGGCCCCCAGTTGGTCGGCACCGTCCACCAGTGCGTTCCGGTCATCACCACGTCGACTCCGGCCAGCCGCCGGGCCGTCTGCGTTCGAATCAACTCCCAGCAGACCGCAGCTCCCATCCGCCCGAGGCCGGTATCGAACACGCCGTCGTCGGCGCCCGGCCCGTAGAAGGCGTTCTCCCACATGGTCGGCAGGTCCTTGTCGTGCAGGTGCACGCTGCCGTCCGGCTCGAACAAGTGATAGCGGTTGTAGACCTCGCCCCCGTCGGCGATGAGCATCGACCCGCCCAGCCGCACCGAATGTCGTCGCGCGAGCGACGCCAGCAGGTCGACCGCGACGTTCGACGGCGGCAGCACACTGCGATAGACCTCCGACTGCAGCGGCAGCGGCGAGGTGGCGAACTCCGGGATCGCGATGAGCGTGGCGCCGGCGTCGATCGCCTCGGTGATCAGCACTTCCAGTCGCCGCAGGTTCTCCGCGACGTCGCCCGGCACGCCCTGGAACTGCACCGCTGCCGCTCGTACTGCGGCCGATCCCCCGCCCTTGCCGGTCGTGCCGTCGGATTCACCCGGTTCGCTCATGCCTCCGACCGTAGCGGGACGTCCGGGCGACGCATGCTTCACCTCGCCCGATCGAGTGTGCGACCTCGCCTCGGGCGTCCGCCACACCGTCACGCTGCCGGCCGGGTGGGCCACTACCGCTTGGGGCTCAACCGCACGGTGACCACCGGCCTGGTCCACCCTTATCGTCGACGCGGCCGCGCCCATCCAGCGCAGGAAGTACTGAACGCAATACGATCGGCGGCATGCCTACCGCTTTGATCACCGGAGCCAGCCGCGGTGTGGGCGCGCAGATCGCGCGCGCCCTCGCCCCCACCCACGACCTCCTGCTCGGCGGGCGCGGTTCCGCAGAACTCGACGCGCTGGCCATGGAATTCGACGGCGCGGTGACCCTACCGGTCGACATCACCGACTACGAGGCGCTCGAGACCGCAGTGGAGACCATCGACTCCCTCGACGTCCTGGTGCACAGCGCCGGGGTGTCGAGCAGTCTGGAAGCCGTCGCCGACACTCCCGTCGAGGAGTGGCGGCAGGTGATGGACGTCAACGTGATCGCCGCGGCCGAGCTGACGCGGCTGCTGCTCCCCGCATTGCGAGCCACCGCGGGTCACGTGGTGTTCCTCAATTCGGGAGCAGGGATGAACGTCCGCGCCAACTGGACCCCGTATGCCGCGAGCAAATTCGCTCTCCGCGCCCTGGCCGACGGGATCCGCGCCGAGGAGCCGACGCTGCGCGTCACATCAATCTTCCCGGGCCGGATCGACACCGACATGCAACGCGACATCGTCGCCTTCGAGGGCGGTGAGTACGACCCGTCGAAGTACCTGCGCGCCGAGACGGTCGCCGCCGCGGTGGCCACAGCGATCGCGACGCCCGCGGACGCGCATCCGACCGAGGTGGTGCTGCGTCCTCGGGCGTCGCGGAATGTCTAGTGTCGCTGCTCAGACCTGCTTGAGGTCCGACTGATCCCAGACCGCGCGCATGCTGACGATCTTGCCCTCGTCGTTGAAGACCATGATGTCGACCGGCGTGATCTCGAAGCTCATGCCGCCGGTGCCGGTGACCAGGGTGAACTCGAAGACGGCGGTGTCTCCGGCGATCTTGGTCCACTTGAGGGTCGCGTCGCGACTGTCGAGCGAGGTGATGATGCCGTAGAACTCGACCAGTTCGGCGCGCGTGCCACGGATCGGAGCCCCGATCGGGTCTTCGACAGTCGCGCCGTCGGCGAACAGATCGGCGAGGTCGTCGGCGGTGCCGTTGTTGAGGCCGTCGATGTAGGCCTGGACGGTCGCGGCGATCTTGTCGGACAGACCGATCTCCTGCTGCTCAGCAGTCATTTCTACTCCCTGAATTGGAACACGTTCTACTTCGGCGAGCGTAGCAGTACGCGCACCTCGCCGCGAGGGCTGCGAGAAATCGTTCGACGCCCACCCGGCCTGGCATCATCGACGCCATGTCCGTGACCCGTTCGATCATCCTGTTCGTGCTCGCCGCCGTCGCCGAGATCGGCGGGGCCTGGCTCATCTGGCAGGGCGTTCGCGAGCACCGCGGTTGGCTCTGGATCGGCGCGGGCGTGGTGGCGCTCGGTCTCTACGGCTTCGTCGCCACCCTGCAGCCCGACGCCGAGTTCGGCCGCATCCTGGCCGCTTACGGCGGGGTGTTCGTCGCCGGATCGCTGCTGTGGGGGATGCTGGTCGACGGCTTCCGCCCCGACCGCTGGGACGTGATCGGCGCGCTGATCTGCCTCGTCGGCGTCGCAGTCATCATGTACATGCCGCGCGCGCTGGAGACGTAACTTTCAGGGCGTCAGTCGAGCCGGGTCCACCCCGCGCCGGTCGTGTACGACGTCGAAATGGTCTTGCGCGAACCCTCCGTCTTAGGCCACTGGATGGTGACGATGGTGGGCCCGAGATCCACCTTGGCGCCGTCGGCCGTGGTGAACTGCATGGAGTTCGGGGTGTCGGTGAAGAACTCGCCCCGCATCGCGACGAACTTCCGCTTCGACTTGGGATCGTTCCCGTCGGGCTTCTCGGTGGTCCAGGCCTTGAGGTAGCGGACGCCCGAGTGGTTGCGGCACGCCGTGAAGCGGTGGTCGCCGCTCCACATCATGCGGACCGCGATCTCGCCGTTGTCGCACCGCGCAGCGGGCTCGACGAATCCGTTGAGATCTCCACCCCACGGCATGATTCCGCTGGTGGGAGGCGGTGACAGGGGAGTGGTTGGCAGGGGAGTGGGCGTGACGTCCGACGCCGCGTCGTCGCTCGATCCGCACGCCGAGATCAGTACCGCAGTCGCCGCGCACAGCACGAGGCCGGCACCCCTCGTGGCCGGCCTGCGCGCTGCTTCTTCTCTCGTGCGTACGTTCGCTCTACTTGAGTTCGGCACTGCTCTTGCCCAGGACCCGACGGGCGATGATCAACTGCTGGATCTGCTGGGTGCCTTCGAAGATGTCGAGGATCTTGGAGTCACGAGCCCACTTCTCGAGGAGCTCGGTCTCCGAGAACGCCGCCGTGGCGCCGATCTCGACGGCCTTGTTGGTCAGTTCGGTGACCATGCGGCCGGCCTTGGCCTTCGACATCGACGCCTCGCTGGAGTTCGGCGTCTTGTTGTCGGCCATCCAGGCCGCACGCAGGGTCAGCATCCAGGACGACTCCCAGTCCGACTCCAGGCGGATGAAGTCCGCGACGGCGGCGTGCTGAACGGCGGCCGGACGGTCGTAGTCGATCTCGTGTCCGGCGTCCTCGAGCATCCGACGCAGTTCTTCTAGCGCCGCGCGACCGAGGCCGACGGCCATCGCAGCGACCACCGGGCGGGTGTTGTCGAAGGTCTGCATCACGCCGCCGAAGCCCTTGCGGACCTCGATCTCGGGCGTGCCGAGCAGGTTCTCGGCGGGGACGCGGACGTCGTCGAACACGATGACGGCGGTGTCGGACGAACGCAGACCCAGCTTCTCCTCCAGGCGCGCGACCATCACGCCCTTGCTGTTCAGCGGCACCACGAAGCTCTTGATGGCGGCACGGCCGACAGTCTTGTCGAGCGTCGCCCAGACCACCACGTGGTCCGCGCGCGAACCTGCGGTGACGAAGATCTTCTCGCCGTTGATGACGTAGTCGTCGCCGTCAAGCACCGCGGTGGTCGAGACGGCGGCGGAGTCGCTGCCGAAGCCGGGCTCGGTGATGGCCATGGCCGCCCAGACGTCGGCGAAGCGCTCGAGCTGCTCGTCGTTGGCGACGGCGGCGATGGCCGCGTTGCCGAGGCCCTGGTAGGGGATCGAGAGCATCAGGCCGACGTCGCCCCAGCCGAGCTCGCGGGCGTTCAGCACCGAACGCAGGTTGGCGCCGTTGACGGTTCCCTCGCCGGCGTCCGCCGACTTGTCGGCATCCTTGTCGCCGCCGCGACCCTGCTTGGCGAGCTTGCCGAGTTCGTCGAGCTCGGTGGGGTATTCGTGCTCGGCATTGTCGTACTTGCGAGAGATGGGCCGGAAGATGTGCTCGGCGGCAAGACGTGCGCGCTCGACCGTGGAGTTCAGCTTCTCCGGGAGCTCAAGGTTGATAGCCATGAGGAGACCTTACTACTGAGTAAGATAGATGCCAAGCCCTCGTTCGCTCACGTCGCCGACGATCGCTTGGTGGATCGACGCTCGCTCACTTCCGGAGGTGAGCGAGCGTCGATCCAGTAAGCGAACACGGGCATCCGCACCCGTCGGGACGTCGGAGGCTCAGGTTCAGAACCTCGGCTAAGGTCGACTCCGATGAACACCGTGGTCTTTCCTCCCGCCGCAACCGCCCCGCCGCAGTCCCTGGTCTCGCCGTCCGGGAACTACAACTTCGGCACGTACAACGGGCCCATTCCCACTATCAATCCGCTCGACGCGGCCGGTACCGGTCCGCTGTCGGCGGTACCGCGTCAGACGCGCAACCTGGGCCTCAAGGAGTGGGAGGCCTTCCAGCTCGGCGACGACGACTGGTTCGTCCTCGGCGCGGTCTACAACGCGAAAGCCCTGGGCCTGCTGCAGGTCCTCGTCGTCAACAAGCAGGCGGCGACCATCGCGCGCTGGGAGACCAAACTCCCGTCGCCGATGCTCACCGTCGCACGCGGCCTCGACGACACCATCTCGTCCGGCGAGTTCGGCGGTCTGCGGATCGAGATCGGCAACAACCTGCCCGACGGTGCGCTGACCGTCGACGCCGTCCACCACGGCACCGCGCTGAAGGCGCCGTTGGCCCTGCACGTGACCGGCCATGCCGACCAGGCGGGCGACCTGGTCGTGGTGCATCCGTTCGACGACAACAAGGCGCTGTACTCGCACAAGACGATGATGCCCGCGTCCGGCTCCCTCGCCATCGACGGCGAGCGCGTCGGGCTGGCCGACGACCGCGGTTTCCTGATCCTCGACGACCATCACGGCGACTACCCGCGGCCGATGAAGTACGACTGGGTCACCGGCATCCGCCGCAGTGCCGCTGGCGTCATCGAAGGCTTCAACCTCACCGACAATCAGATCCGCAATCCCGGGGTGTTCAACGAGAACGCCCTGTGGATCGGCGATCAGGTGCACCGACTGCCCGCGGTCCACGTGACGCGGCCCGACGGCCCGTGGGGCAAGTGGTACATCCGCGACGACGCCGGTGCCGTCGACGTGACGTTCACGCCCACCGTGCAGTCGACGCAACACGTCGGCCCCCGCAAGATGCTCGCCGAGTACTACGCGCCCTACGGCTGGTACGAGGGGACCATCGAAGCCGAGACGGCGTCGATGAAGGTCGACGGCGTCTTCGGCGTGGGGGAGCAGAAGCGGATCTCGGTGTAAGCACGTATCCGCGTGCTTCGGCCGAATCCGCGGAGTCAGGAAGACCGCGGATTCCACCGAGTCCCGCGGATGCGACGACCCGCCCTATCCGCGTAGTTCGCGGATAGGGCGCTCAGCCCCTACGGAACGATGTTGACCATCTTGCCGGGGACGAAGATGACCTTGCGGGGCTCACCGCCGTCGAGCAGCGCGGCGATCTTCTCATCGGCCAGGGCCGCGGCGACGACCGTCGCCTCGTCGGCGTCGGCGGCCACGGTGATGCGGCTGCGCGGCTTGCCCTTGACGGCGACGGGCAGCTCGATCGAGTCCTCCACCAGCCACTTCTCGTCGACCTCGGGGAACGGGCCGCGGGCCAGCGAGCCGTCGTTGCCGAGGCGGCTCCACAGTTCTTCGGCCAGGTGCGGTGCCAGTGGCGCGAGCATCAGGACCAGGCCCTGCACCGACTCGCGGGGAGCGCCGCCGGGGTAGTTCTTGGTCAGGAAGTTGGTCAGCTCGATCAACTTGGCGCCCGCGGTGTTGGTCCGCAGGTTGGCGAAGTCGTCGCGCACGCCCTCGATGGTCTTGTGCAGCGCCTTGTTCGCGTCGTCGGACGGGGCCTCGTCGACCACGCGGACGTCGCCGGTCTCCTCGTCGACAACCAGGCGCCAGACGCGCTGCAGGAAGCGCTGCGCGCCGACGACGTCCTTGGTGGCCCAGGGGCGCGACTGGTCCAGCGGACCCATCGACATCTCGTACACCCGCAGGGTGTCGGCGCCGTAGTCGCGGGCGATCTCGTCGGGAGCGACGGAGTTCTTGAGCGACTTGCCCATCTTTCCGTACTCCTGCGTGACCTCCTGGCCCTCATAGAAGTACTTGCCGTCGCGGGCTTCCACCTCGTCGGCGGGCACGTAGACGCCACGCGAGTCGGTGTACGCGTAGGCCTGGATCATGCCCTGGTTGAACAGGCGACGGTACGGCTCGCGGCTGGTGACGTAGCCGAGGTCGAACAGCACCTTGTGCCAGAACCGCGAGTACAGCAGGTGCAGCACCGCATGCTCCACGCCGCCGATGTACAGGTCCAGACCACCGGGGTCGTTCTCACCGTGCACGGCCGGGCGCGGGCCCATCCAATACGCCTCGTTCTCCTTGGCGCACAGCGTCTCGTCGTTGGTCGGATCGATGTACCGCAGCTGGTACCAGGAGCTGCCCGCCCACTGCGGCATCACGTTGGTGTCGCGGGTGTAGGTCTGCGGTCCGTTGCCGAGATCGAGCTCCACGGTCACCCAGTCGGCGGCCTTGGCCAGCGGCGGCGACGGCTCGCTGTCGGCGTCGTCGGGTTCGAAGGCGACGGGCTGGTAGTCGGCCACCTCGGGCAGTTCCACCGGCAGCATCGACTCGGGCAGCGCGTGCGGGGCGCCCTGCGCGTCGTACACGATGGGGAAGGGCTCGCCCCAGTAGCGCTGACGGGCGAACAGCCAGTCGCGCAGCTTGTACTGAACGGTGCCGGTGCCGGTGTCGTCGGCCTCCAGGCGCGCGATCATCGCGGCCTTGGCTTCGTCGACGTTGAGCCCGTTCAAGAAGTCGGAGTTCACCAGCGGTCCGTCGCCGGTATACGCGGCCTCGACGACGCCCGCGTCGGACCCGATGACCTCGATCACCGGCAGCCCGAAGGCGGTCGCGAACTCGTGGTCGCGGGTGTCGTGGCCGGGGACGGCCATGATGGCGCCGGTGCCGTAGCCGATCAGCACGTAGTCGGCGATGAACACCGGAACGGGCCGACCGTTGACCGGGTTGGTGGCGAAGGCACCGGTGAACACACCGGTCTTCTCCTTGTTCTCCTGACGCTCGATGTCGCTCTTGGCCGCGATCGCCGCACGATAGGCCGCGACAGCGCTCTTCGGATCGGCGTGGTGGTATCCCGTGGCCGCACCGTCGGTGGTGCCGGTCCAGCGGGGATCGGTGCCTTCCGGCCACTCCTCGGCGACGATCGCGTCGACCAGCTCGTGTTCGGGTGCCAGGACCATGTAGCTGGCGCCGAACAGCGTGTCGGGGCGGGTGGTGAAGACCTCGATGGCGGCGGCGCTGCCGCCCTGGGCGTACGCGCCGGGCACCGGGAACTTCACCTGCGCACCGCGCGAACGACCGATCCAGTTGCGCTGCATCGTCTTGACCTTCTCCGGCCAATCCAGCAGGTCGAGGTCGTCGAGCAGGCGGTCGGAGTAGGCGGTGATCCGCATCATCCACTGGCGCAGGTTCTTGCGGAACACCGGGAAGTTGCCGCGCTCGCTGCGCCCGTCGGCGGTGACCTCCTCGTTCGCCAGCACGGTGCCGAGTCCGGGGCACCAGTTCACCAGCGAGTTGCTCAGGTACACCAGGCGGTAGTCGTCCAGGACTTCGCGACGTTCGACGGCGCTGAGCGCCACCCAGTCGCGGCCGTCCTCGATCTCGCGCCCACCGTTCTCGAACTCTTCCACCAGCTCGTCGATCGGTCGCGCCTTACCCAGCTCGGGATCGAACCAGGCGTTGTAGATCTGCAGGAAGATCCACTGCGTCCAGCGGTAGAACTCGAGGTCGGTGGTCGCCACCCGGCGACGTTCGTCGTGGCCCAGACCCAGACGGCGGATCTGCTGCAGGTAGCGCTCGATGTTCGCTTCGGTGGTGGTCCGCGGGTGCGTGCCGGTCTGCACGGCGTACTGCTCGGCGGGCAGGCCGAACGAGTCGAAGCCCATCGTGTGCAGGACGTTCTTCCCGGTCATCCGCTGATAGCGCGCGAAGACATCGCTGGCGATGAACCCGAGGGGGTGTCCGACGTGCAGGCCCGCGCCCGACGGGTACGGGAACATGTCCTGGACGAAGAGCTTGTCGTCGGCCTCCGGGCTGTCGCCGCCGGCGAACGCGGAGAAGTCGCCGGCCAGCGGCCCGACGGGGTTCGGCGCGGCAAAAGTCTGGTTGGCAGTCCAGTACTCCTGCCAGCGACCCTCGATCTCACCCGCGGTCGCGGCGGTGTACCGGTGGCCCTCGGTGTCGGCCGGACGATTCGTCGAATCAGCAGAAGTCACCCGACCAGCGTAAATCGTTACCTCGCGTGTCGGAAATCAGGCGGCGCGCGGCCCACCGTCGGCGCGTCGCCCATCAGCGCTGTCGGCCGCACCACGAACGTCGCCGACATTTAGGGCATCGGTCGGGACCGACGTAGACTGACCGCGTGTCTATCGTGTCTGTCGTCCTCTCGGTTCTCGCACTGGTGCTCGCAGCCGGGTCGCTGGGAATCGGCGTCGCCGGACTGACCGGCGCGCTCCGTCGGA
Organism: Gordonia sp. (in: high G+C Gram-positive bacteria); assembly: GCF_012515855.1. Lineage (GTDB taxonomy): Bacteria > Actinomycetota > Actinomycetes > Mycobacteriales > Mycobacteriaceae > Gordonia. The sequence goes on from NZ_JAAYXO010000200.1 coordinate 16,916, forward strand.
ATCGTTGGGGGGGCGTGCGGTCGCCCGAGACCCTGCGCTCCGACGAGACGTTCGCCGTCGCCAACAAGGTGGCGGCCCCCGGTTACCTGGGGTCGGGCGTCATCCTCCTCGCCACCGGCCTCATCGGGCTGTTCATCGGTTCGTGGGGTTTCCTGGTCGCACTGTTCGGCATCGTGGTCGCGGTCCTGGTGATCTCCGCCGTCGGGGGCGTGGCACTGGCCGCGGCTCGCGCGATTCCGGACGAGGCCGGCGGCTGCGGCTGCTGCTCCGATTCCGGTGACACCGCGGGCGGCTGCTCCGATCAGCCCGCGTCGTCGTGCGGTGCCGGGGCATCCGACAGCACGAGCACCGCGGACGCCGAGAAGGCCGCCGCGGACTGCGGCGAATCGAGCTGCGGTTCGTGCTCGCTGAGCGGCATGTGCCTGTCCGAGGACAACACGCACAACCACGCCGTCTAAGGCCGGCATGCGCAAACTCCTCGATCGTTCGCCGATCGACGGCTTCGTTCTCTCGATCTTCCTCGCCGTGGTGGTCGCCGCGCTGTTCCCCGCGCGCGGTACGTTCGCCGACGTCATGGACTGGGTCGTGGTCGGCCTGATCGCCCTGCTGTTCTTCCTGTACGGCGCGCGCCTGCATCCCCGTGAGGCACTCGAGGGCCTCACCCACTGGCGACTGCACCTGACCATCCTGAGCTTCACGTTCATCCTCTTCCCGATCGTGGGCCTGCTGCTTCGCCCGGTACTGGCACCGGTCATCGGCAACCAGTTGGCCGACGGCATGCTGTACCTGACCTTGGTGCCGTCGACGGTGCAGTCGTCGATCGCGTTCACCTCCATCGCCCGCGGCAACGTGGCGGGCGCGATCGTGAGCGCGTCCGCGTCGAATCTGATCGGCGTCTTCCTGACGCCGCTGCTGGTGATCATGCTGATGAGCACCGACCAGGGCGTGCACATCACGGGCTCGTCGATCCTCAAGATCGTCCTGGAGATCCTGGTTCCATTCATCGTCGGACAGCTGTGCCGACCGTTGATCTCCGGATTCATGGCCAAGTACGCCGCGCCGACCAAGTACGTCGACCGGAGTTCGATCATCGTGGTGGTCTACGTGGCGTTCAGCGGCGGCGTGGTGTCGGGCATGTGGTCCATCGTCAGCGCGTGGGACGTGGTGGTCGTAGTGCTGATCTCGACGGTGTTCGTCGTGGCGATGCTGATGCTGACCCGGTGGGTGCCCGAACGCATGGGCTTCGACCGCCAGGACGTGATCGCGATCCAGTTCTGCGGAACCAAGAAGTCGCTGGCCACCGGACTCCCGCTGGCCACCGTCATGTTCGCGAGCGGCACCGTCGGTTTCATCGTGCTGCCGCTGATGATCTTCCACCAGGTTCAGCTGGTGCTGTGCTCCATTCTGGCCAGCCGCTACGAGAAGCAGGCGATCGCCGAAACCGCCTGACCGGCGTGTCGCGGAACCGTCCGCGGCTCGGGTGCGTCCAATCTGCATGGACCCCGTGATCGAGTACTACTTCGGAGACGGCGGCGGCGACGTGCACCGGTGGAGCTCGCCCGCCGACCTCGACCTGAACGGCGACGGCACGCTCGACGCCGTATCTCTCGACTTCGACGGCGACGGTCTCCGCGACGACGCGATGTGGGACACCGACGGCGACGGTCGCTGCGACCTGTCGGCACTCGATCTCGACGACGACGGAACCCCCGAAGCCCGATTCGCCGACGATGGAACCGGAATCTGGGGCACGGGAGCATCGGGACCCAGTAGCGAGGGGACCAGTGGCGAGGAGGCCGGTGGCGAGGGAACCGGGGTGCCGGGTGCTCCGGGCGAAGGTCCGCGCGAGACGCTCCTCGACACCGACGACGACACCGTTCCCGACATCGCCCTGCTCGACACCGACGGCGACGGGTACGCCGACGGCTACCGCGAGGTGGCCACCGGTTCCTCGGCCAGCGGTGGAGGCACCGGCCCCTCGGCGCGCTGACCTTCCCGAATCACCCAGGCCGCGGTCAGGGCATAGAGGACCGAACAACCGATCACCAGCGGCACACTGAAGCCGTCCGCGGGGACGAACAGTGCCGCAAAGAAGATCGCGGCGACGAACGCGGTGTTGAACAAGGCGTCCTGAACAGCGAAAACCTGCCCCCGATAGGTGTCGAAGATGTCGCACTGCATCGCCACGTCACCGCAGAGCTTCACCGTCTGTCCCGCCAGACCGACCACGGCGGCGGCGATCAGCACCGGGACCGGGCGCAGTGTCAGCAGGCCGAGCTCAGCGAGCGCCCCGATCAGCAGAGCTCCGATGATGGTGCCGCGGCGCCCGATGAACCGGATCGACACCGGGGTGGTGCCCGCGGCGATCAAGGCGCCGAGCGCCACCGACCCGCCGATCAGCGTGATGGCACGGACATTGGCGCCCAGCGCGTCGCCGAGTTCGGTGTGGCGCACCAGCAGCAGGAACATCAGCGTGTTGACGCCGAACACCAGCCGATGGGTACCGATCGCGGCGAGGGCGATCCCGACGCTCGGAGCCTTCAGCACCGCGCGCATTCCGTGCGCCAGACCGTGCGCGAGCGAATAGATCGCCGTGTGTCCCAGTCCGTCGGGCCGGTCCGGACCGAGCTGTCGGGGCGCGAAACCGCCCGCCAGCAGGGCCGCGATCACCGCGAAGACCGCACCGGCAAGCAAGGTGGCGCCCGACCCCCCGTTGTCCGCGCCGAAGATGAGGCGCAGCACGCCGGAGACGCCGGCGCCCGCGGCCAGCATGCCGCCGCCGAGCGTGGTGAACACCGAGTTCACCTCGACGATGAGCGACGGCGGCGAGACCAACGGCAGGCTCGCCGACAGACCCGACGCCACCAGTCGACTGCAGCCGGTCACCAACAGCGCGCACATCAGCACAACGGTGTCGGGACTGCTGGTGCTCATGGTGACGGCCACCAGCACGATCGCGACCGCGCGCAACAGATTGACCCACAACAGGACGCGTCGCCGGTCCCAGTGGTCCAGGAGCGCGCCCGCGAACGGGCCGAGGAGTGAATAGGGGAGCAGGAGGACCGCGAACCCGCCGGCGATCGCCAGGGGGTCGGTGTGCCGGTCGGGGTTGAACAGGATCGAGAAGGCCAGTGCCGCCTGAAAGGCACCATCGCTCAGCTGGCTCGTCAGGCGGACGGAGAGCAGTCGAAAGAGACCCGGGGCATGCATCAACGACCGCAGGGACTTCACACTGTCGAGTTTACGGCCCGACACGGGCCGGATATCGGCGGCCGACGACTCCGGGTGTCATGATTGAGGAGTGTCCGGATCCGACTATCTGACGAATCAGCCCGAGGTGACCGCGGGAAGTCTGTTGATCGCGTCCACCGGGCTCACCGGGCCGACTTTCGCGCGCACGGTGATCTACGTGATCGAGCACGATGCGCAGGGCACCCTCGGGGTGGTCTTGAACCGTATGTCCGACGCAGCCGTCTTCAACGTGCTGCCCGCCTGGGCCGAGCTCGCCGCCCGTCCGCGGGCGGTATTCGTCGGGGGACCGGTGGGAACGTCGTCTGCCCTGTGCCTCGGCGTCGCCAAGACCGGCGTCGACGTCGGCGCCCAACCGAAGCTGCACCAGGTGCTGGGACCGGTGGCGATGGTCGACCTCGACGCCGACCCGGAAGATCTCGCGCAGATCCTCACCGGTGTCCGCATCTTCGCCGGCTACGCGGGTTGGGACGCCGGACAGTTGGACGAGGAGATCTCCGAGGGCAGCTGGATCGTGACGCAGAGCCTTCCCACCGATCTGCTGTCGGAGCCGTCGGTGGACATCTGGCAGCACGTCCTGCGACGTCAGCCCTGGCCGCTGCCCCTGCTCTCGACCTTCCCGCTGCGGCCGGAAGAGAACTAGCCGCGCTCGTCCGCGACGGCGCGATGCGCCATCAGCCGTCGAATCAGCAGCACCAGCAGCGCGAGGCCCGCGACACAGACCACGACCACCAGCGCCACTTTGGCGCCCAGTGTGGCGCCGACGCCGTACGAGACCAGCAGAATGGTCGCCGACCAGGTGGTCCCGCCGACGGCCGTAGCGACCGCGTAGCGGCGATAGGGCATCCGACGACTGCCCGCGAGCAGCGGTGAGACGCTGCGGACGTAGCTCACCCAGCGCGCCGCGGCGACCGCGATGAACGCGTCCTTGGCGCCCGGCGGGTGATATCCCGACCGGCGGGTGCGCCGCACCATGCGGTGCCCGATCTTGGTCTTCATGAATCGCGGCCCGCCTGCGCGCCCCAGCCAATAGCCGGTGGTGTCGCCGGCCAAGGCCGCGATGGCGCAGCTGACGACGAGCACACCGATGTTCGGCTTGCCGATGGCCGCGACGACCCCCGCGGCGATCAACACGGCTTCGCTCGGCGCGATCAGTCCCACCACCACGATCGCGGTCTCCAGGTACACCACGCTGCAGGCGATCAGATACACCGACCACGCAGGCGCGGCGTCCACCAGCTCGGTGAGCCACCGAGTCAGGTCATCCACCCGGGACCCCGCGAACAGCGGCAGCCTGTTCAGTAACAGTCAGCCCAGTGGCAGTCAGGTCAGTAACAGTCAGGTCAGTAGCCCATCGTCCGGATGGCGGTCGCGAGCTGGTCGATCTGCTCGCGCCGCACATCGAGGTGCGGACTCACCCGCAGCAGCGACTGCTCGCCCGCCAAGGGGGCACGCCAGGAGTCGGCTGCGGTGACGAGCAGGCCGAGATCACGCAGCCGATCGCGGGCGGCCAGCACATCCGCGGGCTGCCAGCCCGGCGGCGGGGCCAGCGTGACCAGCGCCGACGGCTCGTCGACCGGTTCCATGACCTCCCAGCTGCCGATGCCGTGCAGGCGCTCGCGGGTCATGCGGCCGACCCCGGCGAGTTCCTGGTAGACCAGCTGCTGATCGATCGCGGAGAACTCGGCGACGGCGGTCGAGAGCGCCAACTGCCCGGCGATGAACGACTCCGACGACTCCACAGACACCGGGACCAACGAGTCGGCACGGACCGCCACGAAGCCGACGCCCCGAGGGCCGGTGAGCCATTTGCGCGAGGTGCCGTAGACGACGTCGGCACCGGTCACGGTGGGGACGTGCCCGACCGACTGCGCCATGTCGACCAGCACCGGAACGCCTGCGTTGTGGGCCACCTGCACGATCTCCGCGACCGGCTGCACCACGCCGCTCGCCGAACCGATGTGGCACACGTGGATGAAGTCGGGCTGCTCGAACTGCAGCATGTTCTCGAGCGAGTCGACGTCCACGCGACCGTAGACGTCGATGGTCGGCATCGGGCGGACCGCGAAGCCGCGTCGTTCGAACTCGTCGAGGTTGGGACCGAACTCGTTGGTCGCCACCCACACCGTGGCCGACAGCGGCAGCTTCATCCCGTTGAGCACACCGCGGAGCGCTGCGCGCGCGCTGTCGCGGAACGAGATCTCCTCGGGGCCGTGCCCGATCAGGGCACCGAGTGCCCGACGGCCCTCCTCGAGGTCGGCGGCCCGCTCGTCGGCGGCCACGTAGGCGCCGATCTCCGCCTCACGGATCAGGTGTTGATGCAGGGTCTGGATGACCCCGTTCGACGACCGCCCCGCCGAAGCCGAATCGAGATGTCCGATCGCGGGTTCGACCCGAGCGTCGTGCCACTGTTCACCGAGCGCGCTGCAGTACATGAGACCAAATCTACCCGTGTGTCCGAAGTGCGTGCTCAGTCGCCATTCTGCCGATCGGTCCACCACTTGCGAAGTGCGGCCTCGGCGTCCTCGCGGCTCATCGGGCCGACGTCGAGCCGGAGTTCCTTGAGGTACTTCCACGCCTGGCCGACCTCGGGGCCGGGTGCCAGGCCCAGCAGCTCCATGATCGCGTTGCCGTCGAGGTCGGGGCGCACGCGGTCGAGGTCCTCAGCCTCCTTGATGACGTCGATGCGTTCCTCGAGGTGGTCGTAGGTCTCCTGCAGGCGACGGGCCCGGCGTCGGTTGCGCGTGGTGCAATCGGCGCGCACCAGCTTGTGCAGGCGATCCAGCAGGGGACCGGCGTCGGTCACGTACCGGCGCACCGCGGAGTCGGTCCACTTGCCGTCGCCGTACCCGTGGAAGCGCAGGTGCAGGAACACCAACTGTGCGACGTCCTCGACCACCGCATTCGGGTACTTCAGCTTTCGCATCCGCTTCCGCACCATCTTGGCTCCGACCACCTCGTGGTGGTGAAAGCTGACGCCGCCGCGTTCCTCATGCCTGCGTGTGGCCGGTTTGCCGATGTCGTGGAGCAGTGCGGCCCAGCGCAGGACCAGGTCGGGTTCACCGTCCTCGAGGTCGATCGCCTGCTTCAGCACGGTGAGCGAATGCTGGTAGACATCCTTGTGCTGGTGATGCTCGTCGATCGTCAGCTTCATGCCGGGGATCTCCGGGATCACGAGTTCGGCGAGCCCCGTCTCCACCAGCAGGTCCACCGCTTCGAGCGGGTAGTCGCCGCAGATCATCTTGTCGAGCTCCACCCGGATCCGCTCGACGGTGATCCGCTCGATCTGTCCGGCCATCTCCCGGGTGGCTTCGAGGACGCGGTCGGCCATCCGGAATCCCAGCTGGGAGACGAATCGGACGCCGCGCAGCATGCGAAGCGGGTCGTCGTTGAACGACGACTCGGGCGCGGCCGGCGTGTCGATGACCCCGCGGAGGAGGTCCTGCATGCCGTCGAGGGGATCGCAGAACTCCTGACCGCCGTCGGCGAGCAGCTTCACCGCCATCGCGTTGATCCGGAAGTCACGGCGCACCAGGTCGCCCTCCAGCGTGTCGCCGAACGTGACCACCGGGTTCCGGCTCTGCTGGTCGTAGATGTCCGACCGGAATGTGGTGATCTCGACGGTCGCGCCGTCCTTCGCCGCGCTCACGGTGCCGAACTCGATCCCGGTGTCCCAGACGGCGTCGCCCCACGCCTTGAGGATCTCGGCGATCACGGCGGGGCGCGCGTCGGTGGTGAAGTCGAGGTCGCCCGCCAATCGGCCCAGCACAGCGTCGCGCACCGAGCCGCCCACCAGGTACAGGTCGTGGCCGCGGTCGGCGAAACGCGCGGCGAGCGGCGAGAGGATGTCACTGTAGGACTGCAACGTGTCGGTCGCGGACGCCAACAGGCGCGTGCGACGTTCTGAGCGGTCGTCGTCGCTCATCTGTGCTCGTGGCGCAGTCTCCATCATGTGATGAGAGACTACCGACTCCCGACCCGCTCAACCTGTTCGACGGTCGGCTGAGCTAACGCCGGGTTACAAGCGGCTAGCATCGGAGTGTGTCCGCTGAACCCTCGCTGCAGCGCCCGGACGTCAAATCTGACGCTCCGGCGGTCGATGCTGCGTCCGGAGGCGGCTCGGGCAAGGGTGGTTCCGCACCCAAGAGTAGTGCCAACCAGCAGGGCGCCGGTAGTGGCCAATCGTCCCGATCCCGTCGGAATCGGCGCGGACGACGTCGTCGCGGCAGGCTATCGGGTTCCGGACCGGGGCAGCAGGAGAGCCTCGAGAGCACGGTCGGCGACAGTCCCGCGGCCGCCGAATCGGCACCCTCGACGTCCAAGAATGCGACCCCCACGAACGCGACGAAGAAGCGCAACGGTTCGCCGCGCAACGGCGGATCCAAGCACACGGGGAAGGGCGGGGGCCCGCGCAACAGTGGGCACAAGAGCAGCGGAGCCAAGAACAACGGAGCCAAGAACACCCCGAAAAACGGCCCCGCGAAGGCCGTCGACGGCGACGTCGCGGCCGCGACCAAGCCGTCCGACCTCGCCGCCGACGTCCGCCTCGGCACGGCCAACTCGCCTGCCTCGATGCCCCGAACACGGCGTCGCACCGCGCGGCATCCGGACGCCGAGAACCCGCCGCGGCTGCACACCGTCCGCGAGACGTCGGCGGGCGGGCTGGTGCTGTCGGACCTCGATGCGCCGTTCGGGGAGCTCTCTGCCGCGCTGATCGGCCGGATCGACCGTCGCGGCCGGATGATGTGGTCGTTGCCGAAGGGCCACATCGAGACCGGCGAGACCGCCGAGCAGACCGCAATGCGCGAGGTCGCCGAGGAGACCGGCATCGAGGGCACCATCGTCGCACCGCTCGGGAAGATCGACTACTGGTTCGTCAGCGAGGGCAAACGGATCCACAAGACCGTCCACCATTACCTGCTGCGGTTCACCGGCGGTGAGCTGTCGGACGCGGATTACGAAGTCAGCGCCGTCGCCTGGGTGCCGCTCACCGAACTGCCCCGTCGCCTCACGTACTCTGACGAGCGGCGTCTGGCACGGATGGCCGAGTCGGTGATCGCCGACCTGCAGGGCGACCCTCATCGGTTGGCGCAGTCCGAAGCCAGCTGCCTCCGCACCGAGCCGAACGACTATGAGAAAGCCGCAGCCGCACGCAATCAGCGACGCAACGAACCGCCGCCAGCGCCGAAACCTCGTCGACGTCGGCGGCGCCCGCGTCGCACCGCCTCCGGTGACAGCTGACCGCTCCGCGTCGCGCCACCCGCTGCTGCGCTTCCTCGTCCTGTCGGCGATCTCGATCCTGCTGGCACTGACGATGGGCGCGATACCGACCGCGCACGCCGAGCCCAGCAGTCCGACCTCGTACGCGAGCGTGGGCCTCACCGAGGTGACGCCCACGACGGTGACGACGTCCACCGGCAGAACGGTCACGGTGCGCGGCAAGGTCGTCAACACGGCCGATCGGCCCATCAGCGACCTCAGCGTCCGGCTGCAGCGTGGCAATCGCGTCTCCGAGTCGTATCAGCTGCGCAGCACGCTGACCTCCCCGGCCACCGAGTTCGGCGTCGTCAGCCGAGCCAAGAAGATCGCCGGCACTCTGGGCCGGGAGAAGTCGATCGACTTCACCGTCGAAGTCCCGATCGACGGACCCGGCGGACTGGGCCTCACTCAGGCGGGTGTCTATCCGCTGATGGTGAATGTGACCGGCAGTCCGCGTGACCTGGGCGCCGTCACCATCGCCGAATCTCGGACGATGATCCCGGTGCTGTCGCTGCCCGCCGATCGCGGTCGGGCCGCCGACTACGTGGAGCCGGGCACCGGCGCTGTGGGCAACCCGCTGCTCGGGCGCGACGGAACGGTGGCTCCGAACACGTCGAGCCCCTCCGCGTTCACCATGATCTGGCCCCTTGCGGCGAGTCCGCAGGAGGCCCCCGGCATTCTCGGCGGCGACACCACCGACCTGCGTCTGATCAGCGACGCGCTGGGCCATTCGCTGCAGCCCGACGGTCGGCTGGGCATCGCGCTGGATGCGCTGGAGAGCCTCGTCGGCGTCACCGGCCCGAGTTCTCCCGAGCTCACGAATCCATCGGCGCCGCCCAATCCCGAACCCGAGCCGATCCCCGCGGACCCGGTGCGGGACTCCATCTGTCTGGCGGTGGATCCCGACCTGCTGGCCACGGTGCAGCAGATGGCCGACGGGTACACCGTCACCAGTGATCCCGCCGATCCCAACGCCGCAACGCACGACGGCCAGGGCGCGACCGCCGCGTCGGCATGGATCAAACGCCTCACCAGGGTCGCCCGCCGGATGTGCGTCACCGCGCTGCCGTTCGCTCAAGCGGGCCTCCCGTCCCTGCACTCGGTCGACGACGAGGACTTCACCAAACGCGCCCTCCTGCAGCCGTACGACACCGTCGACTCCGTGCTCGGCGTCAAGACCATCCGCGGCCTCACCATTCCGGCCACCGGCACCCTCACCGACGAGACCGGCGCACTGCTCCGTGAACAGGGCATCACCGCCTCGGCGATCGCAGCGAGCTCCCTCCTGCCGGTCGGGGCCGACCAGGGCCCGACGGGCGGCAGCGGGTCGGGACGCTACGACGAGTCCGGCCTCGCGGTGCAGACATACGACATGTCGGTCAGCGCTGCTCTCGGAGCCGCCGGACTCACCCCGGTGGTCCCCGCGATCATGCCCAACTGGCAGCAGCCGCACCTCACCGACGAGTCGGCCGCCAGCCGCAGGCAGACTGCGGCCGCGGCACTGACCTTCCCGATGCTCGACGCCCCGTCGCCCACCGCCAACGACGAGACCCCCGCCGCCCGACTGCCGACAACGGGGCGGTCGTCGTTCGTGATGCCGCCGACGTACTGGTCGCCGACTGTCGAAGACGCGCGCGTCCTGCGCGACACGGCCGCGCTGATGCTGTCGTCCGGGGTCGCTCGCCCCGTCCCACTCGCGACGGTGATCGACGAGATGCCCGCCGCCGATGCGCGGGCACAGTTCCAGATCCCCGGCGACATCAATCCCGAGGTCGCGGCGGGCTACCCCATCACCCAGCTCGAGGCCGAGACCATCCGCCAGCGGATCGACCGCATCGACCGGATGCAGGCAGCCCTCGTCGGCGACGCCAACACCGTCACCACGCCCGCCGAGTACCTGGCACCACTCCGCGACGACCTCCTCCGGGCCGTCTCGAGCGCGTCGACCACCGACAACACCGTGACGCGCAAGGAGCGCGAGCAGCGACTGGGCGCCGTCGGCAAGACCCTCCACCAGATGCAGCAGGGCGTGTCGCTCCTCGATCCCAGCGGTCGGTACACGCTCGCCTCCGAGCGCAGTCCGCTCCTGCTCGTGGTGCGGAACACACTGGCGCTGCCGATTCGAGTACGTCTCGACATCGATGCCCCCGACACCCTCGAAGTCGGCGACGTCGGCACCGTCGAGATCCCGGCCGCGGGCACCCGCCAGCTCCAGATCCCGACCCACGCGTCGAGTTCCGAACCGGCAACGGTGCACATCAGCCTGGTGACGTCGAGCGACGTCCCGCTCAGCACGCCCGTCGAACTGTCGGTGTACGCGAACGCCTACGGCAAGGCGCTGTTCTGGATCACGATCGCCGCGGCGATCATCCTCATCCTGCTGACCGCCCGTCGTCTGTGGCACCGTTTCAGGGGAGAACCCGACCCGGCCGACGAAGATCGACCAGAGCCCGACGACGAGGATCGGGAGCAGGCGACACTGAGCTACCAGGCCCGCCTCGCCGCCACCGCGCGTGTCGGCGACGAGGAGCCGGTGGACCTGTCGCACCAGCCGACCGAGTCGGCACGCGACGAAACCGGAAAGGACGACGGGGGACGCTGATGAGCGATCGCGACACCACGAACGCCGAGCCGACCACCGCGAAACCGGACGACTCCGACGCCGGCATCATGCGGACCGGCGGGTCCATCGCGATCGCGACCCTGATCAGCCGCATCACCGGCTTCATCCGGACCGTCCTGGTTCTGGCGCTGCTGGGCGGTGCGATCGCCTCGGCATTCCAGGCCGCGTACGTGCTGCCCGCGATGATCGCCGAGGTGGTCCTCGGCGCCGTGCTGACCGCGATCGTGATCCCGGTCCTCGTCCGCGCCGAGAACGAGGACGACGACGGCGGCGTCGGGTTCATCAACCGGATCTTCACGATCACCGTCGTCCTGCTGGGCGGTGCCACCGTCGTGGCGATCATCGCCGCACCGTTGCTCACGATGCTCAACGTCGGCAACGGCATGGTCGACCGCGAGCTGACCACAGCGTTGGCCTACCTGCTGCTCCCGGAGATCCTGTTCTACGGCCTCTCGGCCCTGTTCATCGCGATTCTGAACATGAAGGGCGTGTTCAAACCGGGCGCCTGGGCGCCGGTGCTGAACAACATCATCCAGATCACCACCCTGATCCTGTTCCGGATGATGGGGGAGACCACCCTCAATCCGGTCAAGATGACCAATCCCCAACTGCTGGTCCTGGGTGTCGGAACCACCCTCGGCGTCGTCGTCCAGGCCGGCATCCTGCTGCCGTATCTCCGCAAGGTCGGGGTCCGCCTCAAGCTCCAGTGGGGCATCGACGCCCGCCTGCGCCAGTTCGGCGGCATGGCCGTCGCGATCGTCGCCTACGTCCTGGTGCTCCAGGTCGGCCTGGTGATCACCTACCGCATCGCCGCCAGCGTCTCGGCCGACGGCATCTCGATCTACAACACCCACTGGCAGCTGCTGCAGCTGCCGTACGGCGTCCTCGGCGTCACCATTCTGACGGCGATCATGCCGCGCCTGTCGCGCAGCGCGGCAGCGGACGACACCGACTCCGTCGTCAACGACATGTCGCTGGCCACCCGCCTGACGATGATCTCGCTGGTGCCGACGGTCGCGTTCATGACCTTCTTCGGCCCGGCCATCGGCATCGCGATCTTCAACTTCGGCAAGTTCGGCGCCGAAGTGTCGTCCCAGCTCGGTTCGGTCCTCGCGTGGGGCGCGTTCACCCTGATCCCGTACGCGATGACCCTCGTCCAGTTGCGTGTCTTCTACGCCCGCGAGGACGCCTGGACACCGACCTTCATGGTCATCGGCATCACGGTCGTCAAGGTGGCGACGTCGTATCTCGGGCCGGTCATCTTCGACGACCCCGAACTCGTGATCCGCTGGCTCTCGCTCTCCAACGGGCTCGGTTATCTCGTCGGCGCGCTCGTCGGACAGTATCTGCTGCACAAGCGCCTCGGCGTCTCCCGTCTCACCGACGTCGCGCGGACCACCATCGTGACCATCGGCATCTCCCTGGCCGTGGCCGCCGCCGTCTGGCTGGTGGCCGACCTCACCGGGCTGGCCAATATGTCGACGCAGGCGGGCAAGATCGGCTCGGTGGTCTACCTCGCGTTCACCGCGATCGTCGTCCTCGGTGTCACCTACCTGCTGCTC